>CAZEAA010000262.1:375-5480 GCA_964510015.1 uncultured Sandaracinaceae bacterium
CCCCTTCTTGTCCTTCTTGAGCTTGCGCACGGCCAAGTACTCGACGATGCGCTTCTTGACCTTCTCGAGGCCCGAGTGGTCCTCGTCGAGCACCTTGCGCACGGCGGCGATGTCCAGGTTGTCCGTGGTCTCGCGGCTCCAGGGCACGTCCAAGAGCCAGTCGATGTACGTGCGCACCACCGTGTACTCGGCGCTGCCCACCTGCATCTGCCGCAGCCGCTTGAGCTGCTTGCGCGCCACCTTGTCGGCCTCGCCGGGGAGGCTCGCCTTGGCGATGCGCTCTTCCACGACGTCGAGGTCGCCCTGGTCGCCCTCTTCTTCGCCCAGCTCTTCCTTGATGGCCTTGAGCTGCTGACGCAGCACGTACTCGCGCTGGTTCTTGCCCATCTCCTCTTTGATTTGCGAGTTGATCCGCTCGCGCATCTTGAGGATTTCCAGCTGACGGGTGAGCAGGCGCAGCACCTTGCGGATGCGCTCCTTGGCGTCCACCGTCTCGAGCAGCTGGGCCTTGTCTTCCACCGGCGCGTCCAGGTTGGCCGCCACCAGGTCCGCCAGCTGGCCGGGCTCTTGGATGCTGTCCAGCAGCGAGTTGGCCTCGCGCGGCAGCTCCGGCATGAGCTGCACCACCTGCTTGGCGATGTCGCGCAGGCTCATGGCCAGCGCTTCGCTCTCCACGTCGTCGGTGGGGATCTCGTCCAGGCGCGAGATGCGTGCCTTGAGGTACGGCTCCTCTTCCACCACGTGCTCGAGGCGGATGCGCACCAGGCCCTGCAAGATGAGGCTGTAGTTGCCCGAGCTGTGCTTGAGCGCCTTCAGCACGCGCGCCGCCACGCCCACCGGATACAGGTCACCCTCGATGGGGTCGTCCGTGGACGGGTCGCGCTGCGCGAAGATGGCGATGATGGGCTGGTCGGCGCTCTCGATGTCTTCCACCAGCGCGACCGAGCGCGGGCGACCCACGTCGAACGGCGCGACGGCACCGGGGAAGAGCACCGCGTTGCGGATGGGCAAGACGGGCAGCTCGTCGTCGAAGCGAACGTCCGGTCCCTCGGGCGGTGTCGATAGGGAGCTCATCTCGTCTTCGTCGGACATACTCGCGACCATAGTCACCGGCCCGAGGCGTGGCAAGGACGTTGCACGCAGCGGCTTCTATTCGTGGTTTCCCGGGGAGGAGGCGGGCTCCGTCGGGACGCGCTCGAAGATCGTCACGGGCATGTGGTCGAAGCAGACGCTGAGGGCCTCTTCGTCGGTCTCGTCCCAGGTGAGGCCCCAGTCGAAGTTCGGGAAGCGCGGCGCGCGGGGGAAGTGGGCCACCACCCGGAAGCCGAGCTCCTCGGCGAAGAGCGCCCGATAGAAGGCATACCGGCCCGGGGCCCGGGTGGGCGCGCTCGGGTGCAGCGCACGCCGGTGGTACCAGTCGCCCACCACCACGTAGCGCGCGCGAGAGAGGGTGCGGCTCAGGTGCCGGGGGAGCTCGGCGGCGTCGGGGCGCCCGGTGAAGAGCCGACGCGTTCGCAGGCGAGACGCCTCGGGTGGCACGCTGTTGGCCAGCCAGCGCCCTCCCCCGTCGGCGTCGGGGAGCACACGCCCGACCGCGTCGTAGTCGTCGTTCATCACGGCCGTGTAGGAGCCCTCGGGCTCGAGCACCACGATGTCGCCGGGGGCGCCGTGCTCGGCCAGGTAGCGGCCCGCGAGCACGCGCGGGTCGGGCTCCGTGAACATGAGGGCGTAGGCCACCGAGCGGACGCTGGTGAAGGCCACCACGAACACGACGGCAGCCGCCACGGCGAACGCCACCAGGCTCGCGCGCAGCGGGTGCGGGCCAGCCCCGGGGGTGGCCGACGACCCGGGCTGCGCCAGGCGCGGCGGATGGGCCAGCAGGCTGGCGGCCCCCAGGATCAGGGCCGGCACGGCCGGCAGCACGTAGCGCACGGTGGCCACCGCGAACCCGCCCACGAGCAGCAGCGGCGGAAGCGCTCCCCAGAAGACGATGCGGTCGAGGGCCGACCGCCGCACCACGCCGCGCGCGAACCCGAGGTAGGCCGCCAGGCACGCCGGTCCGCCGAGCGCGTACGGCAGCAACGTGACCAGGTGGGGCCAGAACGGAACCGACTCGTTGTACGTGAAGCGCCAGTCGTAGAAGTCGAACTCGCGCTCGGTGAACTGCAGCACGAGCAACGCCGAGCCCGAGCGGTTGGCCGCGATGCCCCGGAAATAGGCGGCCGGGTCGGAGGACACGAGCCACGGGTTGAGCGCCGCGTACGCCAGCGCGGCGACCGCGAGGCTGAGCAGCATGGGCGCGCTGAAGCCGGCGCGCAGCAGCGCCAGCGCGCGGCGACGCCATGCGTAGGGCGTGCCCGCGACCTGCCGGTGGCTGGCGAGGGCGGCGGGCAGCGCCACCAAGCACACCAGGCCGGGGCCCTTGCTGCCGGCGATGAGGGCGATGGACACGCCCGCTTGGAGGACGCCGCCGAGGCGCGCCGGCCCCGTAGCGAGCTTGGCGCAGGCGTGCAGGAAGAGCGCGAGCGCGAAGACGAGGACGGACTCGGCGGTGAAGAAGTGCCCCACCTGGAACAAGCCCACCGACGCGGCGGCCAGGGTGGCAGCGAAGGCCCCTGCGCGCGGGGTCTCGAGGCGAGCCGCGGTCAGCCCCAGCAGCAGGATGGTCAGCGCCCCCAGCAGACCTGCCAGCAAGCGCAGGGCGTAGAGCAGGTCCGGCAGCGAGATGGAGCTGGGCGTGGTCTTCGCTTGCAACGCGTGGCGGAGGTAGTCGCCCTCGCTCTCGTAGCGAAGGGCCAGCCGCCGGGCCTCGTCGCGCCCTCCGAACACCGCCCACTTGGTAGCGATCACGAGCTGGAAGACCAGCGGGCCATAGGCCGTGCTGTAGGGGCGGAAGTCGCCGGTGCGGAGCCCACGGTACTCGGCGGCCAGGGCCTCGTGCACCACGAAGCCCTTCTCGTCGACGTGCAGCGCATACGGGAGGCCCCAGTCGGCGGTGGCCATGCGCGCGCCTCCGCCCAGCACGGTGGCGAGCGCGATCACGAGCCACGGGATCCACGTTCGCTCACGGCGCACTGGAGCGAACGCCCCCACACGAGGGCGCGCCCGCGGGACGACCCCCTCCCCTTGCCAGCGCGCGCGCGCGTCCTCGGCGTCCGCTTCGTCCTGCGACGAAGGAGCGACCTGCGGCAGGTCCATGCCCGAGAGCGGCGGCGGGGGTTGTGGCACGCGCGCGAAGCTAGCAGGTCGCGTGTGGCCGGAAAGCACTATGCTTGAGTTCGAGCGTCGGGTTTCGTACATCAGCGGGTCAGCCCGCCCCAGCCGCGCAGCCTCGTGACCGTCACCCCCGACCCGCCACCCCACCGCACCCGTCACCGGCCTCCCAAGCGAGGGGCCCGCGCGCAGCGTGCGCTGCAGCGGCTGGGCACCCCCGAGCGGATCGGCTTGCTGGCCATCGCGCTCGGGTTCGTGGTCATGCACGCCATGAGCCCCATCCCGGGCCTGCAGGGGGACGGCTACTACACGTACATGTGGGCGCGCTCGCTCGCGTTCGACGGCGACATGCTGCTGGCGAACGACTACGCCCTGTGCGGCGACCCGTGGGACATGGCTCGGCCTCACGCGGAGGGGCTCGGGCCGCGCAACCAGTGGAGCCCCGGCCCTGCGCTCGCCTGGACGCCCATGCTGTGGATCGGGCGCCACTTCGTGCCAGACGCGCTCAGCGAAGACCCGGCGGTCGCCGGGGCCTGCCGCGGGCAGCTCACGGGGTTCGGGCTCTTCGGCACGGTGATCCTGGCGCTGCTGACGTTGCTGCTGCTCTACCGCATGGCCCGTCGCCACACGAGCGTGGGCCCTGCGCTGCTGGCCACCGCGGGCATCGCGTTCGCCTCGCCGCTGTCCTACTACGGGGCCTGGCTGACCTCGTATGGGCACGCCCCGGCGGCCTTCTCGGTGGCGTTGTTCGTGGAGCGCTGGGACGCCACGCGCAGCGGCCCGCACGCGCGCCACCCGCTGCGCTTCGCCATGCTGGGGGGGCTGCTGGGTCTCGCGATGCTCATGCGCCCCCAGAACGTGGTGTTCGTGTTCGCGCCCCTCGGCGAGTGGCTGTACCTGACGGCGCAGGACCTGCGCGCCAAGCGCCACGGCAGCGCGCTCCGCATGGTGGGTGTCGGCGTGATGTTCGTGGGGTGCGCGTTCCTGGCGTTCTCGCCGCAGCTCCACGCGTGGCACGTGAGCTACGGCTCGTACTTCGCCATGCCGCAGGGGCCGCACTACATGCGCTGGAGCGAGCCGAGCCTCGACGGCGTGCTCTTCGCCAGCACCAACGGCCTGCTGACCTGGACCCCCCTGCTCTACCTCGGCGTCATCGGCCTGCTCGAGGGGGCGCTCTCGCGCCGGCGCGCCGCCGCGGGGATCCGCCCGCTGGCCATCGCGCTCGTGGTCGCGTTCGGGCTCACCGTCTACATCAACGGCGCGGTGTGGGACTACTGGGGCTCCATGGGGTTCTCGAACCGACGCTTCACCGAGATGAGCGCGCCCCTCGGGCTGGGCATGGCGCTGGTGCTGGGGTCGGTCTTTCGCTATGCGGAGCGCGAGCCGCGCCGTCTGGCGGGGTCCTTGCTGGGCCTGGTGATCGCGGCGTTCTGCGTGTGGAACCTCGGAGCGATGCGTGGCGTCGCGTCGGGGCGCATCGAGAACTGGCGCGAGGGCCGCTCCGACCTGATCTGGGAGAAGATCTTCCACGAGGTGGCCAGCGTGACCTACGAGGCCGTCGGCAGCCCCACCGCGTGGCCGGCCTCGCTCCCGTTCGCGCTGCGCTTCGGTACGCACCCCATGCGCTACGACGCGATGCGCGGGATGAGCCTGTACTACGCCGAGTACGAGGACCGCTCCCCGCGCCACGGCGAGACGGATGCGGAGTTCGGGGGCCTGCCGCTGCACGCGCTGTACGCCGCCGACGGCTTCGCGGCGGTCGTCGCGCCCTACGCGGGCGGCGAGATGGTGACGAAGACGTTGACCTTCGCCGGTCAGAAACTGGCCGTGAACTTCGCGACGTCGGCGGCGGGCGGCGTGCGCGTCGAGATTCAGGATGCGAAGGGCAACCC
>CAZEAA010000262.1:5490-8656 GCA_964510015.1 uncultured Sandaracinaceae bacterium
CATCCCCGGTGAGCGCGCGCGGCTCTTGCTGCCGCTCTTCTTGGACGAGGTCGGTGCCCTGAGCCTGCGCTTCCGCCGCGTGAACGCGGGCGAAGGGCGCGTGCAGGTGATCTGGAACGGGACCGACCTCGGCGAGCAGCCCGTCCTCGCCACCTGGAGGCCGGGCATCTTCCCGATCCCGCCCGGCGTGGCCCGCACAGGCGTCAACGAAGTGGAGCTGCACGTCATCGGCGGCCCGGTGGTGCTGAGCTCACTCGACCTCCAGCCCCGCGTGGAGGTCCCGCAGGAGGAGGTCCCAGCAGCCCCTCGGTGAACGCCGCCCCGTCAGTGGACGGTGACGCGCCCGACTTCGATGGTGGTGCCTGCCGTGCGCGCGCTGCGGAACTCCATCGGGAACCGGTCATCCAGCACCGTGAGCGTGATGCGCAGATCCACGGGGTGACGGATCTCACGCGGGATGACCATCTGCACCGAGTCCCGCAGGATCTCGCCCGGCCGCCAGTCGGGCGTGCGGTAGCGCCCGTGGATGGGGTAGTGGTGCGCGTGGAAGTGCGGGGGGATCGGGAACCCCGGCGGCCCCTCGATGCTCACGTAGAAGAAGAGGTCCTTGTCGATGCGTGAGTCGACCCGGTAGTAGAAGTCCACCAGGATGCGCTCGCCCGGCTGGAACGACGTCTCCGGCAGGTCGTAGCCGAGCAGGGTGAACGCGCCCGGAAACTGGGCGTCGAGCCGGGTGGTCATGGTGACGGGGACGGCTGGCAAGCGCGCGTCGGCCACGATGTCCTCGGTGCGGTTCTCGGGACGATGGGTCTGCGCCATCCAGGCGCGCAGGAGGCCCAGCAGCTCGAGGGCGTCCTCGCGCCGCGCGTCGGACAGATCGTGCCGCTCGTCCGGGTCGGTCGCGAGATCGAAGAGCTGATAGGTGCCCTCACGCGTCCAGTAGATGAGCTTCTGGTTGCCGCGGTAGATGGCCTTCTGATCGTAGGGATAGAGCCCATCGGGCATGAGCTCCGTGAAGATCAGGCGCTCGGGGTCGGGCTCGGTGCCCATCAGCGCGGAGACCAGGCTGCGCGCCGGGACGGGCTCCGGCAGCGGGATGTCGGCGAGGTTCAGCAGCGTGGGCATCACGTCGAACAACGCCACCGGGTTGGTCACCACGCGGGGCTCCACCCCCGGCACCCGCATCATCAGCGTGGCGTAGACCTCTTCGTTGTAGAGCGCCTGACTGTGGCCGGTGTGGCCGTGCTCCGAGAACGCCTCGCCGTGGTCGGACATGAGCACCACCACGGTGTTGCCGCTCAGGCCGCGGGCCTCGAGGCTGTCGAGCAGGCGCCCCACCTGGGCGTCCGCGAGCGCGATCTCCGTGTCGTACTCGTCGATGAGCCCGCTCCCGAACTGGCTGGGCGTGCGGTCCCAGAGGTAGCGCTCGTGCACGTTGAAGAGGTGCACCCAGAGCATCCACGGGGCGGCGCCTTCCACCAGGTGGTCCAGCTGGAGCAGCGCCTCGTCCACGGGTCGCTCGCGCGCGGGGCGGTACTCGGCGATCTGGTTCACGGTGACGAAGCCCTGGAAGAAGCCGTCCACGCGCGTGAAGTAGTCGGTGCCCATGGTCACCGCCGTCTGGTAGCCGCCCCCGCGCAGCACCTCGGCGAAGGTGCGGTTCTCGCGCTGCAGCGACGGCCAGAGGTACTCGCTGCCGTAGGCCACCTGCGACGGATAGCGCCCGGTGAACACCGCCGGGATGGAGCGGATGGAGCGGCTCGACTGCGCGATCACGCGCTCGAAACGGACCGCGCGCCGGCAGAACGCGTCGATTGCCGGGGACGTCGCGCGCTCGTACCCCATGCAGCCGAGGTGATCCGGGCGCAGCGCGTCCACCGAGATGAGCAGGATGTTGGGCGTCTGCAGGCCCGGAGGCCGCGGCGCGTAGTGGCCCGAGCCGAGGTCCGCCACGTCACGCGAGCCGTCTCCGTCGAAGCAGTCGGCGTCCACACCGTCGCCCGCAAGATCGACCGCGCCGGGATGCACGTCCGCGTCCTGGTCGTTGCAGTCGCTGCCGCCGAACGCGAAGGCGTGACCGTCCCCGTCGCGGTCGGTCAGCGCCAAGTACGCGCGCAGCGTGGGCCTGCCCACCACGCTGTCCTGCTCCACCAGGGCCCGCACGCGGTTGCGGCCGCCGTAGGTCGCGCCCGTCCAGCCCAGCAGGCCCAGCGAGAGCACCACGGTGATGGCCGCTAGGACCCGCGTGCCGCGCGCGCGCAGCCGCTGCCGGAGCAACAACGCCAGCAACACGTAGAGCAGAAACACGCCCGGCGCATAGGCAAGCATCACCGGGTCGTAGGCGCGCAGCAGCAGGGGCGCGCGCAGGGCGAGCCCCACCACCAAGGCTGCGACGCCGGCCGCGACCACGATACCGATGATGCCCACGGACGCGAGGCGCCAGGGCAGGCGCCGCGCGATGGGCAGGATCAGGCCGCGCAGCGTGGCCGCTGCCAGCAGCAGCGCCGCCACCAGGCCGAGGGAGAACGCGCTCATGGCCCACGAGGCGAGCTGCGGGTCGTGGTAGCGCGTGGCGAAGTGCTGCATCCCGCGCGAGATGCCGATGGCGAAGCCCGCGACCGCGAGCGAGACCGACAAGGACGACGCGAAGGCCGCGGGGTCCTTCTGGAACAGGGTGTGGCGGTCGCGGTACGAGCGACGCACGCCATCGAACCAGGGCGTGTGCACGAGCACCAGCATGGCGCAGCCCACGGCGAGCCCGATGGCGAGCCCGATGGGCGCGAGCATCGCGGCGATGTTGCCGAGCGCCAGCATGCGGTCGGGGAACGAGAGCCCGCTGGAATTGGCGCGGGCGGCGCCGACGGTGACGTCCGTGAGCGCGAGGGCCAAGGCGACCCATGCGCCCGCGCTGACGTGTCGGCCGAGGACGATGCCCACCCCGGGTGGCGGCGCCGCAGCGCGCGCAGGCTCCACCGCGGAGGGCCCCGCGGTCGCCACCGAGGCGGGTGGCGCGGGCGGAGGCGGGAGGGACTCGGACGGCGGCGCGGGGGGCGCAGCGACCGGCTCCTCGACCTTGTCGAGATCGCGACGCGAGGCGGGAGCCTCGGTCTTCAGCGCACGAGCGCTCGACGGTGCAGCGGGGGGTGCCGCGACGTCGGTGCTGCTC
>CAZEAA010000263.1:0-8643 GCA_964510015.1 uncultured Sandaracinaceae bacterium
ACGTCGACGTCTTAGTCTACGTCTACGTTGACGGACGCAGAAGAGCCCGGCTTGGCATCCGCCAAACCGGGCTCCTGCGTCAGCCGCGCTTGCGCTTCAGCGGTAGGACCAGAGGACTTGGTCCACCGTCACCGCGCCGCGGTCCACCACCAGGTGCTGATACGCGCCCTGCATCTCCACGTCGGCCGCGTGCTGGGCGAACTGGCGGTGCAGGTAGTGCGTCAACTCACCCACGGTGAGCACGCCGTCGTTCGGCGCCGCGTCGGCCGCGCCCTGGAAGGCGGTGCGCAGGAAGTGGCTCAAGTAGCCGCCCGCCTGGAACTGGCCGGCCACGGCGCTGAGCACGTCTTCCTCCGAGCTGAAGAGGCCCACGCGACCGGGACGGGTGACCACGTCCTTGGCGAAGCCGCCCGCGAAGCAGGAGTCCAGCGAGAGCACGGCGAGGCGCGCGTGGATGCCGTCGAAGAGGCGGCCCATCTCGTCGTCCACCATCTGTCCGTCGTAGAGCACGATGCTCTCGTCGATGCCGTCGATCTCACGCGCGTCCTGCGAGCCGGGAGAGCCCTGGCTGCCGTGGCCCGAGTAGAAGAAGACGAAGATGTCGTCCGGCCGCACCTCGGTGGCCATGCGCTGCATCGCGGCGCGCACGTTGGCGAGCGTCGCTTGGCTGTCGGTGAGCACCACCTGACGGGTCTCCACCAAGAGGCTGCGCTCGCGCAGCGCCTGCGCCAGCTTGATGGCGTCGTTGGCGCACTCCGGGAGGTCGCCGCTGCCCGGGTAGTCCGAGATGCCCACGAACACGCCGAAGATGCGGCCGCCCTGGCCGGCGTCCCCACCGCCACCGCCCGTGCTGGGGCGAGGCACTGCGGCGCCGGCGCCGAAGGTGAGGTTGTAGTTGCCCACCTCGCCCGGGCGATAGCTGGTGACCATGATGCGGTACTCACCGGCCTCGGCGGCGGGCAGGTTGACGCCCGCGTCGCGCGTCTGGCCGTTGATGTCGTCGTTGTCCATCTGACGGCCGCTCGGGCTGGTCACGATGATGTACGGGTCGAACTGCGACGACGTGAGGCGGATCTCGATGGGCTGTCCCACGTCGAAGGTGCGCGTGTAGTGGTCCGCGAACTCGCCGCTCTGGATGGTGCTGTCGCCCTGCGCGAGCGCGCCCGTGACGGTGGCGCCGGTGGCCGCGGTGGCCGGACGACCGCCGGGGTTCGTGGCGGGCGGGGTGGTGCCCGGCGTGGTGCCCGGGTTGCTGGGGGCCGCGCCGCCCTGGTTCACGCGCAGCTCGTAGTCGCCCACCTCGCCGGGGCGGTAGCTGGTGACCATCACGCGGTAGCTGCCGCCGGTGGACACGAAGTCGAGCGCGGCGTTGGTGTTGCCCGAGGCCTGGTCGTCGTTGTCCTGCTGCTGCCCGTTGGGCGGGCGGACCATGAGGTACGTGTCGAACGCCGTGGACACGGCCTCGAGGTGCACGGCCTGGCCCGCCGGGAAGGTCATCTCGTAGGTGTCCATGAACTCACCCGAGTTCAGCGTGGCGTCGCCCTGCGCGAGCGCGCCGCGCTGCGAGTTGCCGGGCCCGCTCGGAGCCGAGGGCGCCGTGGGAGCCGCGCCGGGCGTGGGCGTGGGCGTGGTGCCGCGCTGGCCGAGCGTGATGCCCAGGTCGAACGCGCCCGTCATGCCCGCGCGGTAGGCGGTGGCGACCACGCGGTAGGTGCCCGCTGTGTCGGCGTCGAACATCACCTGCGAGTTGAGCCCGCCGCCCGCGTCGTCGTTCTCCCACAGGCGACCGCTCGGTCCAATGACCACCAGGTAGGGGTCGAACGCCGTGGAGGTGAGGTCCACCGTGATGGACTGACCCGCCGTGGCGTTGAAGGAGTAGAGCGTCATGGGCTCGCCGGTGGGCAGCGAGGCCGACCCGTTGAGCTGCCCCTGCACGCGCTGACCGATGGCCACGTTGGTGGGGGTGCCGCCCGTGGGCAGCTGGTGGTGCGCGCGCGAGAGCTGCGGCGTGGTGGGCGCCGCCGCCGGGGCCGCAGCCGCCGCGCTGAGGCGCATGCTGTAGCCGGCCGTCTGGCCCGCCGCCGCGATGAGCTGCACGCGGTGCGTGCCCGGCTGCGTGATGGTGTACGAGCCGTTGCTGGCGGCGCTGAGCGCGCGGCCCTGCGGGTCCAGCACCACGGCGCTCGGGATGACCTGCGTCTGCGCCTGGATGAAGAGCGAGAGCGGACCGTTGGTGGCGCCGCTGACCAGCACCTGCTCCTGGCGGCTGCCGTCGGCGAGCGTCGCGTCGCCCGCGCCGATCTCACCCTGGTACGACTGACCGGGCTGCAGCGTGGCGGGCGCCACGGCCATCTGGCTGGTGATGCCGCTCGGCAGGCCACCCGGCGCGCTGGGCCCCGTGGCGGTGACGCCCGCCGCGGCTTGGGCCACCACAGGCAGGCCACCGCGGTCCACGCGCACGTGGAAGGCGCCGCCGGTGCCGGGCGAGAAGCTGGTCACCCCCACCTTGAGGGTGCCGCCTTCGCTGACGATCACGCTGAGGCGCGACTCGGTGCGGCTGCCGCGCCAGTCGTCGTTGGTGAGGGGCGCCGCTCCGGGAGGCGTGACCTCCAGGATGGGGTCGAACTCCGTGGCGGTGAGCGTCACGACCACCTGCTCGCCCGCTTCCACGGGCACGTTCAGGTTCACGTGGCCACCGGCTTCCAGCGTTCCGTCTTGCTCGAACAGCGGGCGGGCCGCTTGAGCGGGCTGCTGGGCGGGCGTTCCCGAGGGAGAGCCACCCGAGCCGGAGCAGCCGACCGAGATGGCCCCGAGGAGGGCAATGAGACAGAGCTTCAGCTTCACCGTGGTGTTCCTCTCACAAGGGCCGGACGAAGGCCGGCTGCGACCAAGGAATCATACGCTGTCGGTGTTCGAAATGTCCCCTGCGATCCGCCGAAGCTCCGTCAGAACACGCTGAAAGGTGGCGCCGAGCCGCCGGGCCTCACTCCGCGGCGGGCTCGAATTCGGGCTCCACTGGAAGGCCCAGGCGGGCGGCCTTCTTGGAAGCCTTCTTGGCGGCCTTGATGGCGGCGTCGTTGGCGCGGCCCTCTTCCAGCACGCGGGCGGGCGGCTCGCGCAGGTCCCACACCAGGCCCACGGCGGAGAGCGCCTTCAAGCCGTAGTAGGTCATGTCGATCTCCCACCAGTAGAAGCCCTGGCGGGTGGAGCTCTGGTAGTGGTGGTGGTTGTTGTGCCAGCCCTCACCCAGCGTGAGCAGCGCGATGAGCCAGTTGTTGCGGCTCTGGTCGGTGGTCTCGAAGCGGCGCTTGCCGGAGACGTGCGCCAGCGAGTTCACCAGGAAGGTGATGTGCCAGCACAGCACGGTGCTGAAGAAGAAGCCGATGAGCAGGCCGGGCCAGCCGGCGATGAGCGTGCAGGCGACGCCCAGCAGGACGGGCGGCACCAGGAAGTACTTGTTGAGCCACACGAGCTCCGGGTACTTGGCGAAGTCCTGGATGCGCGAGTAGTCGGTGCCCGCGGTGTCGTCGAACAGCCAGCCCATGTGCGAGTACCAGAAGCCCTCGAGCACGGGCGAGTGCACGTCGCCCTCTTGGTCGCTGAGCTTGTGGTGGTTGCGGTGGTGCGCGGCCCACCAGAGCACGCCCTTCTGCGCGGTGGTCTGGGCCAGGAAGGCCAGCAGGAACTGGAAGACGCGGCTGGTCTTGTAGGTGCGGTGCGAGAAGTAGCGGTGGTAGCCGGCGGTCACGCCCCACATGCGGATGAAGAGCAGACCGAAGCAGAGGGCCCACGCCTGCCAGGTGACGCCCGTGAAGAAGGCACCGAGGACGATGACGTGACAGAGAGCGAAGGGGATGACCTCGCTCATGGAGAGGTTCAGCTTCTTCGGGGGGCGGACGGCAGTGGAAACCATAGGTCGCACCCTAATGTGTTGGGCGCAGGCACTTCCATCACAACAGGCCCCCGCTTTGTCATAGTTGTGTCATGGCGAGCTGCTATGCTCGCCCGATGAGCGAACCCGAAGTGCCAAAGCGCCTGCTCGTTGTCGAGGACGAGGCGCACCTGGCGGCGGGCCTGAAGCTCAACCTGGAGCTCGACGGCTACAACGTGGACGTCGCGGCCAACGCGAGGCAGGCGGCCGAGAAGCTCATCCGGGTGGACCGCTACGACGCCATCGTGCTGGACGTCATGCTGCCCGACGTGAACGGCTTCGAGCTCTGTCAGCGCTTGCGGGATGCGGGAAACTTCGTTCCGGTGATCATGCTGACGGCCCGCTCCTCCCCCGACGACCGGGTGCGCGGGCTCGAGGCCGGGGCCGACGACTACATGGTGAAGCCCTTCGAGCTGGCCGAGCTGCTGGCCCGGGTGCGCTCGCTGCTGAGGCGCCGGAAGTGGGAGACCGACCGCGGCCTGCGGCCCCTCGACACCGCCACCCTCCAGTTCGGCACCGTGCGCGTGGACTTCGACACGCACGAGGTCTCGATTGGTGACGAGCTGGTCAAGTTAACCCAGCTGGAGCTGGACCTGCTCCGCTACTTCTCGGACAACCCCGGCCGCGTGCTCTCGCGTGACGAGCTGCTCGAGAACGTCTGGAAGCTGCGCAACTACAACAACACGCGCACCATCGACAACTTCATCTCGCGCTTGCGGCGCCGCTTCGAAGCCGACGGGAAGAACCCGCAGCACTTCCTGTCCATCCGCGGGGCGGGGTACAAGTTCGTTCCGGAGCCTTGAGCCGCTGGAACGCAGGGGGGCTCGCTTCTCTGGATCTGGGAATCGGTCCTGTTTCAAGGCATTTGGCCACCCCGGCTTAAAAAGCCGGGGCAAGGAGTCCAGGGCCTCGATTCCTGGATAATGTCCCCCCCTTCGGGAGGGACTGGGCCTCGCTTGCTCCCCCTGCGCTGGGAGCGTCGTCCTGCTTCCCCGCTGGCGCGTCGAGCCATCGGCAGGCCATTCGCCTGCCCAAAGCCAGCGACCCAAACCTCGCCGGCTCACGAACCACAAGTTCCTCCCAGAGGGGGGGACTTGTCCACGAGTCCAAGCCGCGGACTCCTTGCCCCGGCTCTCGAGCCGGGGTGGCCAAATGCCCTAGAACAAGGCACCTGCGCATCGCCCCCGAATCCGCGCCCCGCTCTGTTGCTCACACCTTGCGGGTCGCCGTGATCGGCAGCCGCAGCACGAAGCGCGAGCCCTTGCCCACGCCGTCCGACTCCGCGCGGATGCTGCCGCCCAGGTTGCGCACCAGCTGGTACACCACGAACAGGCCGAGGCCGGTGCCCTTGCGGGTGCGCACCTTCTCGTGGTCCACGCGGTAGAAGCGGTGGAACACCTTGCTCAGCTCGCGGCGCGGGATGCCGATGCCGTTGTCGCTCACGGTCAGGCACAGCGGGCGCTCTTGGCGCGGGTCCACCTTGGCCGTGACGTCCACGCGGATGGGCTCGTTGCTGTACTTCACGGCGTTGTCGATCAGGTTCTTCACCACCAGCAAGAGCGCGGGGCGGTCGGTGGTCAGCCGCAAGCTCTCGGGCACGTCCAGCACGATGGCTTCGGCGGGGAGGCCGTGGCGCTTGCGGGTGGCGTCGGTCACCTCGAGGATCAGCTCGTGCAGCGAGAAGTCACCCAGGTTGAGGAACGTGTCTCCGTCGTGTGACAGACGGCTGGACTGCAGCACGTCGTCGATGAAGTCGTTCAGCCGGTCCACGTCGCTGCGCATCATGGCGTGCAGCTGCTCGAAGTGTTCCTCCGGCAGGTCGGGGCGAGCCAGCGTGTCGAGGCACATGCGGATGGACGCGAGCGGCGACTTCAGCTCGTGCGTGACGCTGTCGATGAAGCTGTTCTGACGGCGCACCTCGAGGATCTCGCGCGCGAGGAAGTAGCTGAGCAGCACCAGCACACCGATGATGACGGTGAAGGAGATGGCGCCCAGCACGAGCAGCCAGACCTCCACGAAGATCTCTTGCTGCTCGGCGATCTTCTGGCCGAAGAGCACGGTCCAGCCCACCAAGAGCGCGGCCGAGAGCGGCACGGCGATGGCGCCCATGGTGATGGGCACCGAGATGGAGCGTAGCCCTCGCCTGCGCGCCATGGCGGCTCAGAGCACCGAGTCGATGCGCGCGGTGATGCTGAACGCGCCGTGGGGCCCGCCGGCGTCGTCGTGCACCGTCAGCTGGCCAGCCGGGGTGTCCAACATCATGGCGGCGTCCGTGTCCGTGCTGGTGGTGCTGTCGTCGCGCCCGCTCACGCTGGGCGGCTGGTCGCTCACGGTGCACGGGAAGTAGCCCGACTGCGGACCACCGTAGAGCAGCTGCCCGCCGCACACGATCTGCGCGCGGCACGTGATGCTGGCGGGGTTGGCGGCGTCCGCGGTGGGCGTGACCACGAAGTTGCAGGTGGCGTTCACGGGCGCTGGCGAATTGCCAATGGCCTGCGTGATGGTGGCTTGCACCGTGCGCGAAGGCAGCGGCGTGCCCATGGGGGCCGGCGGTGGGACGCCGGGCACGCCGGGCGCGGGCACACTGGGCGCGGGCATGCCGGGCGAGCCAGCCGCCGCGCCACGGCCCATGGCGTAGTAGATGAGGCCACCGCTGCCGGCGCAGAGCGCGAGCAGGAGCAAGAGACCGCAGCCCACGAAGATCCAGACGCCGGAGCCCTGGCCCGAGGACGGATCATGAGGCGGGGTGAACTGCGGTGAAGGTTGCATGCGGCTGGTACCATAGCCCGATCCCATGCCGACCCGCGATCGAATCGCACGGAGCTCCGTGCCCACCACCCTCGCGGCGCTGGGCGACGGCTGGACGCTGCTGCTGCTGACCGCGCTGGTGGGCGGGCCGCGACGCTTCTCCACGCTCGAGAGCGCGCTCGGCGTCCCGCGCAGCACGCTGGCCGCGAGGCTGCGGCACATGGAGGAGCACGGCCTCGTGGCGCGGGAGGTCTACGACGAGAGGCCCATGCGCTTCGAGTACGCGCTGACGGAGCGCGGCGCGAGCCTGCTGCCCGTACTGGCGTTGGCCGACGCGTTCGACGTGCAGCACGGCGGGGCCGAGGCCCACTTGGTGCACCAGCCAGCGCGGGGCACGGCCCATCCGCTGCGGGCGGAGGCGCGCTGCGACGCCTGCGGGAAGCGTGTCACGGCGCGCGACGTGAGCGTGGGTTACCTGGACGACCAACCCCTTCCGGCAGCGGGGCGAGGTCGCGAGCCGGCCCGCGCCACGCGCGCGCGCTCCACGCGGCAGCCCTATCGACACGCCCGCGACGTGCTGGAAGACGCGTGGGCCGCGAAGGTGGTCGCGGCGCTGCTGATGGGCGAGCGCCGCTTCACGGGGCTACAGCACGCCACGCAGGCGGCCCCCAACATCCTGAGCGAGCGCCTGACCCGGCTGACCGACGCCGGGCTCGTGAGTCACCGCGCAGAGGGCCGCGACGAGGGTTCTCCGGACTATCGGCTGAGCGACCGCGGGCTCGCGCTGTATCCGCTGGTGGTCGCGCTGATCGCCTACGGCGACGCGCTGCGCGGGCGCCCGTCGCTCACGCTGACCCACGCGTGCGGGGCCCCGTTGGTGCTGCGCCTCGGCTGCGGGGCGTGCCCACCGCGGTCGAGTGAAGCCACCCGGCTGTTGCAAACAAGCGTGAGTTTCGCTATGCAAGTGGAACCATGCGCGACCAAAACCCCTACCTGAGCGGCAGCTATGCCCCCATCGACGACGAGCGCCGCTGCGAGCACGAGGAGCTCGAGGTCATCGGCGAGCTGCCCCGCGAGCTGAACGGCAGCTACCTGCGCAACGGGCCGAACCCGCGCTTCGCCTCGAGCGGGCTGCACCACTGGTTCGACGGAGACGGCATGGTGCACGCGCTGCGCGTGGAAGACGGCCGGGCCACCTACCAGAACCGCTACGTGCAGACCAAGTGGTTCGGGCGCGAGGGCGAGGCCGGCAAGTCGCTGTTCACGGGGCTGATGGAGCCGGTGCGCGACAACCCGCCGGGCGCCCCCTACAAGGACACGTCCAACACGGACATCCTCGCCTTCCGCGGCAAGGGGCTCACCTCTTGGTACATGTGCGGCGCGCCCTACCAGGTGGACCCGCGCACGCTCGAGACCGAGGGCCCGCTGACGTTCGGTGGGGCACGGCCGCTCAAGTTCTCGGCGCACCCCAAGGTGGATCCGCGCACCGGGGCGCTGCACTTCTTCGACTACGGCCCGGTGGCCCCGTTCATGCGCTACGGCGTGGTCAGCCGTGACGGCGAGCTCGTGCACCTGACCGACATCGCGCTCGAGGGGCCGCGCTTTCCGCACGACATGGCGCTGTCCGAGAAGCACGTCATCGTGATGGACCCGCCGCTGCGCGTGAGCCAGAAGGCGCTGCGCGCGGGGCGCTGGGGGCTCGAGCTGCCGCCCGAGACACCCATGCGCTTCGGCATCCTGCCGCAAGGCGGAAGCGGCGACAGCGTGCGCTGGTTCGAGACCGAGCCCTGCTACGTCTACCACACCATCAACGCGTGGGAGGACGGCGACGAGGTGGTGCTGGTGGGCTGCCGCGTGCTCGACCCGCTGCCGCCCATCGATCCGGACGACGGCATCTACGCCGTGATGATGGCCAACCTGCAGATGACGGCCGAGCTCTACGAGTGGCGCTTCGACATGCGCAC
>CAZEAA010000264.1:0-8639 GCA_964510015.1 uncultured Sandaracinaceae bacterium
TGCAGTGGGCCACGGCGCGCTTGGCGCTGCCGTCCATGATGCGGGCGGCCGCCTCACCGAAGCGGATGAGACCGGCGGTCATGATCGAGTTCGCGGCGAGCGCGCCACCCGAGGGGTTGATCGTCACGCTGTCGTCGAGACCCAGCGCTTGCTTCAGGATGATCTCCTGGTGCGCGAAGGGCGCGTGGAGCTCGGCGACGTCCACCTTGCCCTTGCCCACCCCCGCGCGCTCACCGGCCAGGCGCGCCGACGGGCTCTGGGTCAGGTCGCGCAGGCCCAGCTGATGGGGCTCCACGCGGTGGTCGATGCCGCGGATGAACGCGGGGCGCTTGCAGATGGAGCGCGCCTTGTCGCCGGCGGCCAGGATGACGCACGCGGCGCCGTCCGTGACGGGCGGGCAGAAGCTCTTGCGCAGCGGCGAGCTGAGGTAGGGCTCCTCCTTGAGGATCTTCTTCGCGTCGAACTCACCCTTCACCTGCGCGTTGGGGTTCTTCATCGCGTCACGCCGGCTGCGCACCGCGATGTCCGCGAAGTCGCGCTCGGTGGCCTTGCCCGCGTCGATCAGCGCGCGCGCCTGGAGGGCGGCCGAGCTGATGGCATCCAGCCCGAGGGGTTGGATGTAGTACGGGTCGTTCTGCAGGTTCATGACGTCCGGGATGGGGCCGAGCGAGCCCTTGCCGAACGCGAACACCAACGCCACGTCGATGTCGCCGTGGAGCAGGCGCACCCAGGCTTCGTAGAGCGCGAACGCCCCGTCCATCTCCACGTGCGACTCGCGGATGGGCGGCCACGCCTTGAGGCCGTCCACGGCTGCGATGAAGGAGAAGGGGCGCCCGACCAAGTAGTCGGAGCTGCCGCTGACGGTGAAGCCCACATCGTCGTGCGTGAGGCCCGCCTGGGCCAGGGCTCCGTTGACGATGGACTCCACCATCTCGGCTTCGTCCAGCGGCTTGGCGCGCCGCTCGGACGGAAGTTGAGAGAAGGCGACGATGGCGATGTCACGCATCAGAGGTGCTCCGAGTAGGTCTCGAACGCGGCGTCCGGCTCACCGGTCGGTTCGAAGTAGAGGATGTTCTCGACCGAGGTCTCCCACTGGTCGCGCGGCTTCCACTTGGCCTTGACCCGCATGCCCATGCGGATCTCGTCGTGCGGCACGCCGCTGATCAAGTGGTAGAGGGGCAGGTCGGCGTTGTCCAAGACGATGGCGCCGAAGCAGTAGGGCGGGGTGAGCTTCTGGCCCTCGAAGGGGATGCGCACCACGGTGAACGTGGTGAGCACACCCGTGTGCGCGAGCTCCACGTACTCCTCGGTGGGCTTGCCATCGACGGGGCTCGAGCCACGTGGCGGGACGTACACCTTGCCCGTGGTCGAGCACTTGCCGCCGATGATCTTGCCCTGCTCGAAGCCGCGCAGGTAGGCGGTCTGGTGCAGGCCGGGCATGACGCTGAAGTCGAGGTGCACCGGCCCGGGCAGGATGGGCGAGCTGGGCTCGAAGCACTCGATGTCCTGGATGGTGCCCTGCTTCTTCGCGGCCCAGCGCACGCGCACGCGCATGCCCGTCTGGAGCTGCTTCGGGTCCTTGGCGTCGAGGATGTGCGTGATGCAGCTGTCCGTTCCGTCGATCTGCACGATGGCGAAGGCGAACGGGGTCTGCCGCGGGTGCGTGGGGCGCGGGACGGGCACCCAGGTCCACGACTTGAGCACGCCGGTGGGGCGCAGGGCGACGTACTCGCCCGTGGTGGGGGCGCCGGTCTCGTCGTACTCCTGCGGCGGGCAAAGGACGCGGCCGTCGGCGGTCTTGACGCCTTCGAGGATCTCGTAGCGGAGACCCTCGAGGAAGCGCCCGATCACGGGACCCATCGAGCGCCGATACGTGTACTCGAGGAGGTAGGGGGCTGAAAGTGCTTCGGTCATGGTTCTCTCGATCCCGTCAGTGGGTGGTGCGCGGGGGCAGGAACTGCTTCATGCGGCCGGCGAGGGCGACGTTCCCCTGCACGCGCAGGTCGCGCAGCATGTAGGCCAGGGTCCCGTCCAGGTTGCCGTTGGTCATCTCCACGAACTTGCGAGCGTCCATGCGGAGCGTCAGGGTGGGGCGCTCGGCCTGGCCCTGCGAGATCTCGATGAGCTGGCCGCTGCGCACGCGCACGAACCACTTGCCGCCGGTCTCGCCGGAGAGCTCGTACTGCAGCGTGGCGCTGACCCCCCGGGCCGCGTCCGGTACGAATCGCTCGTCGAGTGTGTCGAAGTACTCCCGTGTATCGCGTACCATCGCCGTCATGTTCGTCTCCAGCCGGTAACTAGAACGTGTTCTAGAACGGGTTCTAGTCGGTGTACCTCGGGGCGTCAAGAGGCAGCGCGCAGTGTCGTTTACTATTTGTATCCATGAGCCCCCGCACGGGGCTGCCGTCTGCCGGGGCGGTCGGGGGCGCGGTGGCCAGCTCGCGTGATCCGGACCTCGAGGCGTTGCGCCAGACCCTGCTCGCCGAGGGCATAAGGGACACGGACGACCCCCGCGCGTCGTTCGGCCGGGGCTTGCCGGCGGCTCCGACGCCACGAACGTCGCAGCTCCCTCCCGCCATCCTGACGCTCGGCGGCGACGGCGACTACACGCTCGACCACGTGCTGGGCGAGGGGGGCATGGCCACGGTCTGGCTGGCCCAGCAGCGCGCGCTCGCCCGTGAGGTGGCCGTCAAGCGCGCGCACTCGCCCACCGACGGGGCAGCCCGGCAGCTGCTGCACGAGGCCATCATCACGGGCCAGCTCGAGCACCCCAACATCGTGCCCGTGCACGCCGTGGTGCGGGACGCCGAGGGGCCCGCCGTCATCATGAAGCGCATCGGGGGGCGCTCGTGGGACGAGCTGATCGACACGCGCGCCCCGCTCGAGCGCCACCTCGAGGTCGTGTTGCAGGTGTGTCAGGCCTGCGCCTTCGCCCACAGCCGAGGGGTGCTGCACCGCGACATCAAGCCCGACAACGTGATGATCGGGGACTTCGGCGAGGTGTATCTGCTGGACTGGGGCGTGGCCCGACGGCTCGACGACGACAGCACCAACAAGCTCGCCGGGACGCCCGCCTACATGGCGCCCGAGATGGTGCGTGGCCGCTCGGACGTGCGCTCGGACGTCTTCTTGTTGGGGGCCAGCTTGCATCAAGCGGTCACTGGCGAGCTGCGCCACCACGGCGCGGGCATGCTCGAGACGGTCGCGGCGGCCGCGCGCTGCGATGAGTACGCCTATGCCCCCGAGGTGCCGGAGGAGCTCGCGGCGATCTTGACGAGGGCCTGTGCGCGTGAGCCCGAGGCGCGCTTCCAGACGGTCAACGAGCTGCGCGACGCGCTGCTCCGGTTTCGAGAGCACCGCGCGGCGTCGTCGCTGGTGATCACCGCGCGCGCGCGACTGCAGCAGCTCGAGGCGCTGGCGCGCGACCCGG
Source organism: uncultured Sandaracinaceae bacterium (assembly GCA_964510015.1). Lineage (GTDB taxonomy): Bacteria > Myxococcota_A > Polyangia > Polyangiales > Houyiibacteriaceae > JADJJE01. The sequence goes on from CAZEAA010000264.1 coordinate 3,431, forward strand.
CCCAGGCCGACTACGGACGCGCGCAGGCGCTCTTCACCGAGACGCGCTTCGCGTTCGAGCAAGCCCGCGAGGTGTGGCCGGAGCACCCGGAGGCGCGCGAGGGGCTGAGCGAGGCCATCGCCCAGATGGTGCGCTTCGAGCTGGCGCTCGACCACGTGGACGCCGCGCATGCGCTGTTCGAGTCGCAGCCGGAGCTGACCGTGGCGCACACCGAGCTCCAGGAGCAGCTGGCCGCGCGCCGGCGCGAGCAGCAAGAGCGTGCGTCGCGGGCCGTGGTGTTGGAGCGCGACCGCGACCTCACGTTCGGGGCGGGCCAGCGGACGCAGGCCGCGCTGGGGCTGGCGGCGGTGGTGCTGGCGCTGACGCTCGCGCTCTTCGTCGAGCGCCTCGACCGGCCGGCCTTCCAGCCGTCCACCGGCCGCTTGGTGGTGGTGGGCGCGAGCGTGCTGGGCGTCATGACCGCGGTGGTGCTCGCCTGGCGTCGCCGCGGCGCGTTCAACCTGGTCAACCGGCGCATCGCGCAGATCTGCGTGAGCACGCTGGTGCTCAGCTTTCTCCAGCGGGTGGCGGGGTACCTCGCGGGCAGCTCGCCGCCGTCGGTGTTGCTCACGGACGCGTTCCTGCTCGCGGGTGGTGGGCTCGCGCTCTCGGTGTTCCACCGCAGCGGGCCGGTGCTCACGGCGCTCAGCTTGGGGGTCGCCTTCGCCGGTGCGCGCGAGCCCGCCATCATCGACGAGCTGTTCATCGGGCTCTCGGTGCTGGTGCCGCTGGCCGCGTTGCTGCTCGCGCGTCGGGGCGCGACGTCGCGTGAGAACTCGTGACGCGTTGCCCGCGTGGGTACGTATGATGTCGGCCCCATGGACCCTCTCTCCCCCCGCACCCTGCGCACGCTGATCGCGCTCCAAGAGGAGTCGAGCGGGCTGTGCGTGGCGTATCCGGTCATGCGGCCGGAGTGGGTGTCCTTCGGGTACCGCGACGAGGCCCTGTCGGAGCTGCGCCTGTTCCTCGAGGCCCAGGTGCTGCAGCTGGCGGCCGCGGACGTGGCTCACCTCCAGCTCCCTCCGGACGTTCGTGGTCAGCTGGTGACCGTGGACCTGGGGCGGCCCGAGCTGCCTCACTCGCTGCGACACACCACCGAGGTCAGCTTCCCTTGCGCGCTGATCCCCAAGGGCACGGCGCACTGGGTGGTGATCCTGCCGCTGCGTCACGCCTTCTACGTGGAGCGCGACGAGCCCCTCGAGCCCGCCATCCGGGCCGAGGCCGAGCGGCTACTGCGGGCCATCGAGCCCACGCCCAGCCAGTGGCTCGACCTGCTGCCTGCGCCGTTCGTGGACATCGAGATCATGGAGGTGTCGCTCGGCGAGCGCGACGCTCAGCGCGGCGCGGCGTCGGGACTGGCCCGCAAGCTCACCAAGCAGATCGAGCGGCGCAGCGCGCGCGAGATGCTGGACCACGTGGGCCAGCCGCTGCACGCGGACACGAGGCAAGCGGCTCCGTGTGTGCGACGGGAGGCGCAGCACGCGTCGCTCTCGGCGCTGCTCACGGCGCCCGGTCGAACCGGCGTGGTGCTGGTGGGGCCCGAAGGCAGCGGCAAGAGCGCGCTCTTCCGTGCGTGGCTCTCGGGCGCAGGCCGCGAGGCGGACCGGCTGGTGTGGGCCACCTCGGGCGCGCAGCTCATCGCGGGGCAGAGCGGCCTCGGCCAGTGGCAGGAGCGCCTGCGGCGCGTGCTCGAGGCGGCCTCGCTGCTGGACGCCATCCTGTATTTCGACGACCTGGCGGACCTCTTCGGTGACAAAGCCGGCGGCTTCGTCGATCTCGCGTCCGGCGTGAAGCCGTTCGTGGACGATGGTCGCGTGCGCATCGTGGGCGAGCTGACCAGCGACGTGCTGGACGAGCTGCGCCAGCGAGACCCGAGCTTCCTGGCGCTCTTCCACGTCATCACCGTGCCCGCGATGAGCCGCGAGGACGCCACCCTCGCGCTGCACGCCCACGTGGTCAGCGACACGCGCCGCGCCGGCAACGCGCCCACCTCGCCGCTGGTCACGCCCGAGACGGAGCGCGTGATCCTCTCACTGACCGATCGCTTCGTGCCTTACCGCGCGTTCCCGGGGAAGGCCGTGCGCTTGTACGAAGAGGTGCTCGCGGCCGGGCGGCGCCTCGACCCTACGGGGACCGTGGGCATCGACCCCGAGCAGGCGTACGCGACCTTCAGCGTGGCCACCGGGGTGCCGCGCTTCCTGCTGGACCCCGCCGAGGCGCTCGGCGCGAGCCGTCTGCGCACGCAGCTGCGCGCGCGCGTCGTGGGCCAGGAAGACGCGGTGGCGCGGGTCATCGAGACGCTGGGGGTGCTCAAAGCCTCGCTGTCGCAGGGCGAGAAGCCGCTCGCCAGCTTCCTCTTCGTGGGGCCCACCGGCGTGGGCAAGACCGAGCTGGCGCGCGCGCTGGCGGCGCTGGTCTTCGGCGACGCGGAGCACCTCATCCGCTTCGACATGAGCGAGTACGCGGACCCGAGCGCGGCCGAGCGCCTGATTCGAGGCACGGACTCACGCGAGGGCGCGCTCACGCGCGAGGTGCGCCGCAAGCCGTTCGGCGTGGTGCTGCTGGACGAGCTCGAGAAGGCCGACCCGAGCGTCTTCGACCTGCTGCTGCAGGTGTGCGGCGAGGGGCGCCTGACCGACGCACGGGGACGGACCGCGTTCTTCCACAACGTGATCCTGATCATGACCAGCAACCTCGGGGCCACGCACCGCGCGCGCGCTCCGTTGGGCATCGGCGCCAAGGCCGCGTCGGATCAGGAGCACTACGACGACGCCATCGAGGCGCGCTTCCGGCCCGAGTTCATCAACCGCATCGACCGCATCGTGCCGTTCGTCGCCCTCGACCCGCAGCAGATGCAGGCCGTGACCCGGCTGATGGTGACGAAGCTGGCGAGGCGACGGGGCTTCATGGACGCGCGCGCCGTGCTCGAGGTGACCGACACCGCCATCGAGAAGCTGGCCGAGGCGGGCTACGACCCGGCCTACGGAGCCCGCGGGATGCGCCGCTTCCTGGACGAGGCGCTGGCCGCGCCGCTCGCGCGGTTGATCGGAGAGCTGGGTGAGGTGTGGGAGGGCGCTACCGTGCAGGTCCGTGGCGCCGAGGAAGACAGCACCGGTCCGGCGAGCACCCGCTTGGTCTCGCGCGCGCTCGGCGCCTTCCACGTGGACGCCTACCGCGGCGAGCGCTCGGGCCGGCACCGCTCGCTCGAGAGCATCTGGGAGCTAGCGCGCGTGCGGCGCGAGGCCGACGAGTGGCTCGCCTCGCCACTCATCGAAGGCCTGCTCCAGCGTCGGCGCTTCCTGACCATGCAGCTCAACCAGCAGGCCCAGCGCGCGCGTGGAACGGGTGCGTCGAACCCGCTGGCGGCGACCCTCGCGCGAGACGTCGGGCGCGTGGCCCAGCCCATCGAGGCCCTCGAGGCGGTGGTCGAGGAGATCCTGCTGTTCGAGGAGCTGCTGCTCGGGGCGCTGTGGTCGGACAGCCGCGAAGGGGAGCTCGAGCCGGGGCTCGCGGAGCAGCTGCGCGGTCGCCTGATCAAGACGGCCGTGCGGGCCAGCATGACGGCCGAGCCGGTCGACCGCGCCACCGTGTACCTGCAGGAGCGCGACATGCAGCGGGGGGCCGAGCATTGGCTGAGGGGGCTGGCGGTCGAGGCCCGGGCTCGCGGCTGGAAGGTCTGGGCGTTCGCGTCACGCGGGACCACCGGGCTGGTCCTGCCGAGCGGCTACTCGAGCGCGCTGCGGTTCGCGCCGGCCATGGAGCTCCACGAGCTCGTCGCGCTGATGGAGCGAGAGGAACGTACCGCGATGTCGGTGGTGCTCAGCGCCAGCGGCCCGCTGGTCGGCAACTACCTGCACGCGGAGCGAGGCCTGCATCGGGTGCTCGGCGCGAACGCGGCAGGCGAGCGCGGACACTTCGAGCTGTCCTTCGTGATCGCGGAGGCGCCTCCATCCCCCGCCACGCTCGAGCGCGTCACCCCCGCGGTGTTCGACCCGAGCGCCGCGCTGCACCTCTTGCCTGCCACCCGCGTGGTGGACCTGCCGCGTCGCATGGTGGCCGTCTTCGGCGAGTTCCTGCCCATCGCGGGCGGCGACTACTGGACCGAGATCGACGGCGTGATGGCCGTGAGCCTGCGGCGCGACCGAAAGCTCGACGCCGCGCACGCCCGCAACCTGGCCCACCCGCTGGCCGGCGAGGGAGCCTCGTGAACCTCACCCTCGCCATCTACCAGCGCAAGCTGCCGGGCGGCACGCTCGAGTGGCACACGCTCGGGCTCGGCCTCGAGCGCGACGTCACGCTGCGGGGCCAGAGCGTCATCAAGCTCGAGGCCCAGCTGCGCGAGCGCATTCAGAAGCAGCTGGCGGAGAGCAAGCCCCAGGACCTGCGGCGCTACACCGTGGGACGGGGGACCGTGCTCGAGCGTCCCCACCTCGAGCTGACCCTGCGAGGCGAGCAGCGCCGCGTGAAGACCACCGGCCGCTTCCCCGTGGTCGTCGAGCCGCGCCACCGCTCGGCCACCGAGCTGATGTACATCGCCTACCACCCGCAGCGACCGCTCGAGTGGTTCGCGTACGACCCGGAGAAGCCGCTCGCGGAGCAGGCCACCCGTCACTTCCGGCACATGTGGTCGGAGTTCTCGGAGGACGACGTGGGGGCGCTGCAGACCGACGGCCACGACCTGCTCCGAGCGGTCGCTTTCCGCGCCAAGGTGCCGACCCTGTTGGATGGCCTCGAGCTGCGGCGTGGTCCGTTCGACGACCTCGATCAGGACGCTGCGCGGCGTGGCGGCGGCGGCGCGGGCGCAGGCGAGAAGCGCAAGAAGGGCCTGGGCTCGCTGGGGAAGCTGGGCACCGACCTCACGCTGCGCGCCGCTGACGGACGCCTGCCCACGGGTCAGCCGCGGGCGGAGCTGCGTGCCTCGCTCGGGCGCTTGCTCGGCGCGTCGCAGCGGCGCTCGCTGGTAGCCACCGGCCAGAGCGGGTCGGGCAAGACCACCGCGCTCTACCAGCTGGTCTACGACCTGCTCGCCGCCGAGGACTACCCGTCGCACGGGAACCTGGACCGGGTCACGCACGTGGTGACGCTGAGCGGCAAGCGCATCATCGCGGGCATGAGCGCGGGGACGGTGGTGGTGGAGCGGATCGAGTCGGACCTGATGGCGGGGCTGGCT
>CAZEAA010000265.1:0-8604 GCA_964510015.1 uncultured Sandaracinaceae bacterium
CCTGGAGCGCGGCCGGGACGAGCTCCTGCCCGGCCACCGACTCGCGCGCGGGGCGCAGGTCCGGGAACCAGCCGAAGAACACGTGCAGCTCGCGCTTCCGTGCCGGCTCCAGGTAGTCGAAGTTGACGCCGCGGTCGCTGATCTCCCAGAACTCGCTGCTCTCCACGCCGGACAGCTCGTCGCGAATGCTGGCGAGGCGCTCGTGCCGCTCGTTGCGCATGTCGCGGAACACCTCGCGGGCGCGCCGTTCGTCGCCCTTCATGAGGTAGTAGGTGGCGAGCTTCACCTGCGCCTTGCGCACGCCGCGCAGGCTGGCCTCCTGGATGTCGGACTCGCTCTCCTTGTCCACCTCGAGGAACAGCTTCAGCAGCGCGTCCGTGGCCGGGCTCTTCACGTCGAAGGCCATCTCGTTCAGGGCGCACAGGTCATAGGCCACCGTCTCGAGGATGAAGGGCAGCTTCGCGCTGAACGACACCTGCCCGTAGTACTTGAAGTAGCGGGCCACCTCGATGGCGCGCTCGCCCTTCTCGTAGAGCAGCGCTCCTTCGGCCAGCAAGCGGTACTGGTTCAGCACGTTGTAGGCGGTGCGCACGTCGCGCGCGTTGACGGTGGCGCGCAGGTAGGTGTTGAAGAACTTCACCACCACGTCGAAGAGTTCTTTGTTGTGTGCGTTGAGCGCCGCCTCCGCGATGTGCCGGGTGTTGATGGCGATCAAGTAGTTGATGTCGCGCATCTTGTTCAGCGCTTCGTTGTAGAGCGTCTGGTACTTGCGCAGGATCTTCATCTCGAACCAGATGCGTCGCGCGGTGACCGCGTCGAGCACTCCTGGCGACATGGAGACGAAGTCGGGGTTGTGCGCCAGCTCTCCGTCCACCGCGAACCACGTGTCTCCCAGCGCGGGCCGCAGCGCCTGATAGTCCAGCACCATGGCCTGGAGCGCGTCCACGGACGCCATCGAGACGCCCTTGTCCTTGTGCTCCATGGCGTTGAGGCCCACGTCGGCCAGCTGCTCGATGCCGCGCACGGCCTCGGCCTGTCGGTCCGGGACGCTGCGACGCGCCGACGACCCGATGACCTTGAGGGTGTGCCGCTGGATGCGGTCCACGATGGCGATGGGGCTCAGGAACGCGAAGACGAACGCGAAGTACGGCAGCAACAAGAGCAGGCAGAGGGCCAGCATGCTCATGGAGACCACGATGCCCCAGCGCGGCACGAAGCCGAGGACGCCGCTGGGCAGCGTCTCGAACATGAGGCCCACGAACACCGCCTGCAGAGCCGAGATGACGAAGAAGCCGGTGACCAGGAAGTTGATGGGCTCGCTGACGAAGAGCTCCGTGATGCGGTGCGTGTAACGGTTGGCCGCGAGCTCCACCACGATGGCGACGACCGTGATGGCGATGCCGAGCACCGCGGAGATGACCTCGGCCGCGCCTCCCAGCGCATCCCGTCCCGCGGTGGGGTTCGGATCGATGAGCCGGTCCCAGAGCGAGGCCACGTTACCGGCGTCCAGCCAGTAGGACATCACGAACACCGAGAGCCCAGCGCCCATCAGGATGCTCAGCGGGAGCAGCCAGATGCGGCTCCAATTCTGGTCGTTGGGAGTGGCCATCGAACTGGGAGGATACACCGGCTCCGGGCTCGGCGTGGCCCCCTTCGCCGCGGGGCGTGGGCTTGCACGGAGGGGCGAAGGCTCTATGTTCCCCGGCCCCCTTCTGCGAGCGACCCGTTCCCGTGACTCACCAGGCCACCGACCCCTCGAAGGATTCCGACGACGCGCTCCGCCTCGCGATGGACGCGCTGCGCTGGGCCGAGTCCACGTGCGTGACGGGTGACAAGCACGCCAGCGCGAGCAGCGGGCCCGATGGCGACGGGGATCGCGACGGTGACGGCGACGGCGACCACGCCGAGCTCGACGACGAGCAAGACCTGCCCGAGGAGACGCCCCTTCACGCGGAGCAGGCGCCGGCCAAGCTTCCGGCCGAGGCGTTCCGCTCCCTGCCCCTCGCCACGCTGCGCAGCAGCTTCGACGCGATCCTGACGTCCAAGCGGCCCGACGTGGGCCTCGACGCGCTGCTGGCCATCGGCGCGCTCGACGCCATCCTCCCCGAGGTGTCGGCGATGGTGGGCTTCGGCGACGGCGAGTGGAAGCACAAGGACGTGTGGCTGCACACCAAGCAGGTGGTGAAGCAGTCCGTGCCACGCCTGGAGGTGCGCTGGGGCGCGCTGCTGCACGACATCGGCAAGCTGCGCACCCGCCGCATCGACGAGGACGGGGGCGTGACCTTTTACGGTCACAGCGAGGTGGGTGCCCGCATGTTCGAGCGCAAGGTGGCCGACCGGCTGGGCTTCGAGGGCGAGCTGCGCGACCGCGTGCACTTCCTCATCCTTCACCACCTGCGTCCCGGGCAGTACAAGGAGAGCTGGACCGACGCCGCCGTGCGTCGCTTCTACAAGCAGATGGACGGCGGGCTGACCGACCTGCTGGACCTCGGGCGCGCGGACATCACCACCAAGCGGCCGGAGCGGCGACGCCGTGGCGTGCGGCAGATCAGCCTGCTGAAGAAGCGCATCGAGGGCGTGCGGGACGAGGACGGCAAGCTCCCTGCGCTGCCCAAGGGCCTCGGCACGCGCTTGATCGCGGACCTCGGGGTGCCGCCCAGCCGGCAGCTCGGTGAGCTGGTGCGGGCGCTCGAGGTGGACGTCGAGAACGGGCTCCTCGAGGCGCGCCAGGACATCGACTACTACGTCGCCTACGTGCGAACCAACGCCGCGCGCTTCGCGCTCACGCTCGGCTCCGCGGACTAGGCGCTCGGGATGGGGGCGCCGCGCGAACAGCCTTCTAGCGGTCCGCGAGTCATCGCCTTCTGTCTGGCGGTGGCGGCCATGGTCGTCATCCCCTGTGCGCTGCAGGCGTGGTGCAGCGACGACGCATTCATCACGCTGCGCGTCGTCGACAACGTGCTGGCGGGGCGCGGCGCGGTGTGGAACGCAGGGCAGCGCGTGCAGGTCTACACGCACCCCGTGTGGTTCCTGTCGTTGATCGGCGTCACCGGCGTGACGCGCGAATTCTTCGTGACGCCCATGCTGCTCGGGCTGGCGGTGACCTTCGCGTTCGTGCTGCTGCTGGCGTATCGCGGCCAGGGCGCGCCGCGGCGCACGCTGCTGGTGGCGCTGCTGCTCGCGGGCTCCACGTCGTTCACCGACTACGCGACGTCGGGCCTCGAGAACCCGCTGACGCACGTGTGGCTGCTGCTCGCGGCGCTCGAGGCGAGCCGCGCGGACGTGCGCATCGGGCGCCTCGCGCTGTGGGCCGGGCTGCTGCAGCTCACGCGACCCGACGGGGTCTTGCTGGTGGTGCCCCTGCTGGCGCTGCACGCCGTGCGCGCGCTGCGCTCCGAGGGAGCGAGGGCCACCTTCAAGGCCCTCACGCTGGCGAGCGTCCCCGTCGTCGCGTGGTACGCGTTCGCGCTGGTCTACTACGGCACGCCGGTGGCCAACACCGCGCTCGCCAAGCTGGGTGCGCGGCTGCCGGCGCGCCACACGTGGCCCGTGGGGCTCGAGTACCTGCTCACGCTCTTCCGGAGCGACCCGGCGGCCGTGGTGCTCATCGCCATCGGCGCCTGGACCGCCGTCGCGCGCTTCCGAGCGCGCCGCACGCAACCGGGTGGCTGGACCGCTGCCGCGTGGCTGGCAGGCATCGCCCTGCACACCACCTACGTGGTCAGCATCGGGGGCGACTTCATGCTGGGACGCTTCTGGACACCCGCCGTCGCAGTCTCCGCGGTGCTCGCGACCCTCTACGCAGCCCCCCAGCCCAGGTGGCGCCGCGTGGCGGCTCTCGCGGTGGCACTGGCCGCCCACGCGTTCGTCCTGCACGCGGGGCAGCATCCGGCCATCCCGGAGCCCCCCGAGCCCGCCATCGTGGAGAGCGGGCTCGGCGTGTACGACGAGCGCGCCTACTACCGAGCCGACCTCAGCGTTCAGGCCTGGCAGCGAGGCCGCGGACCGCACACCTCGTCGTCCGGAGCTCACGGGCTGCGTCTGGCCGAAGAGACGGCCACGCACGACACGCGCCGGGTCATCGAGGACGCCCACGCCGGCGTGCTCGGCATGATGAGTGGCCCCCGCGTCCACATCCTCGACCCGTTCGCGGTGGCGGACCCGCTGTTGTCGCGCCTGCCCGCGTTTCGCATGCCCCGGTTTCGCGCGGGGCACCTGCCGCGCCCCATCCCGCCCGGCTACATGGAGAGCGAGCGGACGGGCGAGGACCGCTTTGAAGACCCGGCGCTGGGGCGGCTCTGGCAGCGGGTGCGACAGCTAACGCACGGACCGCTCTTCACGCGCGAGCGCTGGGAGGCCATCGGATGGCTGCTGACGCACGACGCGATGGAGGGGATCGACCAGGAGCGCTACCTGCTCTGGCACGCGACGCGCACGACCCCGCTCGCGATCGCGCGGCGGCGTGTGCCCGTGCGCGACATGGGCATCCACGTGGACCTCGAGGGCGTGCAGCGCGCAGCGCAGGTGACGGTGGTGTTGGACCCGCCGGACCGTCGTGAGCTCTGGTTCTATCGCGGCGGCGAGCGGGTCGCGGAGGTGGTCGCGCCTGCGTCGAACCTGCCCTTCCCCGTGCCCGAGGCGGCGCGGAGCGGCTTCGACCGGGTGGTGGTGCTGCCGCGGGACCACTATCGCCCCGACGCGCGTTTCCTCGCCGGCTTCGAGCTGGATGGCGCCGCGCCCTCCGCGACGCCGCACTGACGGGGGTCACGGGCCGAGGTGTTCGAAAACGGCGGACCACGCTGGCTGCGCGATGGCGCTCGGCGTGGAGACGAAGTCGTTGAGCAAGACGGCCACGCACACCCCCGTCTCGAGGTCGATGAACAGCTCGCCCTTGAAGCCCATGGTGCTGCCCGTGTGGCCCACCACGGAGCGCCCGCCGCGCGTGGCTTGCTGCGTCGCGAAGCCGTACGGGTCGGACGCCTCGATGGACTGCGGGGTCCACGCCGTGAGCGACGCGCGCGACGTGGGGCTCAAGACGTCGCCGCGGTAGAGCGCTTCGGCCCAGCGGCAGAGGTCCACCCCCGTGCTGACCAGGCCGCCCGCCGCCCACGTCCAGCTCATGTCGATGTCGTCCGTGGCCGGCGCGCCCGTCACCACGTAGCCCTCGCTCATGCCGCAGTCGCGCCCTTCGTGCTGCTCCTCCGAGGTGTCGCTCAGCTCGAGCGGGTCGAGCAGCTGCTCGCGCACGTGCTCGTGGAACGGCTGGCCGCTCAGCGCTTCGAGCGCGAGGCCCACCACGTAGAAGTCCGTGTTGGAGTAGAGGTAGCGCTCACCCGGGGCACCGACCGGCTCGTGCGTGAGCGACCACGCCACGATCTCCTCGGGCTCCCATGGGTCACGGCTCAGCGCCAGGAAGCCGCGGTCGTCCGTGTAATTGAAGAGCCCCGCGGTGTGTGAGAGCAGCTGCGCGAAGGTGATGTCCGCGTCGAGGCCCAGCTCGGGCAGGAGCTCGCTCGGGTGATCGTCGAGGGTCAGCTCGCCCCGCTCGACCAGGCGCAGGAGGGCTGCGGCGGCGAAGGCCTTGGTGATGCTGCCCACGCGGAAGCGGGTGCGCGGGAGGACGGGCTCGCCAGCGAGAATGTCGCGCATGCCTGCGCCCGCCGCGAAGGTGCCCTGCCCGGGGATGTGCACGGTGAGTGACGCGCCGGGGGCGCCCGAGGCGGCGAGGTTGGCGTCGAGGGCGGTCTGGAGCTGCGCGGCGAGGACGGGGTCGAAGGTGGCAGGCGTCTCGTAGTCTGCGTTGCAGGGGTCGGTGGCGGTGGCGGGGCTACAGGCGGGGAGGCAGATGGTGACCGACAGCAGCACGGCGACGACTGCGCGTGTATGTGCGGTGATCGCGGAGGCCATGGCGAGGAGGATACCTCGGGAAGGTGGCCGTGACGTACGGGTTCGCCGTCGCCGCGTCCCGCTCCCGTTCAGAACGTAGTCGTAGTCGTTGACGTGAGCGTCGTCGTCTTCGTGCTCGTTGACCTGCTCGTGCTCGTGCTCGTGTTCGCCAACGATGACGAGCCTCGAACCGTTCAGAACCCGGGGCGTCGAGACAAACGTTCGCGTGATCGTTGTTGATGGGTGGTGAGTCGCTGTTCGGTCATGAGCACGAGCACGAGCACGACGAGGAGCACGTTGACGACCACGACCACGACTACGTTGACGTACGCTGACGTGAGTTGAGGATTCTTTGGACGGAACGAGTAGAGCCCGCCTTTTCGGGCGGGCTCTACTCGGAACGAACGGGAGATGGAGGAGGTCAGTCGCGCGTCGCAGCCGGCGTGCTGCGGCGCATGTAGGCCGGGATGTCCAAGACGGCTTCGTCGTGCAGGGCGCTGGCACCGAACGCGCGCGTGGGGACGGGCGGCGCGGGCGGCACCGAGGCGGCGCGCGGGGCGCTGGCGGGGCTACGCGAGGGGCGGCTGCTGGCGATGGCGTCGCGCAGCGCGGGGTTGCTGGGGCGGGTGCCGCGGGCGGGCGGCATGCTGTAGCGGCTCGGCTGGGCGAGGTGCTGCTGGAGCGCGGTCTGCGCGGTGTGGGCCTCGGCCGCCTTTTGGACTTCGTCCTCGAAGCCGGTGGCGATGACGGTCACCTTCACGGTGTCGTTCATGTCGGGGTCGGTGACCACGCCGAAGATGATCTCCACGTCCTCGTGGGCAGCCGCCTGCACGAGCGACGCGGCCTCGTTGATCTCGCGGAGCTTGATGTCCGGACCCGCGGTGAAGCTGAGCAGGATGCCCTTCGCGCCGTCGATGGTGATGTCGTCGAGCAGCGGCGAGTTGATGGCGTACTGCGCGGCGTTGAGCGCGCGGTGCTCACCCTTGGCGTAGCCCGTGCCCATGAGCGCGCGGCCCGTGTAGCTCATGATGGTCTTCACGTCCGCGAAGTCCACGTTGATCATCCCATGGTTGATGATCAGGTCGCTGATGCCCTGGACGGCCTGGAGCAGCACGTCGTCGGCGCGCTGGAACGCGTCCAGCATCGACAGGTCCTCGTCGCCGAGGAGCAGCAGCTTCTCGTTTGGGATCGTGATGATGCTGTCGACCGAGTCGACCAGCTCACGGATGCCGTAGAGCGCGTTCTTGCCGCGACGATTGCCTTCGAAGGAGAAGGGCTTGGTGACCACGCCGACCGTGAGGGCACCCGCATCGCGAGCGACCTGCGCCACGATGGGAGCCGCGCCGGTGCCCGTGCCGCCGCCCATGCCGGCCGTCACGAAGACCATGTCCGCGCCCGCCAGCACCTCGGCCAGGCGCTGCACGTCCTCGAGCGCCGACTTGCGACCGATCTCGGGGTTGCCGCCTGCGCCGAGGCCCTTGGTGAGCTGCGGCCCGAGCTGGATTTTGATGGGCGCGAGGTTGCTCTCGAGCGCCTGGGCGTCCGTGTTGGCCGCGATGAACTCGACGCCCTCGAGGCCGCTCGCGATCATCGTGTTGAGGGCGTTGCCGCCGCTCCCACCGACACCCACCACCTTGATCCGCGCGTGAAGAGCCGCGTCGTCTGCAAACTCAATCGAGATAGCCATTGTGTTCCTTCCGGCGCTGCTCGCCGGCTCCATCTGGTTGGATGTCACGGGTTCGCCCACCCGAGATCACCGTGCTGTTCCGTCGTTCGTTCTCGAGAGACGCGAGCCCCGGCTCGCGCCCATCAGCTGGTCAGAAGACCTCGCGGAACCAGGCGCTGATGCGCCCCCCGAGGCCCGTCCCCACCGGGACGTGGACGATCTCTTCCTCTTGAACCGGGAGAGACTGCATCCGAGTCATGCCGTACTTCACGAGGCCCACCCCCGTCGAATACGCGGGGCTCTTGACCACGTCGATCAAGCCGCCGATGCCGATGGGCGCCGCCCGTCGAACCGGGAGCCCCAGGACCTGCTCCGCCAGCTCCGGCATGCCGTCGAGCAGCGTGGTGCCGCCCGTGATGATGGCACCCGAAGCCAGCATGTCCGCGTAGCCCGTCTCGGCGATGACGTGCCGGCAGGCCACGAAGATCTCTTCGACGCGCGGCTCGATGATGTCGCAGAGCGCGCGGCGCGAGAGCGTGCGCGGGGCGCGGCCACCCACCGACGGGACCTCGATGATCTCGTCCTCGTCGATCATGAACGTGGCGGCGCAGCCGTACTTGATCTTGATGCGCTCGGCCTCGGCCATGGGGGTCCGGAGACCGGTCGCCACGTCGTTGGTGAGGTTGATGCCGCCGATGGGGATGGAGCTGGTGTGCACCACCGCGCCGTCCACGTAGACGATGATGTCGCTGGTGCCGCCGCCGATGTCGATCAGCACGGCGCCGATCTCCTTCTCGTCGTCGCTCAGCACCGCGTGGGCGCTGGCGAGCGGCTGGAGGACCACCTCGGCCACGTGCAGGCCGCAGCGCTCCGCGCACTTCACGATGTTGGCCACGCAGCTGCTGGCGGCGGTGACCATGTGGACGCGCGCCTCGAGGCGCACGCCGGCCATGCCGACGGGCTCCTTGATCCCGTCCTGCGCGTCCACGATGTACTCCTGGGGGAGGACGTGAATGACCTCGCGGTCGCCCGGGAGCGGCACGGCCTTGGCC
>CAZEAA010000266.1:0-8602 GCA_964510015.1 uncultured Sandaracinaceae bacterium
CAGGCTGCCCGTGCCGGACTGCGTGCGCATCCACGCGATGACCTCGTTGAGCAGCAACGTCACGAAGAACATGCGCTGCGCGTCGTCGAGGTGCCCGATGGACAGGATGCTGATGCGCGGGTGGCCGTCTTCTCGCCGCAAGAGGCGCCCCACGTCGAGCGGCTCACCCTCGAGCCAGGCCGAGAAGCCCGGCGACGCGAGGATGCTGTTCACGCCCATCGCGAGCGACGCGCGCTCCTTCGCGGGGTAGAACGACTCGAGGTCCATCACGCCGACGCGCGTGAACGGCGGCGCCTGGATGCGGCGCACGAGGTCCGCGAGCGACACGTCTTCGCCGTTGCTCCACGCGCTGCTCAGCACGCTGGAGAGGAAGATGTGCTCGCGGCTGCGCACCGGGTCGGCCTCGATGCCGAGCATCCCGAGCAGGCCGCTCACCGCGCCGAGCACGCGCTCGCGCAGGGCATCGGGATCGGCCCGCAGCTCTTCGGGCGGCACGGCCAGCGAGCGCATGATGGAGATGGGCCGCGCGATCTGGCTGCCGGGCGTGTAGAGCACCACCTCGGCCGCGTCGCGGAAGCGCCGGATGCGCTCGCCGTCCTGGCCCCAGTCACCGAGGCCGGTGCGCCACTGCGTGGCCACGCCGTCGGCGTACTCCGCGGGCGTCTGCCCCTTGCGGCTGGCCTCGGCCGGGTCGATGTACGGCAGGAAGTCCTCCGGCCGCAGCTCGGGGAAGCGCAGCGCCAGGTTCCCGAGGTCGCCCTTCGGGTCGATCACGATGGCCGGGATGCCGTCGATGGCGGCCTCCTCCAGCAGCGAGACGCACAGGCCGGTCTTGCCGCTGCCGGTCATGCCCACGCAGAACGCGTGCGTGGTCAGGTCCTTGGCGTCGTACAGCACGAGCTCGTCGCGCAGCGCCCCGTCGTCGGTGCCCACGCGCTTGCCGAGATAGAACTGCCCCAGCTTTTCGAAGTCGGTCACGGGGTGGTCTCGCCGCTCGGCCGGAGCGTCTCCATCAGGCTGCGGCTCATCTGGTACTCCACGTAGTTGATCATGCCCGTGGCGAACACGGCGTCGAAGCTCTCGACGGCCGCGCTGGCGTGGCCCTCGGCGGTCTGTCGCGCGCCCACGTAGAAGTGCGCCTCGGCGCGCTGCCCCGCGGTGGTGGCGGCCGCGATCAGCGCGGCACCGTCGATCTGCCCAGCTCCGAACGCTGCGAGGCGCCCGTACCACGGCGCGTGTCGCGCGAAGCGCTGCAGCACGGCGTCGATCTCCTCGCCGGCCGGCTCGCCCGCCCGCTGCGCCACGAACTGGGTCCAGAGCGCGAAGTACACCTTCCACTCGGGAGCCAGGCCCAGGTTCAGCAGCGCACGCCGGTACAGCTCGCGCATCAGCGGCAGGTCGGGCGCGGCCGTGGTGAGGTGCATCATGGGCACCATGTAGATATCGCGCTCGAGGGGCGACGCCTCGACCGCCGCGAGGATGGCGGTGCGCGCCTGCTCGCGCGAGCCGAGCTCGTCCAGCAGCACGCCGCGGCGCGACTGCACGTAGCCGATGCCCTGCTCCCCGAGCTGCGGCAGCGCCGCGTCGTAGAGGCCGAGGGCCTGGCGGTACATGCGCTCCGCCTGCGCGCGGTTGCCCGCCACGTGGAACGCATCACCCAGCGCGGTGAGCAGCGCCGCGCGCACCACGCTGACCTCGAGGGACTCGCCCAGCGTGTGGTCGAGGGCCTGGCGCAGCAGCTCGGCGCCCGCCTCACCATGGCCGAGGTGCGTCTCGAAGGTGCCGAACTCGCGCAGCACGTCGTTCAGCTGGCCGGCCTCGAGGCTGGCGAGGAAGTGCTCGCGCGCGCCATCGGGGTTGCCGGCGTGCAGCTCCACCATGGCGGACAGGAACTCGATCTGCGCCACCGTCACGGGCGCGGGCGAGCCCGGGAAGTGGGCGGCCCGCTCGTCCAGCAAGCGGCGCGCGTGTGCCGCGAGCGCCCTCCCCGCAGAGGGGTCTTCGTCGAACACCCCGCGCTCGATGAACTCGTTCAGCTGCGCCAGCGCTTCGTCGTAGAGCGCGCGGTTCTCGGGGTCGAGGGCGATGGCCACCACGTACCAGGCCGTCGCGTCCTCGAAGTGACCGGCCTCGGCCTCCACGGTGGCCAGGCAGTCCGGGAAGCGCGTGTCGCGCGGGTAGTCGCGCAGGCCGCGCCGGCAGATGCCCTGTGCGGTGTCCGGCCGCGAGCGCCCGTAGGCCTCGGCCAGCTGCGTGAGCGCTTCGGCCCCCGCCTCCGAGCGCTGCTGCGCGGTCTGCAGCAGCTCCAGCAGCTGCGCTTCGGTGCGCCCGCGCACGCCCATCTCGCGCACCTTGCGGATGGCGCCGTCCACGTCGCCCACGCGCAGGTAGACGGCCACCACGTCGATGGGCGCGATGCGCCCGATCTGCAGCGGCAGCGACGGCGGGTACTCGGCCAGCAGCCCCTGCACGCCGGTCTCCGACGCAGCGCGGATCACGAAGTCACGCCGGTCGATGTGCAGCTGCGCCAGCGTCTCGAGCGCTTGCGGGGACGACGCGTAGCGAACGTGCGCCTCCCACACGTCGATCAGCGAGGAGTAGCGCTGCAGGAAGTCGGGCATGCTCTCCCGCGAGGTGCGGCCCCACTGCGCCACCTGCTGGTATTGCTCTTCGGCGGTCGGCTGCCCCTCGGGCGCCTCGATGACGATGTGGCGCAGCACCTCGAGCGCGCCGAGCACCGGGCCTTCGTCCCCCCGCGGCGAGCCGAGCTCCACGATGCGCAGCGCCACCGGCGCGAGGCTCTCCGGCACGCGACCGGCGGTGTAGTCCCCCGGCACCAAGAGGTCCGTGCAGGCCAGGAAGTGGTCGAGCAGGGCCTGGTAGTCCTCACCCTGCACGAGGGGCCGCCCGACCGCGTCGAGGTAGGCGAACAAGCGCTCCCGGTCGGTCTCGCGCTGCGGGTCGTCGAGCGCCAACCCGTGGAACGCGCGCCGCGTGGGCGCGAAGCTCGCGTCGTCGAGCGCCCCGGTGGACCCGGGCGTGGTGGTCCCGGTCGGCGCCCCGCCACCGCAGCCGGCCAACGCCGAGAAGAGGATGAGCGCCGTGAGCAGGGAGAGCGCGGGAGCGAGCGGGCGACGATGGGTCATGAGTGGGCGCAGGATACCGAGCGAAGCCACGGAGGGCACGCCGATTGCGGTACTGCGAAAAGGGGGCGCGCGCAGGGCGAGAGAGCCTGCATGCGCCCCCCGTGGAGCCGACGTCAGCTCGCGAAGGCCGGGCGCAGCACCTCGCGCGCGAACGTGGCGAACGACGTGGGCGTGGTGGTCTGTGCATCACGCGCCTCGGCCGGCGCCGCTCGGCCGTTCTGGAAGCCCTCGAGCATGCCGCGATACAGCGTGACCACGAACTCGGGGGCCCCCGCCGCGCGCATGCCGTCGAGCGCCGCGTCGACCGACACGGGGACGAAGCTCACGGGGCGCTCGAGCACGCCGGTCAGCACCTCGGCGACCTCGGTCATGGTGATGTCTGCCGGTCCGTGGATGCCGCGGATGCGGTGCCCGCTCCACGTGGCGCGCAGCTCTTGCTCCGCCACGGCGGCGATGTCGCGCGTCGCCACCAGCGGGATGGGCAGGTCCGCCGGCGCGGTCATGTAGAAGGCGCCGTCGCTGCGGATGCTGCCGAGGTCGCGCGCGAAGTTCTCCATGAAGTAGGCCGGGCGCAGCGCCAGCACGTTCGGGAGCTTCGCGCGGAAGGCCTCCTCCACGTGCCGCATCAGGCTGATGGGGCCGTTGCCGTCGTTGTGCGCGCCCACGCTGGACAGCACCACCGCGCGCTGCACGCCGGCCTTCGCCGCCGCCTGGGCTGCGAGCGCCGCCGCGCCCGAGGTCCACTCGGCGTAGTCGGGGCGATAGGTGGGCGGGGTCAGCCAGAAGACGGCGTCCACGCCCTCGAAGGCCGTCGCGAGGGTGCTCGCGTCGTCGATGCTGCCGGCTACCACGCGGGCGCCGCGGGCGGCCAGGTCGGCCACCTTCGAGGGGTCTCGCTGGATGAGCACCAGCGACTCACCGGCGGCCAGCAGGGCCTCAGCGAGCGGGCGACCGATGTTTCCGTTGGGGGTGTTGATCAGGATGGTCATGGGCTCTGCTCCTCGCCGACGGCTTCGTGCGTGGCGTCTTGGGTTCGAGACCATCCTGCGTTCCGGAAAGACTTGAGTAAAACGACTCCACGTCACATGGAGTTGAGCAATACTCAAGTCATGGACCACGCGCGCCTCGCTCATCACAACCTCAACCTGCTGGTCACGCTGGACGTGCTGCTCGAGACGCGCAGCGTGACGCGCACCGCTGAGCGCCTGGGCGTGACCGTGTCGGCCGTGAGCCACGGGCTGCGTGCCCTGCGCGAGAGCTTCGACGACCCGCTCTTCGTCAGGACGCGCACCGGACTCGAGCCCACGCCGCGCGCGCTCGGCCTCGCGGGGCCGTTGCGGCAGGGCCTGCGCACGCTCGACCAGACCCTCGAAGACGACCCGCGCTTCGATCCGGCCACCAGCGCGCGTACCTTCACGCTGGCCACCACGGACTACGTGGGCATCGCCATCGGCGGCCCGCTCATGCGCCAGCTCGCGGAGGAGGCGCCGGGGGTGACGGTGGACATCCGCACCGTGCCCGACGTCGAGGTGGAGGGGCTCTTGGCGCGCGGCGAGGTGGACGTGGCCATCTGTCCGCCCGCGCCGTTCTTGGACGGCCTCAAGCGCCGCCGCCTCCTGGATGATGGGTTCTCGTGCCTGGTGCGCGACGGGCACCCCCGCGTGGGCAAGCGGCTCACGCTCGCGGCGTTCGTGGACATGCCGCACGCGCTGATCAGCCCGCAAGGCAGCGGCACCGGCGTGGTGGACACGCTGCTCGCCGAGCGCGGGCTCTCACGCCACGTGGCCCTGCGCGTGCAGGGCTTCGCCACTGCCCCGCTGGTGGTGGCCGAGTCCGACCTGATCCTCACCGCGCCCACGCTGCTGGCGCGCACCTTCGCGCGGCACGCGGGTGTGCGTGTGCTGCCGCCGCCGCTGCCCATCCCGCGCTTCACCGTGTATCTCTTCTGGCACGAGCGCGTCGAGCTCGACCCGGGGCACGCGTGGCTGCGCGCGCGGCTGGTGGAAGTGGCGGCGCAGGTCAGCCGCGCGAAGGGCGGCTGAGACCGGAATCTGGGGTCGCCCATCCAGCGTTGTGTCTGCACAGCGCAGGCGTTTGCAGTTGCGCCTCACACCGCGGGCGTGGCACGCCTCGCATCGGCTGACCCATCGATCCATGCCGGAGGGCCCCATGAAGCGAGTCGCAGCGAGTCAACGAGTCTCATGGTGGACGACAGTCCTCATCGCTTCGGCGCTCCCGGTGCTGGTGCTGAGTGGTTTGCAGCAGGGCGCCGCCCAGACCACTCCCGCGCCTGCTGCCAGCGAGCCCGCGGTCTTGATCGAGGGCCTCCCCACCAAGATGGGGCGCCGCATCGTCAGCACCCTGCGCCAGGCGCACGGGGCCATGCCGCGCGTGGTGAGGGCGAGCCATCAGACGCAGCCCGACGGCGCCGAGAAGGTCTTCCTGGCATACGAGTACTCCGAGATGGAAGCGTGTGTTTCGCGTCAGGTGGCCGGCGGCTCGTCCCGTGAGGACAGCCGCGTCAACTGCCGGGACTCGCTCGGTGCCGACGCCTGCACCGTGCTGGGCGCCGCGTTCGTGACCGTGGCGGCCACCCCCGCGCGACGCCCAGCGGGCACGGGCGGCGACATCGCGGTGGTGTTCGACGTCGCCCCCCGCGCAGGCTGCCGCACTCACTCCATCGTGGACCTCGCCCAGCGCGACCTGGACGGTGACGGTCGCGTGGAGCTCTTGCTGGACGTGGTGGGCATCAACATCGAGCGTGGCTTCCGCTCGGGTCAGCCCCTCGAGCAGCGCGTGCGTAGCCTCGCCATCTGGGACGAAGCGGGCCGCGAGCAACTGGCCACGCGGCTAGGGGCGTGGGGTCCCACCGACGAGGAGATGGCGACCGCCAGCGTCGCGGCGCGCTGGGCGTTCCGCGACACCAACCGCGACCGCCGGCAAGACGTGGTGGTGGACCACTTCGAGTACGAAGAGGCCGGCGGCTGCCCCGACACGCCGCTCGGTTGGTTCGAGCCCGTGGACAACGGGGGTGGCGAGTGCGACGGCGAGCTGGAGCACAGCACGTTCCTCTACGACGTCGCGCGCGATGTCTGGATCGAATAGAGCGCCTGGCCGTGTCGGCGCACTCGTGGTGAGCGCTTCGTTGGTCACCGGTCTGCTGGTGAGCGCGGTCGTCCGTTCGGAGCGGGTCTCGCTCGCCACGTCAGCGCCCGCCGGGCCGCAGGCGGCCGCGGGTGTCTCGCCGCGACAGTGCGAGGGCTGTCACCTCGAGGTGGCCGCCGAGTGGCGCGAGTCGCTGCACGCCCAGGCCTTCCGCGACCGTGTGTTCCATGCCGAATTCGCGCCGCATCCCGCCGAAGAGTGCGTGGCCTGTCACGCGCCGCTGGCCACCGACCGGGTGAGTCCCGCGCAGGCCGACACGGACCAAGGCATCACCTGCATCAGCTGCCACCTGGACGGTGGAGGCCACATCCTCGCGGGGATGCGCCCGTCACGCGCCGCGGCTTCCGCACCGCACGCTGTGGTGCGCTCGCGCCAGCTGGGTTCCGTCGACCAGTGCGCCACGTGCCACGAGTTTGCGTTTCCGGAGACCCCTGCAGCCGGCGGGCTGCCCTACGACGCGAACGTTCTGCAGCAGGCCACGCGCACCGAGTGGGAGCACACCGGGGCGGCGCGGCGGGGAGAGACATGTGCCTCGTGTCACATGCCACGCAACGCCGATGGCCGCGTGGACCACCGCGCGCTCGGCGTCTCCGCGGAGCTCTTGGCGCGCTCGCTCAGCATCACCGCGCGTGCCTCCCGCGATGGAGGCGAGCTGGTGCTGCGGCTCACCTTGCGTGCTCGCCACGTGGGCCACGCGGTGCCCACGGGGGACGTCTTCCGCCAGCTCGTCGTGCGGGCCGAGGTGAACGGCGAGACGCGCCGCGTGGCGCTGCAGCGCTACTTCGGCGTGCGCCACGTGGACGGCGACCTGCGCATGAGCGAGATCGACGACACCCGCGTGTTCCCCGGCCGAGCGCGCGTGGTGACCTTGCGGCTGCCCGCCGCCGCGCGCGGTGAGCCGGTCCGCTGGTCGCTCGCCCACGCGCGCCTCGACCTGGACATCGCGGGCGCACGCGGACTGCCCGAAGACGCGGTGCTGCTCCCGTTCGCCAGCGGCACGGTCGTGGCGCCGCGCTAGCGTGCCTCCCGCGTGCTGCGCAACCGGGCGCCGTCCGAAGCAGCAGTGGACGGCCGCCCACGGGGCACGAGAGTCACGTGCTAGCTTTCACGACGATGGAGCCGCCGACGAGCGAAGCTGACCAGGACGGCACGCAGCGCTGGTTCGCTGGGCTGCCGTCCGTGGGGGTCATCCCGCCCGAGGAAGTCACCGACGTGCACCGAGCGACTGCGGCACGCGCCCTCGCACAGGTCCGACGGCATCGGTGGATGCTGATCGTCGGCGCGGTCGGGGTGCTCTTCCTGCTCGGCATGTTGCTGCGCTCGCCGGGCCTGATCTGCCCCGCGTTGCCACTCCTCATCCTCACCACGGTGTTCGCGCCGCGCGCCATCGCGAAGGCCTGGCGGCTCCGCGAGCTCGCGCACTTCATCGACGAGCGCGGGATCCACGGTACGGTGGAACGCTTCGAGGGCCACACGCCGTTCGCCTCTCGCCGGGAGTTCCTCGGCGAGATCCATCCGGAGAAGAGCATGTCGCTCGATGGAACGGGTCCGCGCTTCCTCCGGCTCGACGTGCTCACGGAGGTTGGCCTGGTCTTGAGCGTCGCCGAGCAGCATCCGCCGCGAACTACTGGCGGGCGCGCCAAGCCGCTGGTCGACGCAGCGCCCAACGGGGTCCACGTCGCGCGCGTGCAGACCACGTCGGACCGCATGGCGGGCACGGAGCAAGGCCTGACGAGGCCGCTGGCTGCGAACGAGCGCGTGGAGCTGCCCGACCTCGCCCGCCACGATCCGAGCTGGCGTGCGCTCCTGCCCGTGACCCCGGCGCTCTTTCCCGTCTTGTTCCTCGTCCGGTCGCTCTTCGGCTGGATCGGGATGTGGGTTGCGCTCTTGCTCACCTTGCTCGTGGCCTTCGGCGTCGTCGTCCGCGACGTGGTGGAGGCGCGTCGCCGGCGCCGCTACATCCAGGCCGCCCAGCAGGTGCTGAGCGTGCTCGGCGGTGTGAACCGCGAAGGCGAGCAAGTGGAGGTGCTGCTGCCCGACAAGCTGCTCTGGACCGTGAACGGACGCCCTTCACCCGAGCGCCTGCGCGACCGCTCGCGGGCCCTGTCGGACAAGCTGGGCGGCCGCCACGCGCCGACGACTTTCTAGTCCATAGCCCGCGATCAGCTCGTGGTCGTGGTCGTTGACGGCGACGGCGACAGAGACGGCTGACGACTCATCACAAGTCCTGGGTCCTGCGGAGCCTCTGAGCAGAGGTGACCTGCCAAGCGAATCGTGCTTCTGGCAAGGTG
>CAZEAA010000267.1:0-8539 GCA_964510015.1 uncultured Sandaracinaceae bacterium
CGAACCAGATGACGAGCCGCAGCCAGTTCTCGGCGGGCAGCGACAGCATCAGGAACAAGCACATCAGGATGCCGATGATGGGCACCACGGGGACCAGCGGGACCCGGAAGGGCCGATGCAGGTCGGGGTGCGTCTTGCGCAGCACGAGCACGGCGGCGCACACCACCACGAACGCGAACAGCGTCCCGATGTTCACCAGCTCGGCCAGCACGCGCAGTGGCAGGAGGCCGGCCAGCAGGGCCACGAACACGCCGGTGAGGATCGACGACTTCCACGGCGTGCGGAACTTCTCGTGCACCGCGGCGAAGAAGCTCTGGGGCACGAGGCCGTCCCGCGCCATGGCCAGCATCACGCGCGGCTGACTGAGCATGAGCACCAGCAACACCGAGGTGATCCCCGCGAGGGCGCCGGCCGCGATGAGCAGCTGCGCCCAGGGCATGCCCACCGACGCGAAGGCCGCGGGGATGGGCGCGTTGATGTCGATCTGGTCGTACGGGACCATGCCCGTGATGACCGCCGACACGGCGATGTAGAGGAACGTGCAGAGCACCAGCGAGACGATGATGCCGATGGGCACGTCGCGCTGAGGGTTCTTGGCCTCCTCCGCGTGCGTGGAGATGGAGTCGAAGCCGATGTACGCGAAGAAGATGGTGGCCGAGCCCGCCATCATGCCGAGCGGCTCGCCGCCGGCGCCGGTCCGCCCGAAGACGTGACCGAAGATCGAGACGCCGCCGTAGCCGAAGGGGGCGAAGGGTTCCCAGTTGGCCGGGTCCACGTACTGCGCGCCGACGATGATCACGAACAGCACGATGGCCACCTTCACGAACACCATGGCGTTGTTGAAGGTGACGCTCTCCTTGATGCCCTTCACGAGGATCACGGTGACGAAGGCCGAGACGAGCACGGCCGGCAAGTCCACGAACGCGCCGGTGGCGACGAGCTGCCCGGACTCGGGGTCGTAGTCGAACGGCCCGGTTCGCAAGACGGCGGGCATGTGCACCCCGAAGATGCCGATCAGGTTCTGGAAGTAGTGCGACCAGCCATGCGCCACGGTGGCCGACGCGACCGCGTACTCGAGGATGAGGTCCCAGCCGATCATCCACGCCGCGAGCTCCCCGAGCGTGGCGTAGGAGTACGTGTAGGCCGAGCCCGCCACCGGCACCATCGCGGCGAACTCCGAGTAACACAGCGCGGCGAAGATGCAGGCGAGGCCCGCGAACGCGTAGGACAGCATCAGCGCGGGACCGGCCTTGTCGTGCGCGGCCACGCCCGTGAGCACGAAGATGCCCGTGCCGATGATGGCGCCCACCCCGAGGCTCGAGAGCGACACGGGCCCCAGCACGCGATGCAGGCGGTTGTCGCCGGCCATCTCGTCGAGGATGCGTTTGATCGGTTTGCGCGCGAACAGCGGGTTTCCCATCGGCGGACCTTACACGCCGTGGCCCATGCGCGCGACTCTCCGTGAGGATGGGCAGATGCCGACCCGCCCGTCGTGGCATGACCAAAGTCACGGTTCGGTCCCTGGCCGGGATACACTGCGCTTCTTATGCCTACCTTCCGAGCACTCCCCGTCGCGCTCGTGGCGCTGCTCTGCGTCGCTCTCTCGCCCCTCTCTCAGGCCGCCGCGCAGACCGTGGAAGTGCGCTCCACACAGCTCGAGCTGGGGGTCAGCGGAGCCTTCCCGCTCGCGTCCGAGAGCTATGACCGGGGCGTGGGCCTCGGCGGCGGGCTGGTGGCTCGCTTCGCCCTCACCCGTGGGCGCGTCGTGTTCGACACGGCGCTCGAGGCGAGCTTCCTGAGCGTGGAGGAAGGCTACTACTACGGGGATGCCACGCGCATCGACCGCTCTGCCATCCTTCGCGTGCGCGCGATGTTGGGCGTGCGCTACGCCATCGTCACCTCCGAGCACGCCCAGCTCTACGGCCGCCTGGGCGCGGGGCTCGAGAGCCGCATCGGCCGCTACGACGCCATCCACAACGACGAGCCCAACGAGCCACGTCAGCGCGACCTCAGCTGGGCCCCGGTGATCGAGCCGTCCCTCGGGCTGCGCCTCGGGGGCGCGCACACCTTCGCAC
Source organism: uncultured Sandaracinaceae bacterium (assembly GCA_964510015.1). GTDB lineage: Bacteria > Myxococcota_A > Polyangia > Polyangiales > Houyiibacteriaceae > JADJJE01. The sequence goes on from CAZEAA010000267.1 coordinate 2,076, forward strand.
TGCTGCAGCTGGGGCTGCCCATCGCCCTCCACCGGAAGGCGCCCATCCGCGCGCACGGCGACCACGGGAACCCGCTGGCGATGGACTTTGCGGCCTCACTCTTCGTGGGCTTCACGCTGTAGGGGCGCCAGATGTCGACGTCGCCCGACCGCACTCCTCAGCGCTACTCGGCGAAGCAGGTCCGCACATTGGACCTCCGCGCGGCGGACCCGCGACTGGTGTGGGCCGAGAGCGCGACGGCGTCCTCCGAGTGGAGCAGCAGCTACTCGGCGGCCACCGTCTGCGGAGCACCCACCGTGTTCCCGAAGCTGGGCGATCACCCGGACACCTGGCTGGCGAACAGCGACGACGTGAAGCCCTACCTGGATGTGACGTTTCCGTCCGTCCCCACAGCCGCAGCGCTGATCGTGTGCGAGACGTGCAACCCCGGCTCCGTGGTGAGCGTGCGCGACCTCGACAGCAACATCGAGCTGCTGCGCGCAGACCAGACGGTCCCGAAGCGCAAGGGCGCTCAGCTGTTGGTCGTCCCGCTCGACCCAACGGCGCTGCCGCCACGACGCGTCCGGCTCACCCTCGCGGGCCACAAGAGCGACTACGAAGAGATCGACGCGGTCGGGCTCATCACCGAGCCGATGGACGTGCTCCTCGCGGCCCCACCCGCGCCGCCGCCGCCCATCCACACGCGCTACGCGCCGAAGGACGTGCCCATCCACGACCTGCAGAAGGACCCGCGCTTGATGTGGGCCAGGGCCGCGCGCGCGTCGTCGTCGTACTCGTCGGACTACGAGGCCAAAGAAGCCAAGGGCCGGCCGAACGTGTTCCCCAAGGGCGGCGACCACTACAAGACGTGGCTCTCCACCAACGAGGACCGCAAGGCGTGGCTCGAGCTGGACTTCACGCACACCAACCCCTGCCACGGCGTCATCGTGCTCGAGATCTGCGCCGCGGGCAGCACCGTGCGGCTCACGGACCAGGTGGGTGACACGCTCTGGGAGGCCCCCCACGAGGACCTGCCCTCGCGCGAGGCGCGACTGCTGCACGTGCCGTTCGACCCGCCGCGCCCAATCGAGAAGGTGCGCCTGTGGATGTCCCCCAAGGTGGACGACTACCGCGAGATCGACGCCGTGGCGCTGCTCAGCGTGCCCTTCGAGGAGCTCCGCACCGCCGCGCCCGAGCCCCCGCCACCGCCGCCCGTGCCAGGTGCTCCCGAGGCTGGCTTCACGTTCCTCGAAGGGGTGCTGCTGGGACCCACGCCCGAGGCGCCGCTCGCGCACCTGGCGCTGCGCACCGAGCAGCACGGCCACGCGCTGAACCACGCGGGGGAGGTGCGCCTGCAGCTCGACGGGGGCCGCGAGCTCACCCTCGAGATCGACGACACCACCGTGTACGGGCGGCCCTTCCCGCAGCGCTCGGGGTCCTTTCGTGCGCTCGCCGAGGAGCTGCCGTGGCTGCGCGAGCGGCTGGGCGAGCGCGCGCCGGGCGACGACGAGCCGGTCACGCTCGTGGGCCGCCAGCTCGTGGGCGGAGAGCGTGTCTTCGTGGCGGGCACCCCCTCGAAGCAGGCGACCACCGCGGGGTTCCGCGAGTCGGCGGGCCTCTTAGACCGTTTGGTGGCCAAGGTCGTCTCGGACACGCCGCTCGCGGACACCCCGTTCATCACGAGCGGGACCGACGAGTTTCGGCGACATGAGAGGCCCGAGCGGCCGACGTCGCAGGCAGCTCACCCCCTCGCTCGCATGCAGCGGGTGGCCTCCGTGCTGTTGGCGGTCTTCACCGTGCTCTTCAGCGTCCTGGCCGTGCTCGCCTCACGGCAGCCCGTGGAGGGCGCGCTGGCCGCCGGCTTCGTGGCCACCCTGGCGCTCGCGCTCTTCTGGCTAGTGCTCACGCTCGAGTTCGCCGGGCGCAGCGCCACCATCGTGCTCGTGCCCGGCTCGTCGGGGCGCTGGGGCAGCGGCCGCGTGCGCTTCACCGACCCGGCGTGGACCGCCGTGGGCGTGGGCATCATGGGGACCCTGTCGGCGATGTTCTCGGCCTTGGCGGTCGGCACCATGGCCGGCGACGTGCTCGCGCTCGCGACCCGATTCGCCCTCGCCGAAGGTGGCGTGCTGGCTCTCGTGCGCGTGGCGCTGTGGCAGTGGGCGGACCGCAGCGGCACGGTGACCGCGTTGCCCATCCTCTTCGCGAGGCCGGGCCGGCTGGGTTCGGGCGCTCGCGGGCGCTTCACGGGGTCGCTCGGCCAGGGCGCGCGCACGCACGAGCAGTTCACGGCGCACAGCAAGTACCTGGGCACCACCCAGACGCGCGACGAGCAGGGCCGCGTGACCACGTACGACCGGTACAAGGAGTGGCAGACCCGCGCCGTGAGCAGCGACGTGACCGAGGGAGCCGAGCTGTTCCTGCCGGATGGCACCCTGCTGCGCGCCGGGCGCATCGCGTGCGTGGTGGACGCCGAGGCGAGCCCGGCCCCCCCGAACGACAGCGTCTACGCCCGCTTCGAGGGGAAGCACCTGCCCGGCGAGGCGGTCAGCTTCCTCGGCGTGTCGCGCCAGGTGGAAGGGGGCTGGGTGGTGGACGAGTGCCGCGTGCTGCTGGGTGGCCTGCCCGCGCTGCGCCGCGAGGCCATGCGCCACCTGGGCGCGCTCGCGGGCCTGCTCGCGCTGGTGGCCCTGGGGGCGCTGGCGGTCCTCCTCGACGGGCCGCTCCCGTAGGTTGTGAGGCCCCCGAGAGGGGTCCGCCGGGTAACGTAGTGTTGCGGGGCTTTCGCGCTTGAACTAAGAGGTCCCCACGGTTCGACCGAGCCCCTCGGAACTCCTACAGGAACGCGCCCCATGGCCGAAGAGCCCATCACCATCCCCAACGCTTTCGCGCCCGTCTCGAAGGACGCGTGGCGCGCGCAGGTCGAGGCCGACCTCAAGGGGAAGCCGCTGTCGACGCTGAACACCACGCTCGAGCCCGGCATCACGCTGCAGCCGCTGTACACGCAGGGCGACGTGCCCACCACGGACACGGGCTTCCCGGGCCTGCCGCCCTTCACCCGCGGCAGCACCGCCCTCGCCAACGCCGGCACCGGCTGGCGCGTGTGCCAGGAGTACGACGACCCGCGCATGGAGGTGGCCGCGGCCGCGGTCAAGGCCGACCTCGAGAACGGCGCCGACGCGGTCTGGATCCGCATGGCCTGCGACCAGGGCGTGCGCGTGCTCACCGCCGGTGACGTGGAGACCGTGCTCGAAGCGGTGGACCTGCGCCGCCACGGCGTGCACCTCGAATCGCTCAGCGACGTGCTGCTGGTGTCGGCCGCGTTCTTCGCCATCGCCGACGCGCGCGGTGTTCCGTACAGCGAGCTGCGCGGGGGACTCGGCGCCGACCCGCTCGGCACGCTGGCCGAGACCGGCACGCTGCCCGACGCCTATCAGGCCTCGGCGCGGGCCATGTCGGAGCTCGCTTACTTCTGCCACACGAAGGCGCCCGGAGTGCGCGCGGTGTGCGTGTCCACGCGGCCCTACGCGGACGCGGGCGCCACCACCACGCAAGAGCTGGCCTACGCCATCGCAACCGTGGCCGAGTACATGCGGCAGCTGATCGGCAGCGGGCTCGGCGCGGACGCCGCCGCCCAGCAGATCGGCCTCGCGCTCTCGGTCTCGTCCGACTTCTTCTCGCAGATCGCCAAGCTGCGCGCGGCCCGCATGCTGTTCGCCAAGGTCGTGGGCGCGTTCGGCGCTTCCCCGGCGGCGCAGGCCACAGTCATCCACGCGCGCACGGCGTCGTTCACCAAGACGCGGCGTGACCCGTGGGTGAACATGCTGCGCGCCACCACCGAGACCGCCGCCGCCGCCATCGGGGGCGCGGACAGCGTGGCCACCGGCGCCTTCGACGAAGCTTGCGGCCCCTCCGACGCCTTCGCCCGCCGCGTGGCCCGGAACACCCACGTGGTGCTGCGTGACGAGTCGCACCTGTCCCGCGTGGCCGACGCCGCCGGTGGCAGCTGGTTCATCGAGTCGCTCACCGACCAGCTGGCGCGCGCCGCCTGGGAGCAGTTCCAGAAGCTGGAAGCCGACGGCGGCATGCGTCGCGCGCTCGGGCGTGGGGTGATCCACAGCGCCCTCGAGGCCGGCAGCAACGCCCAGCGCACCGCCATCGCCACGCGCCGCACCGCCATCGTGGGCGTGAACGAGTTCCCGCACCTGCGCGAAGAGCCCCTGAAGCGCGAGGCCGTGTCGCTCGAGGACGTGGAGGGTGAGCTCGGCAACCCCTTCGGGCGCGGCACCCCGGACGAGCGTCAGGACTTGCTGATGGCCATCGCCCGCGCGGCGCGTGGCACCTCCAAGCCCAACAGCCTCGTGCCCGCCGCCATCGCCGCCACCAGCGCCGGCGTGGACATGATGAACCTGGGTCTGATGCTGCGCGACGGCTTCCCCTCGCTGCACGTGAGCCCCCTGCCCCGCTGGCACGCGGCTGGCGCGTGGGAAGACCTGCGGAGCGCGAGCGACGCCATGCTGGCGCGCGAAGGTCGCCGTCCCAGCGCGTTCCTCGCGCAGCTCGGCCCCATCCCCGACCACAAGGCGCGCGGCATGTGGACCGCCAACCTGCTGGCCGCGGGCGGCATCGAGAGCGGTGAGAACGAGGGCTTCGCCGACGCCAGCGCCGCGCTCGCGGCCTACGACGGCAGCGACATCGTGGTCTTCGTGGGCAAGGACGAGCGCTACGACGACGCGGTCGAGCTGAGCGACGCGTTCCGCAAGGCGGGCGCGAAGGTCATCGCGGTGGCCGGCAAGCTGCCCGAGAAGCAAGAGCAGTTCCGCGCGCAGGGCGTGGACACCTTCCTCTACGCGGGCGCCAACGCGCTCGAGACCCTGGCCAAGCTCCACACCGAGCTCGAGGTGACGCGATGAGCTCCTTCCCCGACTTCAGCAGCCTCTCCTTCGACGACGCTGGCCGCGGTGCTGACCCAAGCGACGAACGCGCCTGGCGCGCCGCGGCGGGCAGCGCGGCCGATGAGGTCTTCCAGACGCCCGAGGGCATCCCGGTGAAGCCGCTCTACACGGCGGCCGACCTCGAGGGCCTCACCCACCTCGAGGGCGCACCGGGCCTCGCCCCGTTCGTGCGCGGCCCGTACAGCAGCATGTACGTCCAGCAGCCCTGGACCATCCGCCAGTACGCCGGCTTCTCCACCGCCGAGCAGAGCAATGCCTTCTACCGCCGCAACCTCGCGGCCGGTCAGAAGGGCCTCAGCATCGCGTTCGACCTGGCCACGCACCGTGGCTACGACTCGGACAACCCGCGCGTGGCGGGTGACGTGGGCATGGCGGGCGTGGCCATCGACTCCATCAAGGACATGCGCATCCTGTTCGACGGCATCCCGCTCGACCAGATGAGCGTGTCCATGACCATGAACGGCGCGGTGCTGCCCATCCTCGCGCTGTTCATCGTGGCAGGCGAGGAGCAGGGCGTGCCGCCCGAGAAGCTCGCGGGGACCATCCAGAACGACATCCTCAAAGAGTTCATGGTCCGCAACACGTACATCTACCCGCCCACGCCCAGCATGCGGATCATCGCGGACATCTTCCGCTACACGTCCGAGAAGATGCCGAAGTTCAACAGCATCAGCATCTCGGGCTACCACATGCAGGAGGCCGGCGCGTCGCTGGACCTCGAGCTGGGCTACACGCTGGCGGACGGCCTCGAGTACCTGCGCACCGGCATCGCGTCGGGCCTGAGCGTGGACGCCTTCGCGCCGCGGCTCTCGTTCTTCTGGGCCATCGGCACCAACTTCTTCATGGAGATCGCCAAGATGCGGGCCGCGCGCCTGCTCTGGGCGAACATCGTCAACGGCTTCGAGCCGAAGAACAAGAAGAGCCTCCCGCTGCGCACGCACTGCCAGACCTCGGGCTGGAGCCTCACCGCGCAGGACGTCTACAACAACGTGGCGCGCACCTGCATCGAGGCCATGGCCGCCACGCAGGGCCACACGCAGTCGCTGCACACCAACTCGCTCGACGAGGCCATCGCGCTGCCCACCGACTTCAGCGCCCGCATCGCGCGCAACACCCAGCTCTACCTGCAGCTGGAGAGCGGCACCACCAAGGTCATCGACCCGTGGGGCGGCAGCTACTACGTGGAGCGCCTCACGCACGACATCGCCACGCGCGCGTGGGCCCACATCCAAGAGGTGGAGGCGCTCGGCGGCATGACCAAGGCCATCGAGAAGGGCCTGCCCAAGCTGCGCATCGAAGAGGCCGCGGCCCGCACGCAGGCGCGCATCGACTCGGGCCGCCAGGTCATCGTGGGCATCAACAAGCACGTGCTCGAGAAGGAGGACGCGCTCGAGGTCCTCAAGATCGAGAACGCCGCCGTGCGCGACGCGCAGATCGCGCGCCTCAAGGAGCTGCGCGCCGAGCGCAACGAAGCGGCGCTGCAGGTGAAGCTCGAGGCGCTGACCAACGCGGCCGCCACCGGCGAGGGCAACC
>CAZEAA010000268.1:0-8536 GCA_964510015.1 uncultured Sandaracinaceae bacterium
GCCAGCTTGGCGCGGTCCACCGTCAGGTAGCGCACGGGTGTGCCGAGGTCGGGGAAGCTCGCGGCCAGCGAGCACTCGGCCAGGCCGTACACCGGGAACATGGACTCGGGGCGGAAGCCGAAGGGGGCATAGGTGTCTTGGAACTCGCGCACCACGCTCTCGGTGACCGGCTCCGCCCCGTTGAGCGCGACGCGCCAGCGCGAGAGGTCCAGGCCTTCGCGGTCCTCTTCCTTCACGCGCTTCACGGCGAGCGCGTAGCCGAAGTTGGGCGCCGGCGAGATGGTACCGCCGTAGTCGGACATGGCCCGCAGCCAGCGGCGCGGCTTGGTGAGGAACGCGCTGGGCGACAGCAGCACCAGCGGCAAGCGCCAGTAGACCGCCGAGAGGAACGTCCCGATCAAGCCCATGTCGTGATAGAGCGGGCACCACCCCACCAGCACGTCGTGGTGGTCGATGTGCAGCGCCTGACCCATGCCGTGGATGTTGGTGATCAGGTTGCGGTGGCTGAGCAGCACGCCCTTGGGGTTGCCCGTGGACCCGGACGTGTACTGGATGAACGCGGGCTCGTCGCGGCGTGTCCCGTGCAGCTCGGGCAGGCGGCCCCCCCGCAGGTCCGGGACGTTCACCACGCGCTCGAGGCTCTTGGCGGCGTGGGCGATCTCGCCGATCAGCGGACCCACGGTGCCCCACGTCACGCAGATGCGCGAGCCGGAGTGCTGCGCGATGTGCGCGAGGCGCTTGAGACCCATCTCGATGCGGAAGCCGCTCGGCGGGTAGGCCGGCACGGGGATGGCGCCGACCATCTGACAGGCGAAGAACACGGACAGGAAGTCCATGCACGTGGGCAGCACGATCAAGATGCGGTCGCCGCGCCCCGTGCCCAGCTCGCGCAGCCCGTTGGCGATGCTGCGCGCGTCTTCGTAGAGCTCGCGGTAGGTCATGACCTCCGGCGCGTCGCGCTCGCGCTCGGGCAGCACCGTCACACCGAAGTCCCCTTCCAGCTTGGCTGCGGCGACCAGCGCGTGCACCAGCGTGGGGTGCAGGCGCTTGCTGAGCACGTCCTGGCGGTCGAGCGCGCCGGCCTTCCACGCCGAGGTGCGAAAGTCCTCGGCCCAGAACTCGCTCGAGTAGTTGAGGGGCAGCGAGCCGCTCACCGTGGGGTCGAAGTGGTCCACGCTGTCACGGCTCATGATGTCGCCTGGCGACGTGTGGACTGCGCTCTTGGCGGGGGGCAGCTCCGAGTCTCGGCGGTCGCGGTGTTCTCTGCTGTCGTGGCTCATGGCGCGGGGCTCCCGGGCGCTCCCGCTTGCAGGTCGGGAGGCAGGACGGTGGCGCTGATCGCGTTCAGCTTGCCACCCTCGCGGTTGAATTGCTCGGCGCTCACCACGTGCACCTCCACGCGGGGAAGGAGGTCCGAGACGCGGCTGCCCTGGTCGCGCACCAGCTCCGTCACGGCCAGCGCCGCAGCGTCTCGCAGGGCCTCTTCGCCGTCGTCGCGCGACACCACCAGGGTGAGCTCGAGGCGCCCCACCTCGGCGTAGCGCACGCGGAAGCCCAGCACGTTGGGCAGCGCCACCAAGGACTCCTTGAGCATGCGCGCGTTGAGCGGCACCCACGCGCCCGTCTGCTGATGCTGGGCCCACACGAACGCGGGCTCGCGCCCCGCCACGCGAATGCGCCGGGTACGCCACGCGCAGCCGATGTCCCCGAGCAGCTGGATGCGGTCGGTCATGGCGTAGCGCACCACCGGCAGCACGCGGTTCCAGATGCCGGTGCAGTAGACGTCGTGCGCGAACTCGCCCTCTTGGAGCGGACGCCCGCCCTCGCCGTACAGCTCGAGGTGCACGATGTCTTCGAGCACGTGCAGCTCGCCGCACTCGCCGCAGGCGGTGGCGATGGCCTTGGTCTCCGTGGCGCCGTAGGTGTTGATCACCACGCTGCGCGGCCAGGCCTTGCGGAAGAGGTCCAGCAGCTCCGCGTGCAACGTCTCGCCTCCCACGTAGACGGCCAAGGGGTCGATGGCCAGACGGCCCTCGAGCTGCGCGCGCGCCAGCCACTCGATGCGCGACGGGAGCCCGAACATGAACTCCGGCTGCTGCCAGCCCGCGCGCGCCAGGATGGTCTCGAGGCTCTCCTCGTGCGAGAGCACCCGCACGTGCAGCAGCAGCCGCGCCCAGAGCGGCTGCGAGTGCGCCGTGGTGCCGCGGTACACCGAGCGGTTCCCGCGATGCACGAACACCAAGATGGAGGGCTGAAAGAAGCGCGTCACGCGCTCGAGCAAACCGGGGGCGAGCGGCGGGACGGGCTTCGTGCCCGGCGCCCCATGACGCGGCGGCGCACCGCGCAGCAGCCCGCGGAACAACCGGAAGAACGGCCGCACCAGCGGCAAGAGCACGGGCCACATGCGCGCCGTGACGAGCACGCGCACGAGCGCGCGATACAGCAGCAGGGACATCACCTGCTTGATGGTGTCCACGCGGTCCACCACGTAGACGAGCGTGCCCGACGTGCCGCTGGTCTTCAGCACCTGGTGCGCGCCGCGTGACGTCTCGAGCACGCCGAGGCCGTCGGTGTGCTCGCTGTCGAAGCCCTGCACGCGCGAGAGGGTCAGCTCCGGGTCGGTGACCACGCGCTCGAAGTCGTGGACGAGCTGGTCCTTGGTGAGCGGCGGCAGCGCAGCAAAGCCGGCGAAGAAGCGCGCGTCGTCACGCTCGCCCAGCAGCGGCTCGATCTGCCCGCGCAGGTCGCGGTAGTGCGCGCTCTCGGCCACGCAGTACGCGAGCAGGCTCTGCAGGCGCTCGCGCACCTGCGTGAGGCGCTCCTTGGTCTCGAGCCGGTCGAAGCGGCGCGCATCGCGGATGTGTCCCATGGTCAGCGCTCCCGCTCGCTCACGAGGCCGACGCGCACGGCGGGCGAACCCTCCCAGCGCTCGCCGGCCGGCACGTCGCACGTCACCACGGAGCGCCGCGCGACCACCGCGCCGGCCCCGATGTGCACGTTGTTCTTCACGAAGACCTCGGCGCCGAGCACCACGCGGGGGTCGAGCGACACGCCCACCGAGAGCGTGCTGCGGTAGCCCACCACCGAGCCGTCACCGACGCTCACCCCCGGGGCGATGGACGTGTGCGCGCCGATCAGCACGCGCTCGCCGATGTCCACCGCGGCTTGCTGGTGCGTCTTGCCGTCCACGTTCACGTGGCACGAGAGCGCCGCGCCGATGCCGACGACGCTGCCCTTCCCCACGCGGATCAGCTCCACCTGCCGCAGCACCGCGCCGGTCCCCAGCACCACCGAGGGGTGCAGCCGCATGCCCATGCCGCGGTAGTAGAGGAAGCGCAGCCAGAAGAGGAAGTGCACCTGGTCGTGGAACGGGGACGCGATGAAGATGCCCTGGAACACCGAGTTGAGCCCCCACGCCAGGAAGCCGCGCGTGGCGCCCACCTGGCTCTTGCCCACCCGGAGGCGCGGCTGAACCAGGTTCTTGATGAGCACCAGCGACAGCACGAACGCGTGCAGGAACGCGATGTAGCCGGCGACGCACGCAAACGCGGTCTGCAACAGAGAGTCGCCGTCGAGGGCGCGCGCCACGAACAGCCCCGCGGCTGTGCTCGTGCCGTACACCAGCACGAAGAACAGCCCGTAGAGCGCATCGAACAACGTTGGAAGCAGCAGACCCACGAGACTTGGCCCCCCTGTAGGTGCGTTCCCTCTAGCTGACCACCCCAGTCGCGCAGCGCGCGATGCCATCCACGATCCCCAGCATGCTGCGCAGCTCGCGGCCTGCGTCGCCGAGGGCGAAGCGCGAGCTCCCCGTGTGGCCGTACATCCCCGTCAGGTACAGGCGGCAGTCGCCCCCCGCGGCCGACAAGCTGGCGTGGAGCGCGTGGGCCTCGCTGATGGGCACCACGTCGTCGTCGCGCCCGTGCACCACCACGCTGGCTCCCTGGAAGCGCGCGATGAACGGGCTCGGGTCCATGCACTCGAAGGTGTCACCCGATGCCGCGAGCGCGCGCAGCCCCACCTCCCCAGTGGGGTCGTCGGCGCCCGTGGCCCGCCGGAAGATGGCGCGCGCGGGCCCGCTGAGCTCCTGCTCCACGCGGTCCGACACCGTGCGCCACTGGCCGTTCAGCTTCATCTCGGCGCGGCCCCAGGTCTGCTCCACGTAGCGACGCATGGCGCGCTCGAGCGGCGCCGTGTCCGCTGGCGTGTCCGGCATGAAAGGCAGCAGGTTGAGGTACACCACCGGCCGGTTGAGCGGGTCGGCCGGCACCACACCGCCACCGCTCGTGAGCGAGAAGCGCACGCACGCCGCGAAGTCGTGATAGCCGCCGAAGACCACCCAGCCCCCGGTGTCGCGCGCGGCACACACGCGGGAAGCCGGCATGGACCCGGTGGAGATGCTGAACACGCCCGGGCGCAGGCCGCTCGCCGCGGGCAGCGTGGTGAGCACGTCGTAGGCGGCGAGGGCGTCGGCGCCGAGGGCCTCGTTCACGTGCAGCCGCGCGAAGCTCGGCAGAAAGGGAGACAGCACCAGCACACCCGACGCCGCGAGCACGCGGTTGAAGCGATCGAGGCGCGGGTCCGCGGGGCCGAGGTAGTGCAGACCGGGCAGCAGCAGCAAGGCGCCGCGCACCGCGCCACGGCGCGGCTGGTAGACCCACGCGTCGAACGTCTCGCGCTTGCCCGTGACGCGCACGCGCGAGCGGCGCACGTCCGTGGGCACCTCGGTGGCCGGTGTCAGCGGGCCGAGCCAACGAGCGAGCGACGTCATGATGCCGGCGCGCGCCCGCATGCAGGCCTCAGCTCGCGAACACCGGCGCGCGGCGCTGCGCCCAGGGGCGGGCCTGCTCGAGCTGACGCGCCAGCTGGAACAGCGTCTGCTCATCGCCGAAGCGGCCCGTGAACATGGTGCCAATGGGCAGCCCAGCGCCGTTCCAGTGGAGCGGCACGTTCATGGACGGCTGCCCCGTGAAGTTCTGCACCGGGCAGAAGGGCGAGAACGCGAAGATCTCCTTGGCCGCCTTCTCGATCACCCCCGGCAAGCGCAGCGCCGTGGTGATGCCGCGCTTGGCGACGAAGCGCTCGAGCGCGCCCTCGAAGCCCTGCTTCACCATGGACCCCACCAGCACGGGGGGCTGCGCGAGCGTCGGCGAGAGCACCACGTCGTAGTCGGCGTACAGCTCCTGCAGGCGACGGCTCTCGTCTTGGAGGTCCATGATGGCGAGGGCGAAGTCACCCGCCGTGAAGATCTTCCCGAGCAGCGCGGCCAGCTGCGTGCCCGCCTCGAAGTCCTTGGGGCCCGGCTTGCGACCGCGCTGACGCTCGGCCTGCACGAAGCCCGCGGCCGTGTTGCCGCCGATGACCGTGAAGAACGCCATCGAGATGCGGTCCACGTCGTGGCCCGGCCGCACCTCGCTGACCTCGTGGCCCAGCGACTCGAGCAGCTTGGCCACGTCGCGCACGGCGGCGTCGCAGTCGGCGTGCACGGACGCGTGGAACGCCGGCTCCACATGGAACGCGATGCGCAGCGGGCGCCCGCCCTTGGGCGGGTTCGCGAGCTCGTCCAGCCACGAACCGTCGAAGTGCGGCGCGTGATAGGGCGCGAACGGCTCCGGCCCATGCGTGGCGTCCAACATCGCCGCGCTGTCGCGCACGCTGCGGCTGATCACGTGCTCGAGGGCGAAGCCGTTCCAGTGCTCGCTGGCCGTGGGCCCGGCGGGTGTGCGACCGCGCGTGGGCTTCATGCCGAAGAGACCGCAGCACGCGGAGGGGATGCGGATCGAGCCGCCACCGTCGCCGCCGCTGGCCATGGGCACGATGCCGGCCGCCACGGCCGCCGCCGAGCCGCCGCTGCTGCCACCTGCAGTGCGCTCGAGGTCCCAGGGGTTGCGCGTGGCCCCGAACAGCTCGGGCTCGCTGACCGGCATGAGCCCCAGCTCGGGGGTGTTGGTCTTGGCGACGGTGACCAGCCCCGCCTCTTGGAAGCGCCGGAAGAGCGTGCCCTCACGGTCCACGGTGTAGCCCTGCCAGAAGCGCGAGCCCGAGTGGGTGGGCACGCCGGGGACGGTCTGCAGCAGGTCCTTCAGCAGGAACGGCACACCCGCGAACGGAGCGCCGGGGTCGTCGCGCACCACCGTCTTCGCACGACTGCGGGCCATGTCGTACATGGGGTGCACGATGGCGTTGATCTTGGGGTTGAGCTGCTCGATGCGCTCGATGCAGGTCGAGACGAGCTCGAGCGAGGTGACTTCGCCCTTGCGGATCAGGTCCGCGAGGCCGAGTGCGTCATAGTCGGAGTAAGAGTCGAAGCCCATGGCGCCGAGCTTACCGAAAGACGTCGGCAGTGCGTGGACTCAATCGCGGGCGTGCGCTGACATCCTGTTCGCTCGGCGGAACGGGCTGCTCTTTTTCGTGCCCGCGCTGAAACGATCGGCGCGCTCGGGCATCCAATAACAACGAGTATACGGAAATAGTGGCATCACCCATCTTGCGGTGATCCACCGCGGCCATATGTTCGTACATCCTATGAACGCTATCTCCCGAGGATTCTCGGAATAGCCGCCCGCAACGCACGTTGCTTCTTAGTTAGCCTTCTCAATTCCAAGGGGTGCCCATGACGGAACTCAGCCAGGACCGCCCTCGAAACCATCTGGAGACCCTGCTCGGAGCAGGCCTCGAGAAGGGATTTCTTACCTACGCCGACGTAAGTGATGCGCTGGCGCACATGGGGCCCAGCGACCGAACCATCGGCTGGCTGCTGAAGAAGCTCGACGCGTTGCGCATCGAGCTGCTCGAAGACGACCGGGACCCTCGCAACAGCCTGGCCAAGAGCCGCAGCAAGCGCGAGCGCGGGGAGGCCCGCGAGGCGAAGAAGCTGTCGTCCGGCGAGGCGATCCAGACCTACCTCGACTGGATGGGGTCCGTCAGCCTGCTCACCCGCGAAGGTGAAGTGGAGCTTGCGCGGCAAATCGAGAACGGCCGCGAGCGGATGTACGCCGCGCTCACCGGCGCCAAGCTGGCTGGCTTGGGGCTCGAGCCCATGTACGAGCGTGTGGCCCTCGGTGAGCTGCGCCCACACCAAGCGGTGCTGACCCCCGAGTTCGAGGCCGCCATGGTCGCCATCGACGACCACTGCCGCAGCGCCGAGCGCTCCGACACCGAGCGCCGTCGTGTGGAGAAGGAAGTGGGCGCCACGTTCGCCAAGCTGGTGGCGCTGCGCGAAGAGCTGGCCGCGCGCGACCTCGAGGTGGAGCGCGCCAAGGCCGAGATGGTGGAGGCCAACCTGCGCCTCGTGGTGGCCATCGCCAAGAAGTACATCAAGCGCGGCCTGCCGTTCCTGGACCTGATCCAGGAGGGCAACATGGGTCTCATGCGCGCCATCGACAAGTTCGACTACCGGCGTGGCTACAAGCTCTCCACGTATGCCTCGTGGTGGATTCGCCAGAGCATGGCGCGCGCGGCCACCGACCAGGCCCGCACCATCCGCATCCCGGTGCACGCCACCGAGCTGCTCAGCAAGCTCATGACGGCCACGCGTCGATTGGTGCCCAAGCTCGGCCGCGAGCCCACACCCGCCGAGATCGCCGAGGTCATGGCGCTCCCCGTCGACCAGGTCCGCAACCTGCTCACCATCTCGCGCGACACCGTCTCGCTCGAGACCCCGGTGGGCACCGACGGCAGCAGCGAGCTGCGCGACCTGATCGCCGACGAGAGCATCGACACCCCCATGGACAGCATGGTGCGGGCCGACCTCACGGACTCGATCATGAAGGCGCTCAGCACGCTGAACGAGCGCGAGCAGCGCATCCTCTGTATGCGCTTCGGCATCGGCGACAAGGAGACCTACACGCTGGCTGAGATCGGACGCGAGTTCGGACTCAGCCGCGAACGCATCCGGCAGCTGCAGGCGCTGGCGCTGCGGAAGCTGCGGAATGCTCAGGGGGATGCCTCGTTGAAGGCGTTCGTGAACTGAACCCAAAGCCAACGACCACCCCCGCGTCGACGTAGTCGTGAGCGTCGTCGTCGGCGTGCTCGTTGACCTGCTCGTGCTCGTGCACGACTCGTCGTAGACGGCGACAGCTATCGACTCGTCACAAGTTCGAAGTGGCGACCAGCATGCGGAATCGGCTTCTGGGAGGGCGATCTGGGGCGCCCCGTTGAAGCACGGCGACGACGCCGAGCCTCGACCCCGCTACGCACCAGGGGGCCAGCGTCAGGCGGGCGGCACAACTGCTTCTGTGGGACCTCGGGCACGCGCACGGGCACGAGCACGAGCACGAGCAGGTCAACGAGCACGAGGACGACCACGTCAACGAATACGTACGAATACGTCGACGACTACCATCCGTCGCGAAGTTCCCAACTAGACCGGCGCGCGCCGGGCAAGCCCCTTGGCAGCCACCAGCGTTCCACACCCACCGTTCGCCTCGATGCGCGCCTGACTCGACATGCGCACCAACAGGCCCTCACCCCGAAGCTGCTCGTAAGCCCGCTCGTAGGCCTCCCGCGTAGCGCCATGCAGGCTCGAGGTGGGCAC
>CAZEAA010000269.1:0-8451 GCA_964510015.1 uncultured Sandaracinaceae bacterium
CCGACCACGACCACGACCGCGACCACGACCACGACCACGCCCACGCCCACGACCACGACCACGAGTGCGTGGACGAGCTCAGCCAGTGGCCGCGGCCAAGAGCCGCTTCCCGATCAGCCGCTTCGCGGCGTGCACCCCCCGATGAAACCCTTCCAAGGCCTTGATGGCCGGCTGGAGCTTCGCGCTCACCTGGTACTGCGTGACCTCGAACACCACTCCGTCCGGCCCGGTGAAGTAGACGTAGCGTACCGGTGACCCGCCGCGCGGCGGCGAGTGCGGGGTGATGCCCGCGTGCTCGAGCTTGGGGAGCAGGTCATCCAAGCTCGCCACGTTCAGGCCGATGTGGGCCACGCCGAAGCCCACCTGCAGGGCGCCGTCGGCCACGGCCGCGGGCTCGCGTGGCGTGATGCCCGGTGGGAAAGCGGAGACCGCCATGAACTGGCCGCCCAGCAGCAGGATGTGGTTGAAGCCCACCTCCTTCGGGATCTTTCCAATCTCTTCCGCGCCCAGCACCTGCGTGTAGAAGTTCAGCGAGCGCGGCAAGTCTTGCGCGTAGATGTGGACATGGTCGAAGGTGACGCCCATCAGGGTGTCCTATCACGCCCGCTTACCGAGAGGTCGAGACCATGTTGAACGAGCTTCGCTTTGGATGGCTGGGATGCGCGCTGGCCGCGCTGATGATGGTGGCGGGTTGCGGTGGCGGCGGCGATGCCGCGCCGACGGACTCGGGGGTGGACGCCGCCACGAGCGACGACCTCGGCACCGCGCAGGACGGCAGCACCGCGCAAGACGGCAGCACCCAGCAAGACGGCAGCACCGCGCAGGACGGCAGCACCGCGCAGGACGGCAGCACCGCGGACAACGGCACGGCGGGCGACCAGGGTAGCAATGCCGACGCGGGCCAGTGCATCGCGCGCTTCGACAACTGCGGCGCGGCACCGAACGACTGCTGCCCGGGCCTGGTCTGCGACCCCGACACGAACTTCTGCCTGACGGACACCACCCTGCCCGACGGTGGCATGTGCGGCGGCGAGGCGGCCCCCTGCACGGTGGCCAGCTCCACCTGCTGCGACGGCTTGGTGTGCACCATGGTCGGCCAGAACGCGTTCTGCGCGCCGGACTTCACGGCTGACTCCGGCATGTGCGTGTCGGGCAACACGCCCTGCCAGGTGGACAACGACGCCTGCTGTGCAGGCACCCAGTGCGTGGCGGTCATCGGCAACAACGGGCGCTGCCAGCAGACGCTCGGCGACGGGGGCACCTGCGTGGGCAGCGGCGACCTCTGCCTCGTGTCGGGTCAGGGGGGCACCTGTTGTTCCGGCACCTGCACCCCCAACCCGTCAAGCCCGATCCCGGGTGTCGGCAACTGTCAGTGACCGGTGATGGCAGGTCGACTCGCCCTGCCATCCGGCTTGCGATCCGGGGACATCTAAACTAGAACGTGTTCTACCTGAGCGACGCGCCCTGTAGCGGGCGCCCGTTCCAAGCCGTTTCGCTCGGTAGGACCTGCATGCACCTCGACTACACCCCCTCTCAACGCGCGCTGCGAGACGAGCTCCGCGCGTACCTCGCTGGCCTCATCACCCCCGAGCTCGTGGCCGAGCTGGACGAGAACGAGGGCGGCGGTCCGCTCTACCACAAGGCCGTGCAGCAGCTGGGGGCCGACAACTGGCTCGGCATCGGGTGGCCCAAGGAGCACGGCGGCCAAGAGCGCGGCCCCATCGAGCAGTTCATCTTCTTCGACGAAGTCCAGCGCGCCGGCTTCCCGGTGCCCATCCTCACGCTGAACACCGTGGGCCCCACGCTGCTGAAGTTCGGCACGCCCGCGCAGATCGCCGAGTACGCGCCGCGCATCCTGGCCGGCAAGTGCCACTTCTCCATCGGCTACACGGAGCCCAACTCGGGCACCGACCTCGCGTCGCTCAAGACCACCGCCACGCGCGACGGCGACGAGTGGGTCATCAACGGCCAGAAGATCTGGACCAGCCTCGCGGACCACGCCGACTACATCTGGCTGGCCGCGCGCACCAACCCGGACCCCAACGCGCCGCCGCACAAGGCCATCAGCATGTTCATCGTGCCGACCACCGCGAAGGGCTTCAGCTACACGCCCATCCACGCGCTGGGCGAGAACAACGTGCACGCCACCTACTACGACAACGTGCGCGTGCCGGCCGGCAACCTGGTGGACAAAGAGGGCGGTGGCTGGAAGCTCATCACCAGCCAGCTCAACCACGAGCGAGTGGCCCTGTGCGCCGTGGGTCCCCTCGAGCGCATCCTCACCGAGACCGTCGAGTGGGCCAAGGAGACGCCCAACGGAAGCGGCGGCGTGCTGATGGACCTGCCCTTCGTGCGCAGCAACCTCGCGCGCGTGCACGCCAAGCTCGACACCCTGAAGCTGCTCAACTGGCGTCAGGCCTTCAACATCGCGGGCGACACGCTGAGCCCGGCCGAGGCCTCGGCCATCAAGGTCTACGGCAGTGAGTTCTACGTGGAGGGCTCGCGCCTCCTCATGGAAGTGCACGGCGCCGCCGGCACGCTGCACCACAGCAGCCAGGGCGCGGTCCTGCGCGGCCGCCTCGAGAAGTTCTACCGCATGAGCCTCGTGCTCACCTTCGGCGGCGGCACCAACGAGATCCAGCGCGACATCATCGCCCAGTTCGGGCTTCACCTTCCCACGGCCGGGCGCCGCGGCTGAGAGCAGGAGAGCGCCATGAAGTTCCAACTGAGCGACGACCAAAAGAGCATCGCCGACGGCCTGAAGCAGATCCTCGCGGGCCTCGTCACCGACGAGTCCTTGAAGGCCCTCAAGAAAGAAGGCGCCTGGTTCCACGAGCGCGCCTGGGCGGCCCTCGCCGAGGCCGAGATGCTGGGCCTCGCCCTGCCGGACAGCCACGGCGGCTCCGGCTTCGGCATGCTGGAGCTCTGCCTGCTGCTCGAGCAGGTGGGCCGCACGGTGGCTCCCATCCCGGCCATCGAGACGCTGGTGAGCGCCGCGCTGCCCATCGCGCAGTTCGGCACCGCTTCGCAGAAAGACCGCTTCCTGCCCGGCATCGCCAACGGCTCCGTCATCCTGACGGCGGCGCTGGTGGACGGCGGCTCGCGTGACCCGTTCGTGCCCGCGGCCACGGCCGTGAAGGACGCGCAGGGCTACCGCGTGACGGGCACCTTCAGCAACGTGGCGTATCTCGCGCAGTCGCAGCGCGTGCTCGTCGCCGCCAAGACCGACGGCGGCGTGGTCGTGGGCCTGCTGGACCCGAAGGCGGCTGGCGTCACCGTCGACGTGCAGCGCGGCACCAACACCGAGCCCCTCTCGCAGCTCACGCTGGACGGCGCGCTCATCGCCGCCGAAGACGTGCTGGGCGACGCGCAGCAGGGCGCCGGCATCCTCAGCTTCGCCGTGCAGCGCACGCTCGTGGGCATGGCCGCCATGCAGTACGGCGTGGCGCGTCAGGCGTTGATCATGAGCGCCAAGTACGCCACCGAGCGCAAGCAGTTCGGCCAGCCCATCGGCATGTTCCAGGCCGTGAAGCAGCGCCTCGGTGACGCGTACATCGACGTGCAGTGCATGGAGGTCACCATGCTGCAGGCCGCCTTCAAGCTGGACGCCGAGCGCGACGCCGCGGCCGACATTCTCACCGCCAAGTTCTGGGCCGCCGACGGAGGCCAGCGCGTGCTCTTCGCCGCGCAGCACATCCACGGCGGCATGGGCTTCGACCGCGACTACCCGCTCTTCCGCTATTTCCTGAAGGGCAAGCACCTCGAGTTCACGCTGGGCGGCGCCAACGAGACGCTCGAGCGCCTGGGCCTGCTCCTCGCCGCGAGCTGAGCCAGCTCAGCTTCACCTACCGCGGCCACGTGAATTAGTCGCCGCGGAGTGTTTAGCGCTGACGACTCTTCCAGATATTGGGGTCTCTGTGGAGGTGAAGAAATGCCACCACCAGGACCTCGCCAGCACTCTCGACGAACAGCACACCGTAGGGAAACGTGTCGACCAGCGCCCGCCGTGCACCTTGGTGATGGACCGGAAACAGACTGGGGTTCTCGCGGATCCGGTCGAGCGTCGACGTGACGTACTCCTCGAACTGAACACCAAGGCCCTCGCGCTCGGCGTCGTACCATTCCACCGCCTCCATGATGTCGCATTCGGCCTTCGGAAGAAGGCGAACCGTCGTCATTTGTTGCGGTCAGCGCGACGCGAGCGCAGGTCTGCTCGGACCTCCTCCCACGTGCGACCGCGGTCGCCGGTCCGCTCGAGTTCGGCCAAGCGCTCGCTCACTGTTCGAGCGTGCCAGTCGGGCGAAGGTACCTCGACGGAACCCGAAGCGATGCGGGCCCAAAGTCGCTGGACGAACTCGATCTTGTCCTCGATGGGCAGAGCATCGAATTCTGGCGGGACGCTGAGTGGCTCTCCCATGGCGCCAAGTCTACCCGGCTGGGGGACGGCGGCAAGACCAGGGATGGCCCGCCCAACGCGCCTTGGCCGGGCCTTGCGGTCCGTCGATTCGTGAACAGAGTGCCGGCTTCGTGTGTTCACGAGTCTGGCGCGCGGGGTTGCGCGCCGAGTGACCTGGAGGCCGCATGTCCCGTACCGCTCAAAGCTCCGACACCCACAGCGTGCTGCTGGGCTACATCCTCTGGATCTTCGGCATCTTGGGCGCGCACCGCTTCTACTTCGGCAAGAAGCTCACGGGCACCCTCTACTTCTTCACGCTCGGCCTGCTGGGCATCGGCTGGCTGATCGACCTCTTCCTCATCCCCGGCATGGCCCGCACCGCCGGCCAGCGCTACGCCGACGGCCCGGTCGACTACGACATCAGCTGGCTGCTGCTCACCTTCGTGGGCGTCTTCGGCGTGCACCGCTTCTACCGCGGCGCCTGGCTCACGGGCTTGCTCTACCTCTGCACGGCGGGGGTGTTCGGCTTCGGCATCGTGTGGGACTTCTGGTTCCTCAACGAGCAGGTCAGCGGGCGGAACATGGAGCTGGCTCGGCCGGTCCCGCAGATCGAGCGGCCGGTCACGTTCTGAGCGCAAGTCGCTGTCACCTCGCGCCGAGTCGGACTGTCACCAAGTGGCAGCCGGTCTCGGCGTCGTTGCTTTCTCCGGCCATGGACCCCGAACCGCGCCCGTGGCCGGTTTGGAGTCGGACTTAACCCCAATTGGAGCACAAATTATCGATGATTTTGTGAACATAATAAATGTGAGTCAATTAACCAAAGATAGCGCTCAACGTGCGAGACTCGCGACCCCCCACGCCACGTGTGGGGGTCACGAGGGGACTTGTCGTCTCCGAATTTGGAAGGAACTCAGATGAACCGAATTCGTTTGCATATCATGCGCTTAATGCTCACCGCGGCCTTCTTCGTCTTCTCGATGGGCTGTGTCTCGTCGCACTACGACGAGGACGACATCGACCATCAACCGTCCGTGGCCGGCTGGGCCCCCAGCTCGGGCTATGTGACGGTCAAGCTGTGGGACACGATCGACTTGGAGTGGGACACGATGCCGAGCGTCACGTTCCAGGGCCGCACGTATAACTACACCGTTCCGACAGCGACCTTCGCCGAGCTGTACTACCGAACGGACGACCTGTACGGGTTCGAGTGGGTCCCGCCTCCTGCCTCACTGATCCCCCCACGCTACAAGCAAGGTGGCTACGTCCGCGCCCAGTTCTCGCAGGGGAGCACCACGTTCTATGTGTTCGACCGCAGTGCCAGCAGCTGGGACCCGGCTGCGTTCAGCCCCGACCTCTGCATCGCCGACATCCTCGACCCGTTTGGAACCGGCGGATACACCACGCCCACCGATTGGTCGCACACGAGCCTGACCACCACCATCATCACACAGAGCATCTTCACTCGGTGTGGCGGAAGCAGCTTGAAGGCTATCTACCTCAAGATCTGATCGGATGACCGATGGCGGCTGGGATACACCCCAGTCGCCATCGACAACGGACTTCGACGATGAGGGTCAGCGGGAGTGGGCCCAATCGGGTTCGTGCTTCCGCCGCTGTAGGCAAATGAGAACCACTGTAGGCCAACGCCCACCCCTCGGCGATCGCTGTCCCGAAGGGTCAGCTTTTTGGCCCGCCCCGGCCAATGCGCATCATCCGAACGTCCGGGAATATATTTGGTTCGTGAGACTGGATCTGGGCGACCCGACTCTGATACAACTATACCCGGTGCGGCCTGAGCAGCACCCTTACTGACCTGGCACTAGGATCGTGGAGATTCAAATGGACCGTCTGGTTCGGCTTTCTTTTATTTTCGTGATGGCGCTGTTCACCACCGCCTGTAACGGCTTCGACCTGTCGGGTTGCCTCGACGGCTGCATCGATGGCTGCATCGCGGACTGCGACAGCTGCGACGCCTGCGACTGCAGCGACTGCGGTTGCGAAGGCTGTAGCTGCTTGCCCATCCCCGGCGGCTTCCCCGTCGCGGAGCGCATCCCGAACGCCACGCAGGTGCGCCTGTCGCCGGACGGCATCCAGTTCCTCGAGGACAACGTCGAGGCCCTCGCGGCTCCGCTCCTCGCCGACCTGCTCGGGCCCGGCACCACCATGGACGACATCCGCGTCTCCATCCCGCCCACGTTCGCCCCGCTCTTCGACGCCACGATCCTGAACGGCGCGGCGGGCGTGTGCTTGCAGCCCAACCCCATCCGCACCGCGAGCGCCAGCTCGGGCGCCGTCAACAACGGCAGCGCCACCAGCTCGGCCTTCACCGTCAGCGCGCCCACGGTCGGTGTCGCCGTCGTGAGCTCGGGCCTCATCGCCCGTGACGTCCAGCTCCAGGGCGAGAACAGCCCCGGCTCCAACACGTGGAGCAACCTCTGCAGCGCCAGCAGCACCATCATCATCGGCACCGGTGTCACGCCGGTCTGTAGCGCCAACCTGGTGCCCGGCCGCAACTACCGCCTCCGCACCGAGGTGGGCTGGCCCTTCGCGTCGGCTGACGCCTCGCTCTACATCGGCGACAACAACAACTGCCAGATGAGCATCGACCTGCGGAACCTCGACATCTCCGCCGTGGACGCCACGCCGGACCGCATGCGCGTGGACGTGGGCATCCACCTCCGCTCGGTCAACGCGGCTGGCACCACCACCCCGCTGCCGGTCCGCGGCTTCGGCATCGTCCCGAACTGCTCGCTCGGCATCAACACCAACGGCGGCTCGGTGCCCACCATCGACTTCCGCGCCGAGCTCGCCATCACGGAGCAGCTCACGGGCGCCCGCGCTGGCTACGGTAAGTTCGAGCTGCTCACGGCCCGCTTCATCAACGAGGGTCTCCAGCAGGAGGACGTGGTCATCGGCTGCAGCGGCTTCATCGGCAGCGTGCTCAGCCTCTTCCAGGGCATCATCAGCGGCACCATCGAGATGACGGTCGAAGGCCTCATCAACGAGGGTGACCTCATCCAGCAGTTCGCCGAGCTCAAGCAGCCGGCCCTGCCCGACCCCACCAACAACGGTGCCCTCACGCTCTGCCCGGCCGGCAGCGCCGCCCGCGCGTCCGACGGCATCTGCTACCAGGACACCAACAACGACGGCATGAACCAGGCGGGTGAGAGCAGCGCGGTGCCGCTGCTCCTCGGCGCCGAGGGCCGCCTCGACATGGGCGACTTCCTCTCGGCCATCTCGCCGGGTCTGCGCGCGGCGGTGGACATCATCGCGGCCGTGGACGGTGAGGCCCGCGCCGTGAACGTCACCGGCGGCACGCTGGGTTACACCATCGACCTCTTCGGCGGCTTCGACACCCTGCAGGCCAGCAGCTGCATCACGGACCTCGAGAACCCGCCCAGCATCCCCACCGTCACCGAGGCCTCGGCCTTCCGTGGTGGCGAGGGCGACAACAACCACTTCGCGCTGGGCCTGTCCGAAGAGGTCATGAACTACGGCGCGTACCAGCTGTGGCGCTCGGGCGCCCTCTGCCTCCAGGTCACCACGCGCCTGAGCCAGCTGCTCAGCACGGACCTCTTCTCGCGCCTCATCAAGTCGCTGACGAGCCTGGCCTTCCCGTTCAACGGTGCCGCGCTCGGCGTGGCGCTCCGCCCGCAGCAGCCGCCCATCGTCACGCTCGGCGCTGGTACCGAGGAAGACCCGTTCATCACGGTCTCGCTCCCCGAGCTGTCCATCGACTTCTACGTGTGGACCACGGAGCGCTACGCGCGCTTCATGACCTTCACGTCGGACGTCGTGGCCCAGGTCAACATCCCGCTCAACGATGGCGCCATCACCCCGCAGATCGTGCGCGTGTCGCTCGACAACTCGTCGGTCACCAACAACAACATCATCTCGGATGATCCGATGAATGTGACGGCGGCCATCGAGGGCGTCGTTCCGCTCGCCCTCGGCATGCTGGGTGGTGCCATCCCGACCATCGACATCAACGACCTGCTGGCTGGCGCCATGCTGCCCGTGGGCATCGACCTGGCCGACGACGCGATTCGCCTCGT
>CAZEAA010000270.1:0-8448 GCA_964510015.1 uncultured Sandaracinaceae bacterium
AGCGCCACCGTTCCATGATACTTCTCTGCTCCTATCACCCATGAGCGGACTGAAGATCACACTCTCGGCCAGGACCGATGTTGGACGGGTTCGTGGCCACAACGAGGACGCCTACATCGCGCTCGACCTGACGCGCGCCGACGTCCAGGTGGGCAACGGCGAGCTGGTGGAGCTCGAGGTGGGTCCACAGGGCGCCCTGGTCGGTGTGTCCGACGGCATGGGCGGCTCGCAGGCCGGTGAGATCGCCAGCGCCATGGTGGTGCAGTCCCTCGACCAGTCGCTGCGCGCCGAGAGCCTGAGCTCGCCGGACGACATCCTGAAAGAGGCCGTGGAGCGCGCCAACCGCGAGGTCCACGAGGCCGGTCGCGAGCCGGGCCGCGCGGGGATGGGCGCCACGCTGACCGCCGTGCTGGTGCGCGACACGCATGCGCACATCGCTTCGGTGGGCGACTCGCGCGCGTACCTCTTGCGTGAGGGTCGGCTGCGCCAGATGACGCGCGACCAGAGCTACGTGCAGGTGCTCTTGGACGCGGGCCTGATCAAGGAGCAAGACGCCGCGCACTCGGCGTTCAGCAGCATCATCCTGCAGAGCATGGGTCAGAAGGAGGACGTGCAGGTCGCCCTCGGGCGGCTCGAGCTGCGCCGCGGTGACCGCCTGCTGATCTGCTCGGACGGCGTGACGGGCCACCTCAACGACGCGGACCTCACCGAGATCCTCAAGTCGCGCGAGAGCGTGGACGTCATCACGCAGCGCCTGGTGGACCTCGCCAACGAGCGCGGCGGCAGCGACAACATCACCGCCGTGGTGGCCGACGTCACGGGCGACGCGCTGCGTCGCGTGGCCGGCCCCGAGACGGTGACGCAGACCTTCCAGGTCATCTCCGAGTTCGCGAGCCCCGTGAAGAAGGCGAACCCCGCCACCCCGCCGTCCGAGGTGGGCGCGGTCGAGCGTGATGGCTGGGACGAGGACTCGCAGGCCAAGCCGGCCGCGAGCGCCGCCAAGAGCGCCCCGCAGACCAGCAGCAGCGCGCCGGGGAACCCCGCGGGCCTGATCGCCGGCTTCATCGCGCTGGTGGTGGTCGCCGCGGGGGTGGGCTACTGGCTCTTCGCGGGCTGATCGCTCGCGAGGGTCGCGCCGTAGTGCTTCTCGAGCGGGGCCAGCATGGCCTTGCGCGTGGGGAACACGCGGATGATCAACAGCGCCGCGATGGCCGGGAACGCCACCGCCTGCTCGACGGGGAAGCCCATCGCGACCAGCACGCCGCCATCGATGCCGATGGACTCGGCCAGCGCGATGCTGAGGATGAACGGCGTCTGAAACACCTGCCCGCTGGCGGCGGCCACGGCCTTCTCGTCCACGAAGACCCGGATGCGCGGAGCCGCGTCGCGGAAGATCACGCTCGCGTGGGGGTCCACCATCTCGGTGGTCTCGAGCTTGGTGCTGGCCACGGCAGCCTGCCGCGTGCGCGCCGGGATGAGGAAGTGCGCGACGCCAGCGCTGGTGGCGATCAGCGCGAGCACCATGAACACGACGGGATCGGGGGGCGCGCTGGGTGCTTGGGCCGTGACCGTCAACACCACGAAGACCATGACGTTGGCGATCATGAGCGCCATCCACATGACGCGCGGCGTGAAGAGATGAGGGCCGAAGGGATCGTTCGCAGGGGCCATGACGCGCGAGTCTACGCTATCGTTGTGGCGTGACCGACCCCTCTCTTCGTATCCGTGAGCTCGAGGCGCGCGTGCAGCACCTCGAGGCGCTGCGCGCGCTCAACGCCGAGACCGACGCCGCCATCGAGACGGCCCTGCGGGATCGGCTGCCCCTCGAGCAGACGTTGATGCGGGTAGCGCCGCTGTTGATCGCGCGCACGGGCGCCCGCTGCGCGTGGATCCGCACCTACGACGAGAACCTCGAGCTGCGCGACTTCTGCTTCGGCGTGGACGCCGTGCCCAGCGAGGCCGTGGACGTGGTGCACGCCGCGGTGACCAGCAGCACCTACCGCGCCGTCGAGGGCGACCGCACCGTGGTGGGCCAGCGCGTGGACGTGGCCGGTGAGAGCTTCGGCGCGGCGGCGCTGTGGTTCGAGGCCGCCCTCGACGAGCACGCTTGCGACGTGGCCAGCGATCTCTTGGACACGTGGTGCGAGGAGCTCGACAACTACCTGGCCGCCATCGCGCAGGCCCGTCAGAAGCTCCAGATCCTGCGCGCCACCAGCGACGCCCTGAAGGAGCCCGTGCTGGACGACGGCATCCGCAAGGCGATCGCGGTGCTGCAGCGCAGCGTGCCCTTCGAAGACATGCTGCTGGTGTTCCGTCAGGAGGACGACCTCGGCGGCGCGAGCCTGAACTACAAGATCATCGAAGGCGGGGTGCTCACGCACGACTCGCGCACCCCCGCCGACCGGGACGTGGACGAGTTCATCCGCACCGACGCCACCGAGATGATCCGCGGGCGCTCGCGCGGGCTGCTGGACCGCTTCGGAATCTCCACCTTCCGCGAAGAGGTCTTGATCACGGGTGTGCGCGACGAGCGCGTGCTGGGCCGCGTGGTGGTCACCAGCGCGCGCGGCGAGTTCAACACCTTCGACCGCGACCTGCTCGAGCGCTTCGCCGACGCGCTGCGCCAGCGCGTGGTGGACTTCAACCGCGAGTGGAAGCACCTGTCGCTGTGCTTCCCGCCCGACACCGTGCGCCGCCTGCTGCACGAGGACGGCTACGTGGAGCGCTTCCTGGTGCCGCGCGAGCACGACGTGGCCATCCTGTACTGCGACATCTCCGGGTTCACGCGCATCAGCGAGCAGGTGCTGGGTGAGCCCGCGCAGATCGGCGCGCTGGTGAACACGTGGAGCGCGCGCGTGGTGGACATCATCTGGGAGACCGGCGGCGTGTTCGACAAGATGGTGGGCGACTGCGTCATCGCGCTGTGGGGCCCGCCCTTCAACGAGCTCTCCCCGGCCGACGCGTGCCAGCGTGCCGTGGACGCGGCGCAGCGCATCCGCGACTACACGAAGACGTTGAACGACGGCGTGGAGCTGCCGGGGCTCGCGAACATGGAGCTGCCCATCGGGGTGGCCACGGGCCTCAACTACTGCCCGCTGTTCGTGGGGCTGTTCGGCCCGAACCAAGCCTTCACGGGCTTCAGCTCGGGCATGAACAACACGGCGCGCCTGCAGGGCGTGGCCACGCGCGACCAGATCCTGTGCATGGACGCGTTCGTCACGGCGCTGGGCAGCCCCGACGCGTTCGGTCCCGAGCAGCGCGCGCAGGTGAAGAACGTGGTCGAGCCGCTGCGCTACCGCGAGCTGAGCTGAGCTGAGCCCGTTGGCGCGTGACCGTCAGCGTGCGGGCCGCACCAGCTCCACGCGCACGGCGTTCGCCGCCGCCTGGCTGAGCGCGCTCGCGCCGTCCGCGTCGAGCTCCCCCTCGGGGAGCACGGTGGCTGCGATCCAGGCCTCCGCGTCCACCACGATCCAGGCCTCCGCGTACGGGGTCGTGGCGTCCAGCACCAGCGGCTCGGGGAAGGTCCACTCGAAGGCCACGCTCATGGTGCTGCTCAGCGTGAACGTGGAGAGCACCTCTCCGTCGGGGCCGAGTCGCTCGCCGTGCAGCTCGGCCGCCGCGTGGAGGGGCAGCGCGGGATCGGCGCCCAGCGCGTCGTGGTCCGGCGTGGCCAGCATGCCACGCACGCCGCAGTACTCGCCCGGCACGGGCCGGAAGGTGCCGGGGTACAGCGCATCGTCGCTCAGCGCGTTCAGGATGGCCGGCACGCCGATGCGCGTGGGTGACGTGGCCGAGTGCGCGCGCGCGACAGTCGGTGCGAAGAAGCGCGCGGCCTGGGCCAGCATGCTCTCGGGACATGGCCGCAGCTCGATGGCGTTCAGCGCCACGCGCGCGCGGGTGAGCCGCACGGGCTGGGCGTCGGCCGTGTCGAGCGTTGCGCCCGACAGCGGCTCCCCGCGATAGGCCACCGGCACCTCGATGCCCGCCGAGTCCTCGGTGCACGAAGGCAGCGTGACGGGCACGAGGCCGAGGGCCAGCGCGAGAGCGGCGAACACGAGGGGGCGATGAAGCGTGTCAGAGGTCAAGGGAGAGTCCGAGGTTCACGGCCAGACCTTCGCGGTGCTGGCCCGAGAGAGCGTTCACGACGGGCACGGCGAGCCCCGCCTGCAAGATCAGGTCGGTGACCGGCGAGGCCACCATGCCCATCGTGGCGTAGACGATGGCGCCGCCCGAGTCGGGCTCGTGCTGCCCGGCCTCGCGCGACACGGCGTCCACCCGGAGCATGCCGCCCATGCGGATGCCGAAGTGGCTGGCGGGCTGGATCTGCAGGTCGGCCACCGTGCGCCACGAGGCACCGCCGCGCGAGTCGTCGAAGCCCGGCGTGGGCAGGCTGAGCACGCTCGACACATAGGCCGACCAGGGCTCCGCGAAGTGCGCGTAGCTGACGCCGATGGACGGGTCCCAGCTGCCCGAGCCGGCTTGGAGCTCGAGGGGCAGCACCTGGCCCTGCCGGTCCCGCTGCGCCCGCGCGGTGGGCAGCTCGAGGCCCACCAGCACGCTCAGCAGGTGCCGCGGCGCGAAGGCCCGGTCGCGGAACACCACGCCCCGCGCCACGAGCTCCATGTCGCCGAAGTCCCACGACACCGAGCGCGCCAGGTTGGCGTACAGCACGTCACGGCGCAGCAGCGGCGCCAGCAGCGACAGCGTGAGCCAACGGGTGGGCGAGTAGGCCGCGGCCAGCTCCACGCGCAGCTCCTTCAGCTCGAGCGCGTCCACACCGGGGGTGCCCACCCCGTCCTGACGGTGCCGAAGCCCCAGCGACAGGCGCACCCGGTTGGGAAACGGCTGGGCCGAGCCCATGCTGGTGAGCGTGCGGTCCCCCACGGAGCACGTGGCGCAGGCGCGGGCCTCCTCCACCGCGCAGCTCCACACGCCAAGCAGCACGCCCACGCCGAAGGCGAAGCGGATGGCCGAGGCGCGTCCGAGCGGGCCGGGGGTCGAGGCGGTGGGCACGGCGCAAGGCTAGGGTCGAAGCCGGCCCCGGGCACTGTGGCAAATCGTCGCAGCGGGTCTGTGGCGGCTACTCGAAAACGGTGTCGAGGGTGTCTGCCGTCAGGATGCGAAGCGTGTACTCGGCGAGCTCGTCGCGCGTGGCACTGGCGAGGCGGTCAGTGGTCGCGGCCGACAAGGGGCCGAACTTGAGCGTGAGCAACCGCACCAGGGTCTCGCGTTGGCCCTTGGCGAGGCCCTCTTCCATGCCTTCGGCTCGGCCCTTCTGGATTCCACGTTCGATGAGCTGTTCGGCGAGGGTTCCCATTTGGATCTCCATCGTGGGGTCGAGGTTGGCCCGGAGGGTGCCGTGCACGGCGTGGATGTCGCCGTTGGCGGTGTGATAAGTGTAGCGCAGGAGACGGGTGAGGAAGTCCCGTGCGAGCCGCTCCAGCATGGTGCGCGGCGCACGCCACGTGGCGCCGTGGCTGATCACCAGCGGGATCACGGGAGTCAGGCGTTGACCCAGGCGACGATGCCGCTCCCAGAACCGCACCTGCAGACCGAGCGTGCGCAGAATCAGGTCCACGTCCGTCTTGGACTGCACCTCGGCCATCAGCTGAGCGAGCAACGTCTGGTCGACGTTCGCGAACGGGACCTCCCAGACCGCGTCACTCTCGCGAGCGGCGAGCATCGCGTCGACGAGCCGGGCAGGAACCCGCCGCAGGCGCGCAAGGTCCAGCCGCGCGACCAGCTCCGAGGGGAGCGCAGCCGCAAGCGCCGCCCGGGCGTTGTCGAGCGAGTCGAGCGCCGTGCGGATCAGCCCATCGTGTGGCTGGTTGGGGTGGTCGGGCGGCATGCGCCACCCTTGTCGACCCGCCGAGCCTGGAGTTGCTCCAGCAAGCCCAGTCAGACCTCAGCGCGCCCGACGCCGTCGGGCCAGCGTCAACGCGCCAAACGCTTGGCCAGGTTCCGGGTGCCCGCCGTGAGCACGCCCGCGAACATGCCCTTGCCGGCAAGGCGCATCACCGGGTTCTTGGCGGGCACGCCGTAGGCCAGCCACGTGAACACGCTGCCTCCGTCGGGGTGAGGCTCGGCGGTGATCACGCTCAGGTGCTCCGTGAACATCCCGAACAGGTTCTCGTCCGCCGCCGAGTAAGCCAAGAGGCGCGGGGCCTCGAAGGCCTTCACCGTCTCGAGCGTGGGCTTCGGGGCGCCATGGGCATAGATCACGCGCACCGCGCCCACCTGGCCGGGCACCGCGGCGTTGCTGTCGTCCGAGTGCGACTTCTTGATCATGGGGATGAAGTCCCCGATGCGGTTGAAGTCGGTCACGAACGCGAACAGCTCTTCCTGGCTCGCGTCCACGCGCGTCTGCGCGGTGTGCTGCAGGGGCGAGCGGGTCATGCGGGCGCCGGTCTCGAGGGCGTAGGCAGCGAAGCGGGAGAGGTCGGTCATGGGGCGGTCCCTTCTGGTGCGAGCCTCAGCCGAGGCGGCTCTTGTAGTCCTGATAGCCGAAGCGCCGCACCACCTGGTGCGTCTTGGTGCGGGGGTCCCACAGCGCGATGTCCGGCAGCCGCACGCCGTTGAACGTGCTGGTCTTCACCATGGTGTAGTGCGCCATGTCGAGGAACGTGACCTTGTCGCCGATGTTCAGCGGGGCACCGAAGCTGTAGTCGCCGATGACGTCGCCGGCGAGGCAGGTGAGCCCGCCGAGGCGATAGGTGTGCGGCTTCTCGCCGGGCAGCGCGCCGCCCACCACGTCGGGGCGGTAGGGCATCTCGAGCACGTCCGGCATGTGCGCCGTGGCCGACGTGTCCAAGATGGCGATGCTCACCGCGCCGTTCTGGACGATGTCGAGCACGCGGCTCACCAGGATGCCCGTGCGGATGCCGATGGCCTCGCCCGGCTCGAGGTAGACCTCCACCCCGTGGCGCTGCTGGAAGTCCTTCACCAGCCGCACCAAGAGCGCGCGGTCGTAATCCGGCCGCGTGATGTGATGCCCGCCGCCGAAGTTCACCCACTTCATCTTGGGGATGAGGTCGCCGAAGTTGCGCTCCACCGCCACCAGCGTGCGCTCGAGCGCGTCGCTGCCCAGCTCGCACAGCGTGTGGAAGTGCAGGCCATCGAGGTCACTGGCCGTGACGCCCGCCGCATCGAACGCCGCGCGCGTGGTGCCCAAGCGTGAGCCCGGCGCGCAGGGGTCGTAGAGCGGCACCGCCACCTCGGAGTGCTCCGGGTTCACGCGCAGGCCGATGTCCACACCCGCCGAGCGCACGCGCGCGCCATGCTGCGCGAGCTGGGCGGGGCTGTTCACCACCACGTGCTCCGCGAAGCGCAGGATCTCGCCCATGTCGGCGTGGCTGTAGGCCGGCGCATAGGCATGCACCTCACCACCCAGCTCTTCGCGCGCCAGCTGCGCCTCGTGCGGCGAGCTGCTGGTGGCCCCAGCCAGGTACTTCTTCACCAGGCCGAACGTGCTGAACGCCGCGTAGCCCTTGAGGGCCAGGAGGATCTTGCAGCCCGCGTCGCGCTGCACCTCGCCGAGGATGCGCAGGTTGTCTTCGAGCGCGCCCAGGTCGATGACGAACGCGGGCGTCTCGATGTCGGTGACGTCGATGCCGTGCACCGCTCAGTGCTCCGCGATCTCGTAGGGCAGGCCCTGCTTGCTGACCTCGGCCAGGAACGGCGTAGCATTGAACTGCTCCATGTTGAACACGCCCGCGCCGCTCCAGATGCCCTTCAGCATCATGATGGCGCCGGTCACCGCGGGCACACCGGTGGTGTAGCTCACGGCCTGCGCGCGCACTTCCTTGTAGCACTCGGCGTGGTCGCAGATGTTGTACAGGAACACCTTCTTGGGCTTGCCGTCCTTCACGCCCTCGATGAGGCAGCCGATGCTGGTCTTGCCCGTGTAGTTCGCGGCGAGCGAGCTCGGGTCCGGCAGGAGCGCCTTCAGGAACTGGATGGGCACGATCTGCGTGCCCTGGAAGTCGATGGGCTCGATGCTGGTCATGCCCACGTTCTGCAACACGCGCAGGTGCGTGATGTACTCGTCACCGAAGGTCATCCAGAAGCGGATGCGCTCGAGGCCCTTGATGTTGAGCGCCAGCGACTCGAGCTCCTCGTGATAGAGCAGGTACGCCTTGCGCGGCCCCACGCCGGGGAAGTCGAACATCATGCTCTGGCTCATGGGCTCGATCTCCACCCACTGGCCCTTCTCCCAGTACTTCCCCTTCTGCGTGATCTCACGGATGTTGATCTCGGGGTTGAAGTTGGTGGCGAAGGCGTGGCCGTGGTTGCCGCCGTTGCAGTCGAGGATGTCCACCTGGTGGATCTCGTCGAACAGGTTCTGCTGGGCGTAGGCGCAGTAGACGTTGGTCACACCCGGGTCGAAGCCCGAGCCGAGCAGCGCCATCAGGCCGGCCTGCTTGAAGCGCTCCTGGTAGGCCCACTGCC
>CAZEAA010000271.1:0-8431 GCA_964510015.1 uncultured Sandaracinaceae bacterium
CGCGGGCGGCGGTGGCTTACTGGGGCGGCGCTTCTTCATCAGAACTGGAAGTAGATGTAGGGGGCAGCCTCACCCGTGGCCACCTGGGAAAGGACGGCGCCCACCGCGCCGAGGGCCAGGCCCTGGATGGGCGCCGGGAGCTGCATGAACGCGCGCTCGAGCGAGCGGAACCAGCGCTGCGGCGTGAAGTGGAGCGCGAACGTGACCACCAGCATGGCCCACAGCGTGAGGGAGATCTGGGCCGTGCTGGTGGTGCCGGAGAAGATCCGCTCGGTGACGGCGCGGGCGTTGTCCATGCTGCTGGCTCGGAAGAGGATGCGCGAGAAGACCACGAACTGGAGCACCCAGAAGACCTTGAACGCGCGCAGGGCGAACGCGTCTTCCCGGGCCTCCACTTCCCCGATGGTGGCCCCGCCGGCGCCCTCGTCGCTGCGGGTCTTGCCGCGCCCGCCGAAGTTCCGCGACACGAAGCGGTGGATGACCATCATGGTCGCCTGCAAGAAGCCGTACAGCACGAAGGTCCACGCTGCGCCGTGCCACATGCCGATGAGCATCATGGTGAGCCACAGGTTGAAGTAGGCGCGCGCGGGACCACCGCGTGACCCCCCCAGCGGGAAGTAGAGGTAGTCGCGCAGCCAGCGGCTGAGCGTCATGTGCCAGCGCCGCCAGAACTCGGCAGGGTTGGTGGCCTGGTAGGGGCGGTCGAAGTTCTCCGGCAGCTCGAAGCCCATGAGCATGGCCGAGCCGCGCGCCAAGTCGGTGTATCCGGAGAAGTCGCAGTAGATCTGCATGGTGAAGGCGTAGAGCCCGATCACCACCTCGGGGGCCGTGTACAGCTCGGGCTGCGCGAACACCCGGTCCACCAGGTTGGACGAGAGGTAGTCGGCCACGGCCACCTTCTTCACGAGACCGGTGCCGATCAGGAAGAGCGCGCGGCTGACCTGGTCGCGGCGCAGCGTGGGCTGCCCCTCGAGCTGCGGCAGGAACTCCACCGCGCGCACGATCGGCCCCGCCACCAGCTGCGGGAAGAACATCACGTAGGCCGTGAACTCGAGCAGGCTGCGCTTGGGCTCGAGCTTCCTCCGGTACACGTCGATGGAGTAGCTCATCGTCTGGAACGTGAAGAAGGAGATGCCCACGGGCAGCGCCCAGCGCAGCAAGAACGGCGTGTACTCGATGCCGAAGAGCGAGTGCGCGATGGACGCCGACGCGCTGCTCCAGAAGTCGAAGTACTTGAAGATGGCGAGCATCCCCAGGTTGAACGTGAGGCTCAGCCCCAGCAGCGCGCGTCGCTTGCGCTGGTCCTCCGTGCCGCCGAGGCGCAGCGCGATGAAGAAGTCGACGACCGCGCCCCCGAGGATCAGCAAGACGTACTTGGGGTTGGCCGCCATGTAGAACAGGCTGCTGGCCACCACGATGAACACGAGCCGGGGGACGCGATGCCGAGCCAGCGCCCAGAAGCCGGCGAGCGCGAGCGCCAGGAACACGAAGTAGTCGAGGCTGTTGAAGAGCATCGCGGCTGACCCGTCTCGCTGCGCCTCAGGCGGCGGCGACCTCGCCCGGTTGTTCGAGGGCGCCATCGCGGGCAGAGAGCGTGCGAGCCACCGCGATCATGCCGAAGGAGAGCGGCAACCCGAGGGCCACCAGCGCGAAGGCGGTGCCCGACTCGAGCCCGCTCGACGGGTGAGCTGCCCAGGCGCAGGTCGTCTCGAAGGCGGAGGTGAGGAGGACGGCGAGCGCGAGCCAGCCCGGCGCCGAGCGACGCACGCCGACCATGACGATGCACGTGGACGCCACTTGAAACGCGAGGCGGACGAGCGCTTCGCCAGCCGCGAGGATGGCCCCGAGGGGGGACTCCTCCCACCACGCGATGACCCGCAGCCCCACCTTCACCGCCGTGCGACCGCTGATGCCTGCCGCCGTGAGCGACTCCATGGTCTCGCCGCGGAAGACCAGCGCGAGCACCAGCATCATGGCGACCACCGCGGCTGTGAGGATGCCCTCCATGGCGCCCGCGCCGGCGCCCACCAGCAGCGCGCTGCGGTGCGAGCGATAGTCCGGCACGTAGCGCTTGATGGCGAACCAGCGCAGGGGCTCGAGCGTGAGCCCGGTGAAGGCCCCCGTGAGCAGCATGCTGTAGAGCGGCGCGTCGTCCCGCGTGGGCACGGGGACCAGCTGCTCGGTCTGCAGCCACCCGATCAGGTTGGAGGCCCCCATCTGGGCGACCTCCGCGAACACGAAGGCCAGCATGCCCGCCCCGAAGAGCGCCCAGGGCAGGTCGCGTCCCCGGCGGACGATGCGCGCGAGGGCGTACCCGCCCAGCAGCATGACCAGCACTTCGAAGACGTGGGCGGCGACCAGCACGGGGCCGGATCTAGCACGCGGAGCAGGGAGGGCGAGACGCGACGGCGCTGAAAACTCTTGTTCGCTGAAGCTCGATAAAGTACGCAAGCGAGGGGAATGGTTGGAATTGGGCGGCGTAAGAATATTTCGTGACAGCGTGAATAGCTGCACCGACACGGCGTCTAGGCCCTGCTCGCAACGGAAACGATCGAGCCAGGCACCACTCGCAAGCATCCCTCGCTCTCGGAATTCATGGAGGACTCAGTGACTCGACTCAGCAAGCTACACATGGTTCTCGGCCTCGCGGCCGGCCTTCTCGTCGTCGGCTCCCACGCGCAGACCATCGCGCAGGGCAGCCTCAACATCGGCGGCAGCACCGCCAACTTCGGCGTCCACCGCCTCAACGGCGGCTTCATGCCCGACCCGATGACCGTCTCGGTCGTCTCGGGTGGCAGCCTGAACGTCCGCAACATGAACATCGCGGCGGGCTGCACCGGCTTCGCCACCGGCAACCCCGACGTCATCATCAACTACAACAGCCCCGCCAGCTTCCTGCGCTTCTTCGTGCGGGCGCAGGGTGACACGGCCCTCGTCATCAACGACGGTGGCGGTCGCTGGCACTGCAACGACGACGCCGTGGGCACCAACCCCATGGTCAGCATCGACAACCCCCCCGCCGGCCAGTACGACGTGTGGGTCAGCAGCTACACCGCCGGTCAGAACCTCCGCGGCGTGCTGAGCGTCACCGAGCTTCGCAGCCAGCAGCCGTGAGCTCGGTCGAGGCCCCGCCTCGACGAACCCCATGAACGTGAGCAGAGGCGGCCCCAGCGGGTCGCCTCTCTTCGTTCTGACTCCGAATTGGCCCCGAAAGTTGACGAAAGCCCTTCCAACGTGAACAACGAGGGGGTGCCTGGACCGTTTCGCTCACCGCTAGTCGTCTTCGTGACGCCTCTCTGCGTCGCGTTCCTGTGGGCTTGCGTCTACGACTCGGCCGTCGGCCAGCCGGTCCCCGCCACCACGGCGGGCGGCTCGGAGGCGGCCGTGGACGAGAGCGAGACCGGCAACGTGGAGACCACGCCGGAGACGCCCAGCGAGGCCCCGCCCACAGACGACATCCACGCCACCACGGACGAAGTGGTGCGCACCGCCCCGCGGGTCCGTCACCCGCGCCCCGAGGGTCACCTGCTGGGCGTCGACATCGCCATCGAGGACCGCGACGGCAGCTCCATGCGCTCGCTGCACCAGGCGCTGCGCCGCGCCGAGCGAGGCGAAGGCCAGGCACGGCTGGTGTTCTACGGGGCGTCACACGTGGCCAGCGACCTCTTCACGGGCGTGGTTCGTTCGCGCCTGCAGGCTCGCTTCGGCGACGCGGGTCATGGCTTCGTGATGCCGGTCGCCCCGTGGCGCAGCTACCGCCACCAGGGTGTGCGCATCCGCGGCGACGAGCAGCACTGGGAGTCCAGCAAGGTGCGCGGGGACACCCGCGACATCGAGCACTTCGGCCTGCATGGCGTGTTCGTCGAGACCGCCCAGCGCAACGCCTGGGCCGAGGTCAGCACCACCACCAGCGGCGAGGTGGGACGCGCCGCGTCGGTGTTCGAGCTCTTCTACTACCGTCAGCCGCGCGGCGGGGACCTGCAGGTCTTCCTGGACGGAACTCCGCTCGAGCGAATCCGCACCCGTGACGCCGCCGCGGGCCCAGGCTACGCGCGGTACGAAGTGCCCGATGGCCCTCACTCGCTGCGGGTGCGCGCCACCGGCAACGGCCTGGTGCGGCTGTTCGGCATGGCCCTCGAGCGCGAGCGTCCCGGGGTCATCGTGGACACGCTGGGCATCAACGGCGCCCGCGCTCGCTACCACCTGATGTGGGAAGACCAGCTGTACCGCGAGCACCTGCGTCGTCGGAACCCGGACCTGGTGGTGCTCGCCTACGGCACCAACGAGAGCGGCGACGACCAGCCCATCGCGCTGTACGAGGCGCAGCTCCGCCAGGTGGTCAGCCGCGTCCGCGAGACGGTGCCCAACGCGTCGTGCCTGCTGGTGGGTCCCTCCGACCGGCCGGCGCGCCTCGAAGACGGCAGCTACGAAGACCGCCCGCGCACGGCGCAGCTCATCCAGGCGCAGCACCGCGTGGCCGTGGAGATGGGCTGCGGCTTCTTCGACCTGGTGGCCTTCATGGGTGGTCCGCTCAGCATGGTGGCGTGGAACAGCGCCACGCCGGCCTACGGCTCGCCGGACCACGTGCACTTCACCCGCGTGGGTTACGAGCGGCTCGGCAACGTGCTGCTGGACGCGCTGCTGGAAGGGTTCGACCCGCCCAGCACCACGCCCAACGCCAGCACGGCGGCCCCGCTCACGGCGCAGCCCTCGGGCGAAGAGCCCACTTTCGAGACCATCGACATCTGAGCGGCGAGCCCGCTTTCGCGTTCAGGCGTCGCGATCGAGACCAGGCACCCCCGGAATGACGGGGCGCGAGTGCTCCTCCGTGTCCCAGAAGGTCATCTCCATGACCTGTGTGTCTTCGAAGTCCGACCACTCCTCGTGATGGAGGGCGGCTTGGTGCGACTGCGTCTCGGCGGGGAAGAGGTCGCTAAGCCAGTCCGCCATCTGCGCCTGCGTGACCATGTTGCCGCTGCTGAACACGAAGCTCTCGAGCGCGTCGTGCATCTCGCGCGCGCTCTGATAGCGGTGCGCGGGGTTGGGCTCGAGCGCCCGATGGACGATCTGGGCGAGCGCCCGAGGGACGGCGGAGACCTTCGCCGCGAGCGGCGCCACTTCGGCGCGGCGCACCGCCAGGATGGTGTCCGTCTCCGTCTTGCGCAGGAAGAGGCGCGTGCCGCTGAGCCACTCGTAGAGACACGTCCCCATGCTGAAGAGGTCGCTGCGGTGGTCGATCTCCTGGCCGCGCGCCTGCTCGGCGGACAGATACGGGGTCTTGCCCTTCACCACGCCGGCGCGTGTGCGCACGGCACGCCCCGCGGCCCGCGCGAGGCCGAAGTCGATGACCTTCACCTCGCCGTCGAACGACAGCAGCAGGTTGTGGGGGGAGACGTCGCGATGGATGATCCCGAGGTGCCCGAGGCCTGGCGCCTCGGCGCGGTGCGCGTGGTCCAGCGCCTCGAGGATCTTGAGCGCGATGTGGCAGGTGATGTCCACCGGGAGCGCGCGTCCGTCGCCGTAGCGACGCTGGATGGAGCGCAGGTCGCGGCCCTCCACGAACTCCATCGCGATGTAGTAGGCGCCGTCGATGCAGCCCAGGTCGAAGACCTGCGCGATGTTCGGGTGGCTCAGCTGGACGGAGATCTTGGCCTCGTCCACGAACATGTTGATGAAGGCCTCGTCGTCCGCGAGGTCCGGCAGGATGCGCTTGATGGCGACCACGCGCTCGAAGCCCTGGGTGCCGCGCTGCACCGCTCGGAAGACCTCGGCCATCCCGCCCACGGCAAGACGTTCGGTGAGCGTGTACGGACCAAACTGCACGGTCGCAGCATTGCAGTCGGATGCCGACGCGGTCAACGCCGACATTGCGTCGACTTCGAGTACGCTCTCGCGAATGGCGACACGCATCCTCTTGGAAGGCCGCAAGTTCCGCGTCGAAGCGGTCGAGGTCCCCGATCGCGAAGGGAAAACGCGCACGCGCGAGGTGGTGCGTCACCCGGGCGCGGTGGTGATTCTGCCCCTGCTGTCCGACGGGCGGATCGTGCTCATCCGCAACCAGCGCTTCGCGGTGAACGCGACGCTCTACGAGATCCCGGCCGGCACGCGCGAGCCCGGGGAGGCCGACGAGGACGGCGCGCGGCGGGAGCTCGAGGAGGAGACCGGCTACCGGGCAGGCAAGCTCGAGCCGCTGGTACGCTTCTTCGCGTCCCCAGGCTTCTGCGACGAGGAGATGATCGGCTTCGTGGCCACGGAACTCGAGGTCACGGCGCAGCGCCTCGACGCCACCGAGCACATCGACGTGATGCCGGTCGACGTGGCCACCTTCCGGGAGATGCTGCGCGACGGTCGCATCGTGGACGGCAAGACGCTCGCGTGCGGTCTCTACTGGCTCACGTTCGTGGCAACTGGCACTAAGGACGCGTGATGACGCCTCACCCGCTGGAAAGCCGCCCGCGCACTCGCGCCCGTTCCACCCTCCCGCTCGCGGTCGCAAGCCTCATCGCGCTGGGCAATCCCAGCTGCGGGAGCGACGGTGGTCCACCGCCCGACGTCACGCCCCCCGCCGATCGCTTCACGCTGCCACTGTGCGACCAGGCCACGGGAGACCAGTCTCCGCTCGCCACGCGCTGTCAACAGTTCGTGGACGGCGACGGTCGCGTGGTGGTGCTGCATGGCATCAACGCGCGCGTCGAGGGTCTGTTCGACGTCACGTTCGACGACGGCCGCGTCCCGCTCGAAGAGATCCCGGACTTCACCCTCGAAGACGCGCAGCGCATGCGCAGCATGGGCTTCAACCTGCTGCGCCTGCCCGTGAACTGGAGCGGCATCGAGCCACTCGACACCGATCCCCCGACGTACAGCTCCACCTACTTGGCGCGCCTGCGCGAGGTGGTGGACCTCTGCGAGCAGGCAGGCCTCTTCGTGCTGATCGACTTTCACCAGGACGCCTACTCGAAGGAGATCGGCGAGGACGGCGCTCCGCTGTGGGCCATCTCGCCCGAGCCGACGATGCTGCTCGAGGGTCCGCTCGACGACCTCGGCGCGCGGCGCGCATCGCGTCAGGTCCTCAGCGCGTTCCGGGTGTTCTTCGGCGACGAGGAGCCCGGCCCCACGCTGCGCGCGCGCTTCGCCAGCATGGCCGCTCGCGTCGCGGCCGACTTCGTGGGCGACCCCACGGTCATCGGCTACGAGATCTACAACGAGCCCGTCGCCGGTGACGCCCAGACTCTGCGCCTCAATCGCGATGTGGGCGCGGCCATCCTGGCGGTGGACCCGGGCCACCTGATCATCTTCGAGCCCCAAGCCACCTTCCGTGTGGCGCTCGACCGGAGCGGCAGCGCCGGCGCTCCCTTCAACGTGCCCGGCGGCGTCTACGCGCCCCACATCTACACCCTGGCGTTCACGGGCACCGAGGAGCAGATCCTCGCGTTCACGCGCGGCACCCTGCGCCGGGCGCACGAGACCGCCTACGCGGAGGCCATCGCCTGGCAGACGCCGCTGCTGGTGGGGGAGTTCGGCTTCAACCCCAACGGGACCCGCGGCATCGAGTACCTCGAGCTGCAGACCGACCTGCACGACGAGTTCGGCGCCAGCTCGGCCTTCTGGGTCTGGAAGGAAGACTCTCAGGGCTCGTGGGGCATGTTCGACCGCAGCGGAGAAGAATGGGTGGAGCGGCCGGCTCTGCGCCGGGTGCTCTCCCGTCCCATGCCGGAGCGCATCGCCGGGCAGCCGCTCTGGTGGCGCTATGATCGCGTGACGCAGGTTCTCGATGTCGCCTTTGAGGGTGATTCATCGGTGGACGCCCCCAGCGAGATCTACGTCCCGGCCAGCGAGGACTACACGGCAGACTTCGTCGTGTCCTGCGACGGTCGCGCGCTCGAGGTGACACGCGATGTCGGTAGCGGCTTGGTGCCCGTGGCATGCCACGGGCACGGACCTCATCGCATCCGAGTCGCCCCCGCCGAGTAGCGCGTCCAGGCCCTGCGGCTAGAGCCTGATGCAGGATGTCCGGCATCACGCTCCGGGGCTATGTGGCCGCTTCGGCGGTGCGAAAATGCCCCCGGATTCCCGCGGACAGAGCTACAACGGCCCGCATTAGCAGGCAGGGGTGGGACACAATTACCGCCGTCACTGCCGTGGTTTTGGCCGGGCCGAACGTAGTGAACTCCAGGGACTTCAGCAGCGCGTCTCCGATCCTCCTCGCGGTCTTGCTCCGCGCCGTCAGTCGCGCCATCCCGTCACTGCAGGAGACCGACCTCGCGGAGTTCGCGCCGGATCCGGGCACCACCCGGGTTCCCGTTCCACGCGTCCACGCGGCGTGGCAGCGCGCCGAAGCCCTGGCCGGCCCTGATGTCGGCCTGCTCACGGCGCGCGAGCTGCACGTGGGAGACATCGACCCGCAGGGCTACGTGCTCAACGCGGCGGGCAC
>CAZEAA010000272.1:0-8411 GCA_964510015.1 uncultured Sandaracinaceae bacterium
ACCTTGCCGCCGTAGGTGTTGTCCGCGTCCCAGATGAACTTCTCGGCGCCGCCCTCGGGGCACAGGCCGAGGCCCTCGTAGGTGAGCAGCTCGTTGGCGGTTAAGCAGTCGTGCAGCTCCACCACGTCCACGTCCTCGGGGCCCACGCCGGCGGCCTCGTAGACCTTCTGCGCGGCGTTCTTGGTCATGTCGTAGCCCACCATCTTGATCATGGAGCGCTCTTCGAAGCTGCTTTTGTAGTCCGTGGTCATGGCCTGCGCGGCGATGTAGACGGGGTTGCTGATGCCGTGCTTCTTCGCGAACTCGTCCGAGCACAGGATGGCCGCGCCGGCGCCGCAGGTGGGCGGGCAGCACTGGTAGCGCGTGAGCGGGTCGAACACGTCGGGGGAGGCCATGACCTCGTCGAGCGTGAGCGTGTTGTTGAAGAGCGCGTAGGGGTTGCGGCTGGCGTGCTGGCGCGCCTTCACCGCGATCTGCCCGAACGTCTCCTTCTTGGTGCCGTGCAGGTAGCGGTACTCGCGCCCTGCGCCGCCGAACATCTGCGCGGCCGGCGGGGCCTGCGTGACCCCCTGCATGCTCACCATCACCTCGGCGTGGAGGCCGAGGGGGTTCTCGCGGTCGTTGAACTTGTTGCCCCGCGCGCCGCGCTCCATCTTCTCGAAGCCGAGCGCCAGCACGCACTCGGCGAGGCCGCCCTCGATGGCCTGGCGCGCCAGGAAGAGCGCGCTCGACCCGGTGGAGCAGTTGTTGTTCACGTTCACCACGGGGATGCCCGAGAGGCCCAGCTCGTAGATG
Organism: uncultured Sandaracinaceae bacterium; assembly: GCA_964510015.1. Classification (GTDB taxonomy): domain Bacteria; phylum Myxococcota_A; class Polyangia; order Polyangiales; family Houyiibacteriaceae; genus JADJJE01. Next base: position 796 of record CAZEAA010000272.1, read on the forward strand.
GCGCGCTGGCCGCAGGTGGAGTCGCCGAAGACGTAGCCCGCGAAGGCCTGCTCCACCTCGCCGTAGGGGATGCCGGCGTCGGTCAGCGCGAGCGTGCCCGCCTCCTTGGCCATCTCGTGGTAGTCGGGGCTGGCGCCGGGCTTGGCGAACTTCGTCATGCCCACACCGATTACATTGACGCGACGCTTCATTTGCTTGCTCCCGTTGCCTGCTCGAGCTGACGCGCGAGCGTGATGTTGCCGTCGATGGTGAGTGCGCCCTTCTGGAAGAGCTCCTGCATCTTGCTCTCGCCGTTCACGAGCGCGGCGAGCTGTGAGTCGCCCACCGTGATGGTGGCGCCCGCGTCGCTGCGCTCACCCTGCGTGACGCTGGGCGGGTTTGCCCCGAGGTCCACGGACCACACGCCGTCGGGGTCCTTGACGCGCAGCTGCACCACGCCGGTGCCGCCCTTGGTGTTCGCGAGCTTGGCCTCCAGCTTGGCGACCGCCTCGGCGGCGAGCGCCTTCTTGGGCTCCTTCTTGGCCACCGGGGCTGCAGCGGCCGGTGCCCCTGCCGCGAGGCGCGCCTTGCGGGCCGTCTCCACGCGCGCCTTGTCCATGCCCGCCAGCACGGCCAGCTTGTTGGAGGCCATCACGTTGCCGGCGATCTTGATCTGCCCGCCGAAGTAGAGCTTCTGCACGGCCGCCATGTCGCCGCCGAAGATGGTGCCCACGTGGCTCGCGTCCACGCTGATGGTTACGTCCGGTGACTCCGCGCGGCCCGGCCCAGCGCCGCCCGGCGCGTTCTTCAGGTCGATGAAGAAGCTCTGCTCTGGGTTCTCGAACTCGAACTGGAAGACCGTCTTGCCCTTCTGCACGGCCTCGGGCTTGCTGGCGATCTCTGCGGCGATGGCGGTGAAGAGGTCACCGATGGTGGCCTCCTGCGAGACTGCGGGCGCCGCGGCTGCGCTGGCCGCCGGCGCGGCTGCACCACCCCCAGCACCCACGCGTGCCTTGCGAGCGTCCTCCACCAGCTGCTTGTCCATCGTGGCCAGCGCGGCGAGCTTGTTGGACGCCATCACGTTGCCCGCGATCTTCAGCGTGCCGCCGAAGTAGAGCTTCTGCACCGTGGCCATGTCGCCGCCGAAGATGGTGGGGCCGTGCTCGGTGTCCACCTCGAGCGTGACGTCGGCCGCGTCCAGCGTGCCGGGCCCGGCCGAGCCCGCGCCGTCTTTCAGGTTGATGAAGAAGCTCTGGTCCGGGTTGTGGAAGTGGAACTGGAACGACGTCTTGGTCTGTCCCACCAGCCCGGGGTTCTTCTTGATGTGCGCCGCCACGCCGGTGAACACGTCGGCCAGCTGGACCTCGTTGTCCACCGCGGGCTGCGCCGCCTGGGCTGCCGGTGCCGCGGCCGCCGTGCTCGCCGCCTTGGCCTTCGCCGCCGGCTTCGGGATCTCCGTGTAGAGCTCCACCGCGGCGTTCTTGATGACCACCTCGTTGCGCTCCTTCACGCTGGTCTCGAAGACGATGCGCGTGGGCGACTCCTTCCACATGCGCGTGACCAGCGTCTCGCCCGGGAACACGTTCTTGGCGAAGCGCACCTTGATGCTCTTGAACTTCCGCCCGTCGTTGTCGCAGAAGGCCTTGATGACGTGGCGCCCGGCGTGCCCGAACGTGCAGAGCCCGTGCAGGATGGGTCGATCGTAGCCGAAGGCCTTGGCGAAGCCCGGGTCCGCGTGCAGCGGGTTCCAGTCTCCCGACAGTCGGAAGAGCAGCGTCTGGTTCACGTCGGTCTTCTCTTCGATCACCGCATCCGGCGCGCGCTCCGGCGGCACGTTGACGTCGGCGCTCGGGCCACGGTCGCCACCCCAGCCGCCCGCGCCCTTCACGAACGACGTCATCTCGTTGTAGGCCAGCTCGTTGCCGTCCTCGTCCACCGTGCTGATGGCGAAGGTGACCACCGCGTTCGGGTCCTTGTCGTAGGCCTGCTTGAACTTGAAGTGGTGCGTGAGCTTGCCCTTGCGCGGCATGGGGCCCTTGAGCTCCGTGTACTGCTCGCCGTGCAGCAGGCGGTCGAAGCCAAAGCTCATGCCGGGCAGCGTGAACGTGCCCTCACGCGCGGCCTTCAGCATGGCGCTCATCTGCGGCATGACTCCAAATGTCGGCAGCGCCTGGAAGTCACCGCCCATCTCGTAGGCGAACTTCAGCTCGCTCTTGTCGAGCGGGTCGCGCGCGGCGCCGATGCCGAGCGCGTACAGCGCCAGGTCGTTCTCGTCGTACTCGGACTCGAGCTTCACCGTGGTCTTGCTGGCCACGTCCAAGTCGATGAACTCGTTCCCGCCGAGGCTCGGCGAGGTGATGTTCCGCAAGATGGGCGCCATCGACTCGTTGATGGTCTTCGGGTTCTCGGTGTTCTCCTCGAAGCCCGTGATCTTGCCCCAGCGCGCCGCCACGTCGTCCACGCTGAAGCGCCGGCCGAGCGGGAAGGTGGTGCCGTACGAGCGCTCCCAGCGCACCTTCGCGATGTAGCCCGCGCCCACCTCGAAGAGGCCCTTGGTCTCCTCGCAGTCCTCGTGACACAGCCACGCCACCAGCGGGCTCACGGCCTCGGGCTGGAGGTGCTTCAGGATGTCGGGCGGAAGCACCGTCTCCGTGAGCCGCGACGCCGCGATGGGCGCGATGGTGTTCACGTACACGTTCTTGTTGCGGCCCTCTTCCGCCAGCGTGTTGGCCAGGCCCACGAGGCCGAGCTTGGCGGCGCTGTAGTTGGCCTGCCCAAAGTTGCCGTAGATGCCGGCCGCCGACGTGGTCATCACGATGCGGCCGAAGCCCTGCTCGCGCATGATGGGCCAGGCCGCGTGGCTCACGCTCATGGAGCCGGTGAGGTGCACCGACAGCACGATGTCCCACTCCGCCTGGGTCATCTTGGCGAAGCTCACGTCGCGCAGGATGCCGGCGTTGTTGATCAGGATGTCCACCTTGCCGAACGCGTCCACCGCGCTCTTCACGATGCCCGCGCCGTTGACGACGGAGTCGTAGTTGGCCACCGCCTGGCCACCCGCCGCGCGGATCTCGTCCACCACCTTGTCGGCGGCGGAGGCGGACTTGCCCTCGCCCGTGGCGGCGCCGCCCAGGTCGTTCACCACCACCTTGGCACCCAGGCTGCTCAGCAGGAGCGCGTGGGAGCGGCCGAGGCCAGCTCCCGCACCCGTCACAATCGCGACTCGATCATCGAAACGTAGCTTGGTCATCGTGTCTTGTTCCCTTCCTAGATGCTGCGCGAGATGAGCTCTTTCATGATCTCGTTGGTGCCGCCGTAGATGCGGTTGGCGCGCGTATCGATGTACGCCTTCGCGATGGGGTACTCGAGCATGTAGCCGTAGCCGCCGTGCAGCTGGACACACTCGTCCACCACGCGGCTGAGCAGGTCGGACACCCAGTACTTGGCGGCGCACGCGGCCTCGGGCGTGAGCTTCTTCGTGAGCACCAGCTCGATGCACTTGTCCACGTAGACGCGCGCGATCTGGATCTCGCTGCGCATCTCGGCCAGCTTGAAGCGCGTGTTCTGGAAGGACGCCACGGGCTTCCCGAAGGCCTTGCGCTGCTTCACGTACTCCACCGTGGTGGCCAGCGCGAACTCGGCGCCGGACACGCACATGATGGCGATCATCATGCGCTCCCAGGCCAGCTCCTTCATGAGCATGATGAAGCCCATGCCCTCGGTGCCGAGCAGGTTGCTCTTGGGCACCCGCACGTCTTCGAAGAAGAGCTCGCAGGTGTCCTGGCCCTTCATGCCCACCTTCTTGAGCGGCTTGCCCTTGGTGAAGCCCTTGCGGTCGGCCTCCACGATCATGAGCGAGACGTTGGCGGAGCCCTTCGCGCTCTCGCCGGTCTTCACGGCCACGATGGCCATGTCGCAGAGGTAGCCGTTCGTGATGAAGATCTTGGCGCCGTTGATGACGTACTCGTCGCCGTCGAGCTTGGCGGTGGCCTGGATGCCCTGGAGGTCCGAGCCCGTGCCCGGCTCCGTCATGGCGATGGCGGTGACCACCTCGCCGCTGGCCATCTTGGGCAGCCAGTGCTGCTTCTGCGCGGGGGTGCCGAAGTTGAGGATGTAGTTGGCGACGATGTCCGAGTGCAGCGAGAAGCCGCTGGCCGAGTCGCCCACGCGGGCTTGCTCCTCCATCAGGATCACGGAGTGGAGGCGGTCCACGCCGGAGCCGCCGAGTTCTTCGGGCAGCGTGCAGCACAGCAGGCCGAGCTCGCCGGCCTTGTTCCACCGGTTGCGGTCGATGTGCTGTTGCTCCTCCCACTTCTCCTGGTGCGGGGCGATCTCGGTCTCGAAGAAGCGTCGCGCGGTGGCGCGGAAGGCCTCGTGGTCCTCGGTGAACAGGGTGCGCGGCATCATGGGCGCCACGGGCTTGGGGACGTGCAGGGTACTCATGGGCGGGCACGCTACCATTTGCAATACGTACGTACAACTTGTGTTTTTGCGGAGGGTGACTAGGCTTGCTTTGCGCATGAAATCAAGCCATTGCGACCGCCCTGAGCCCGGCGACCCATGCTGGGCGGAGACCGAATGAGCGACCGAAAGCCAGCCCCGAGCGCCGAGCGGCCCCCGCGCCGCAAGCAGGAAGACCGCAGCGAAGCCACCCGCCAGCGGCTCATCGACGCCACGCTCAGCTGCCTCGAGACGGAGGGCTACTCGGGCACCACCATCAGCAAGATCGTGGAGCGCGGGGCCGTCTCACGCGGCGCGCACGTCTATCACTTCCCCTCGAAGTCGGCGCTCATCGAGGCCGCTGCCAAGCACCTCGTGAAGCGTGTCTACATCCAGCTGGGCAAGGCGTTCATGAACCTGGGCGACTCGGACGACCGCCTGCGGGACATGGCGCTCAGCGGCTGGCGCACCGTCTTCTGTGCGCGTGAGCACGCCGTACTGCTGGAGCTGCTGCTGGCCAGCCGGCACGACGAAGAGCTGGCCGCCGTGATGCAGCGCTTGTGGTCGTCGGGCTACATGCTCATCCGGGCTGCCGCGGTGCACTACTTCGAGCCGGTGGACCCGAAGGACAACGTGGAGTCCGTCATCGCGCTCCTGCAGTGGCTGCTACGCGGCATGGTGATGGACCGCCACCTGGTGAAGGACCCGGCGCTGCTCGAGGAGCACGTGGTGCTGTGGTGCGACCTGATGCGCACGCGCATCCGCCCCCGGCTCGGAGTGAACACACCGCCGCCGCGACCGCCCGAGTGGGTGTTTCAGTAGCGCGACGGCGCGCGGCGCTCAGGGGGTGCAGGCAGTGGAGCTACACGTCAGGTCGGCACCCGCGCCGAGGTTGCGTTGAGCGCTGTAGGAGCTGCTCGTCACGGAGATGTCGTTGCTGACCGCCCCGAGGTCCACCGACTGCAGCGTGAGATTGCTCTGTGGGCCGAGGACCGCAGCGATGGCGCCTCCGCTCATGGCGGGGGCCCGCGTGCCCGTGAACGAGCCGCGGGTCATCGTCAGCGTGGTGCCCTCGAAGAAGATGGCGCCGCCGCGCACGCTGGCCTGCGTGTCTTCGAAGACCACGTCCGTCATGGTGAGCGCGCTGTTTGGCTGCACGGCCACGGCCCCTCCCGTAGCGGACTCGCAGTCGCGGAAGACGACGCGGTCGAGGATCAGCCAGCCGTCGTTCTCGTCGGTTGACACGCCCTCGGCCTGCACCACGCATCCGCCAGGCAGCCCGTCCGTGGCCCGCCCGCCGATGAGCGTCATGTTCTCGAGCTCGGCACGCACGGCGTAGGGGCCCCATTCCCAGCCGAAGGTGGCTGGCACCGTCACGTTCCGGCCGGACTGCCCGGCATCCAACACCACGTCGGCCGGGGAGGCGCCGTGGCCGCGGATGGTGAAGCGATTGTTGACCTTGAAGCCGGTGCTTCCGTCGACCAAGTCCAGGTGAGCGCGGTAGGTGCCCGGGCACAGGTCGATGATCACCTCGCCATATTCCTGGATGCTGATCGGGACGTAGGTTGGCGCGTCGGTCGGGCCCGCGCTCATGATCTGGTTCGCGATGTCCACGCGAGGTGTTCTGCCGGCGTCCTCGGACGCGTAGACCGGCGTAAAGACACCATCGCAGTTGGCATCGGTCTCTGTAGCGCAGTCGTCCCGTTGGAACGGGTGGACGGCCGCATCGAGGGGCGCGCAGTCCAGGTGCTCTGCAGAGACCAGGCCCCATCGAACGTAGCCGCCGCCGGGATCCGTGCACGAGAACAGGAGCTCGGATGGGTAGCCGTCCCCGTCTTCGTCGAGCCCCCAGTTGGCGTCCTCGCTGTACCGTCCCTCCTGATCAGCGTCGTCCACGAGCCCGTCGCAGTCGTCGTCGAACCCGTTGCAGCGCTCGACTTTCGTGGGAGCGCGCAGGCGATTGTGATCGTCGCAGTCGTCGACCCCCGGGGTGCCATCCGCATCGAAGTCGCAGGACTGCGGGGCGTCGGGGTGAGCCGCCGGATTCTCATCATCGCAGTCGAGGCGCCGGTCGGCCGGGAAGGGGATGTAGCCGTTGCGCACGCAGCCCATGGCCTCCGCGCCCTGGAGCACACCGAAGCCGTCGCCGTCGGCGTCCCGGATCACGTGCAGCCGCACGGCATCGACAGGGCAGGGGGCGGGTGTGGCGTCTGCGTCCGTGGTTCCGCCATCCGTGTCCGCGTCGGGGGTGGCTTCGCTTGCTGCGCAACCGAGGACGCACGCCAAAGTGAGCGCGACCAGGACGTGGCGGAACCGTGAGCCCATCATCACCGCCTCCTTCGGCGCCTGCTTCATGCCGCGATGCTAGCCAGGTCTTCCGGAAGCTGCCACTGGTCGTGGCGCGGCGCCTGCTGTAGAACGGCGCGCGATGGAGACCACCAAGGGGCAACGTCTCGCGATCGTCTTCCTGCTCGCGCTCGCCGTGGGCACCGTGGTGTGGTTCACGAGCGCCGACGACGCCGAACCGAGTCATGCGCCGCCCAACGTGCCGTCGACCGTCCAGGTGGACGACAGACGGCAGGAGGGAGCCGAGCCACGCGATGCGCGGCCCGCAGTGGCCGAGTCCGACCGAGTCTTGGAGGCCGTCGACGACGAGCCCGCATCTGTCGAGGACCCAGGCAGCGATGCGTACAGCGAAGACCGCCGCCCGGGAGGTCGCTTGAGGCTGCTCAGGGCCCGCCGGGAGGAACGTCGCGCCCTGAGGCGGTTGGACGCAGGCGTCAGTCGCTGACAGCGAGGTCGCGTCGGCGCGGGCGGCAGCGAAGGCACGCCCGCGCGACAGTGCGAACCTCAGCGCGCGATGGTGATCGCGTTGACCTTCAGCGGCTTCGCCGTGGCGCCGGAGCGCGAGCCGAAGCTCTCGATCTTCTTGACCACGTCCATGCCCTCGGTGACGCGCCCGAAGACCGGGTGCTGCGAGTCCGTGCTGCGGTCGAACCAGTCGAGGAACTTGTTGTGCACGGTGTTCACGAAGAACTGCGAGCCGCCGCTGTTGGGGCGGCCGGTGTTCGCCATGGAGAGCGTGCCGGGCTCGTTCGAGAACTTGGCGCTGTCGAGGAACTCGTCCTTGATGGTGCCGTGGGGAGGGCCGCCGGTGCCGGCGCGCGGGCTGTTGGGGTCCTTCGAGTGCGGGCAGC
>CAZEAA010000273.1:0-1307 GCA_964510015.1 uncultured Sandaracinaceae bacterium
CGCAATCGACTCACCGAGCTCAAAGAGCAGCTCCTCGCTCAGTAACCCCAGCCTCACGGCCGCTCACCCTAAGGGAGCCCCCAATGCAGCTTCGCGCTGAAGAAATCTCGAACATCATCAAGCAGCAGATCGCCAACTACGACAAGGCGGTCGACGTCGTGGAGACCGGCACGGTCCTCACGGTGGGTGACGGCATCGCGCGCGTTCACGGCCTCGAGAGCGCCATGGCCGGCGAGCTCGTCGAGTTCCCGGGCGGCCTGATGGGCATGATCCTCAACCTCGAGAGCGACAACGTGGGTGTGGCCCTGCTCGGCAACTCGCGCTCCATCCGCGAGGGCGACACGGTCAAGCGCACCGGCCGCATCGTCGAGGTGCCGGTCGGCAAGGAGCTGGTCGGTCGCGTGGTGAACTCGCTCGGTCAGCCCATCGACGGCAAGGGCCCGATCGGCGCCAAGCTGTCGCGCCGCATCGAGCTGAAGGCGCCCGGCATCATCGGCCGCCAGCCGGTGACCGAGCCCATGCAGACGGGCCTCAAGGCCATCGACGCCATGGTGCCCGTGGGTCGCGGTCAGCGCGAGCTCATCATCGGTGACCGCCAGACCGGCAAGACGGCCGTCGCCATCGACGCCATCATCAACCAGAAGGGCCAGAACGTCTTCTGCGTCTACGTCGCCATCGGTCAGAAGCAGTCGACCGTGTCGAACGTGGTGGAGAAGCTCCGCGCCGCCGGCGCGCTCGAGTACACGATCGTGGTCGTGTCCGGCGCCTCCGAGGCCGCCCCGCTGCAGTTCATCGCGCCCTACACGGGCGTGACCATGGGCGAGTACTTCCGTGACAACGGCATGCACGCGCTCTGCATCTACGACGACCTCTCGAAGCAGGCTGTCGCTTACCGCGAGCTCTCGCTGCTGCTGCGCCGCCCGCCGGGCCGCGAGGCGTACCCGGGCGACGTCTTCTACGTGCACAGCCGCTTGCTCGAGCGCGCCGCGAAGATGGCCGAAGAGTGGGCCGTGTTCGACAAGGACGAGGAGCCCACGCGCGCTGGCCGTGAGGTCTTCATGGGCGGCGAGGCCAAGCACGAGGCCGAGAAGGCCGCGAAGGCCGCCGGTGGCAACAAGGTCGCCAAGAAGCTCCCGGACTCGGGCGGGTCGCTCACCGCGCTCCCCATCATCGAGACGCAGGGCGGCGACGTGTCGGCCTACATCCCGACGAACGTCATCTCGATCACCGACGGTCAGATCTTCCTCGAGTCGGACCTCTTCAACTCGGGCGTGCGTCCGGCCATCAACGTCGGTATCTCCGTGTCC
>CAZEAA010000273.1:1317-8344 GCA_964510015.1 uncultured Sandaracinaceae bacterium
GAAGCAGGTGGCCGGTACGCTGCGCCTCGAGCTGGCCCAGTTCCGCGCCATGCAGGCCTTCGCGCAGTTCGCGTCGGACCTCGACGCCGCCACCCAGCAGCAGCTGGCGCGCGGTGAGCGCCTCACCGAGCTCCTGAAGCAGGGCCAGTACCAGCCGGTCCCCGTGGCCGAGCAGGTGGTCGCCATCTTCGCGGGCACGCACGGCTACCTCGACAAGCTGCCGCTCCACTCGATCAAGCGCTTCGAGTCCGAGTTCATCTCGTGGCTGAAGTCCGAGCGCAAGTCGATCCTCGAGACGATCAACAGCAAGCAGAAGATCGACGGCGACCTCGAGAAGGAAATCGAGAGCGCGCTCACGGCCTTCTCCGCCACGTTCGAAGCCGGAAAGAAGTAGTCCGCCATGGCGAACCTGAAAGAGATCCGCAAGCGGATCGGCACCGTCAAGAGCACGCAGAAGATCACGCGTGCCATGAAGCTGGTGGCCGCCGCGAGGCTCCGTAAGGCTCAGCAGGCCATCCAGGAGCTGCGCCCGTACGCCGTCAAGACCTACGAGGTCTTGAGCTCGGTGGCGGCGCGCACGACCGACGACGAGCCGGAGACCCTGCACCCGCTGCTGCAGCGTCGCCCGGAGAAGAACGTCATGCTCGTGGTCATCACGAGCGACCGCGGCCTCGCGGGTGCGTTCAACTCGGGCATCACCAAGGCGACCGAGCGTCGCTGGCGTGAGCTCGAGGCCGCCGGCGTCAAGGTCTGCTTCGCGGTCATCGGTCGCAAGGGCCGTGACCACCTGCGCCGCCGCGACGCGGACATCCGCCACGAGTTCACGGGCGTCTTCGAAGACCTCTCGGTCGAGCGCGCTGGCGAGATCGCCCGCTTCATCATCGACGAGTACACCTCCGAGAACCTCGACGCTTGCTACCTCGTCTACAACGAGTTCAAGAGCGCCATCTCGCAGGACGTGCGCGTCGAGTCCCTGCTCCCCATCGTCCCGACGGAAGTGCCCGAGGGCGGTGACATCGGCGGCGACTTCATCTACGAGCCCGGCAAGCCCGAGCTGCTCGATCGCCTGCTGCCGATGTACGTGGAGGTCGAGGTCTTCCGTGGTCTGCTCGAGTCCGTGGCCTCCGAGCACGGCGCGCGCATGACCGCCATGGACTCCGCCACGAACAACGCGTCGGACATGATCGACAGGCTGACGCTCAAGTACAACCGCGCTCGTCAGGCGGCCATCACCACCGAGCTGATGGAGATCATCGGCGGCGCCGAAGCCCTCAAGGGCTGACTCCGGCGCGCGGGTCTGGTATCACACCCGTTCTCGAGGACAGCATGGCCCACCACGAAGACACACTCGATCCGCAGACCGTCGCCGTCTGGCTCAACCAGGCGGCCGGCTTCGCGAAACGCGACAACTTCTACGAGGCGGCGGCGCGAGTGCGCTTTGCGGGTCAGCGCGTGGCCGCTGCGCTCGCGGCCACCGAGGTCCCGGCCGAGAAGGCGCAGTGGACGGCGTTCGCCGGCCAGATCGAGCTCTTGCTCGAGACCTACACGGCTCAGCACGAGGCGTGGAACGGGAAGATCGCCGCGGGCCGTCAGGCTCGGACGGACGCGGCCGCCGAAGAGATGGCGCGGCCGCTCCCGATCCCCGCGTCGAAGTGACCGAGGTCCGCTGCGCGCTCGTCAGCGCCGAGCAAGACGAGCCGCTGCTGGGCACGGCGCCCGAGGCCACCGACTTCCTCCTGGTGGAGATGCGCGGTGGCTGGGCCGGGAAGATCCTCGCCACCGAGATGCCCGAAGACGTGCGGCGCTTCTTGAGCCCCCTCGAGAAGGCGCACCGTGGCTTGCGGCTGCAGTTCATCCGGGCGCCGCGGCGCTCCCGCGGGCCACTCGCCGTGTACCTCTGCCGGGTGGGCGGGCCGGTGTCCTATCTCATGCTGAATCAGCTCGAGGACCTGCCGGCCGTGGACGTGGGCGCGTGGCTCGCTGACGGGACCGTTGCGGGGGCCGTGCGCGAGGCCGAGGCGCTGACGCTGGTCTGCACCCATGGCCGTCGCGACGTGTGCTGCTCGCTGCTGGGTGTCCCGCTCTACGACGCGCTCGTGGCGCAGAAGCTGGTGCGGCCTGCGGACGAGCCGCCGACGGTGTGGCAGGCGAGCCACCTCGGGGGTCATCGCTTCGCGCCGGTCGTGCTCAGCCTGCCCGACGGTCACTGCTACGGACGCGTCGGCGTGGACGAAGCGGCCGAGTTTCTGCGTGCCCAGGCGCAGGGCATGGTGCACCGACCCACGCGTTTGCGGGGCTGCACCAAGGACGCGCCGTGGGCTCAGGCCGCCAGCGTGACCTACCGCATCGAGACCGACGAGCGCGCCTTCGACGCCATCGTGGACGGCATGCAGCTCTCGACGGTGGGCGACGCGCAGCACGTCACGCTGCGCACCCGCGGCGGCTCGCTGCGCGTGGAGGTGCAGCGAGAGGTGCGCGCGGACGCCCTGCGCCCCGCGAGCTGCGGGGAGACGCCGGAGCCCACCACGTGTTGGCGGGCCCGCCTCGCGAGCTGAGCTACTCCTCGATGCGGATGAGCTGCGTGGGCGCCACGATGGCCTTGTGACGCTCGATCAGCGCCAGCGCCGCGCGCACGTGACGCTCGGTGGCGCGGTGCGTGAGCAACACCACGGAGACGGGGCCCGTGTCGCGACGCTTGCCGCGCTGCCAGCCGCCTTCCTGGAACATCTGCTCGATGGAGACCTCGTTGTCGCCGAGCGCGCTGGTCACGGCGCCGAGCACGCCGGGGCGGTCGTCCACCGTCAGGCGCAGGTAGAAGCGCCCGCGATGGTCCCCGATGTCGCGCAGCTTCGCGTCGGTCAGCGCCACGCGCCGGAAGCCTCGCGCCGGGACGCGCGAGTGCGCGCGGCACTCGAGGTTGCGGGCGATGTCCAGCACGTCGCCGGCCACGCTGGTGGCGGTGGGGCCTGCGCCGGCGCCGGGGCCGCTCATGAGCACCGGGCCCAGCAGCGCGCCTTCGATGGCCACGGCGTTGAGCGCGCCGTTCACGGTGGCGAGGGTGGACTCGACCGGCACGAGGGCAGGGTGCACCCGCAGGTCGAGCGCATCGTCCACCACGCGGGCCACGGCCAGCGGCTTGATGATGAAGCCCAGGCGCCGCGCGAACGCGATGTCGAGCGGCGAGACCGTGTCGATGCCCTCCGTGGGGATCTGGTCGGCCGGCACGCGCTGCCCGAAGGCGAGCGTCGCGAGGATGGCGATCTTGTGGCACGCGTCGCCACCGCCCACGTCCAGCGTGGGGTCGGCCTCGGCGTAGCCCGCGGCCTGCGCCTCGGCCAGCGCCACTTCGAAGGACAGCCCCTCCTCGGTCATGCGCGACAGGATGTAGTTGCTGGTGCCGTTGACGATGCCGCGGATGGCCAGGATGCGCTCCGACGCCAGCGCCTCGCGCAGCACGCGGATGATGGGGATGCCGCCCGCCACGGCCGCCTCGTAGTAGAGGTCCACGCCCTGGTCTTCTGCGAGGTTCCAGATCTCGGCGCCGCGCTCGGCCAGCAGCGCCTTGTTGGCGGTGACCACGTGCTTGCCGGCCAAGATGGCGGCGCGCACCACTTCATAGGCGCGCTCGACGCCGCCCATGACCTCGACGATGACCTGGATGTCTGGGTCGTTCACCAGCTCCATCGGGTCGGTGGTGAGCTTGTCCCGCGGGACGAGATCACTGCGCACAGTGGTCACGTCACGCACCGCGATGCGCCGCACGTCGAGCGGCACGCCCAGGCGGCCCTCGATGGCGGACGCGTTCTCCTTCAGCTGCTGGAGCAGCCCCGTCCCGACGATGCCGCAACCCACGAGCCCGATACCGATCGACTTGGTCATCGCGCGCGAACGTAGCGCGGGAATGCCCCGCCCACCACCAGGCCCACGATGGCGCCGGTGAGCGCACCGCCCACGGCGCTGGCCGCGAAGCTGTAGCCGTCGGACGCCGCGGTGGGGACGAACTGCTCCACGAAGAGCGTGGCCACGAGGCCCGCGCACCAGCCGAGCGCGCTGTGCAGGGCGAAGCGCGCGGGGGCCGGCGTGAGGACGCGCCGCTGCAGCAGGCCCAAGATGCCGCCGAGACCCGCGCCCGCCAGCATGGCCACCAGCAGGTCGAGACCGGGGGAGGTGGCCACCGCGGGCTCGAGCGCCGCCAGCAGCAGGACCAGGGTCCACGCGACGCCCATGCCCAGCGCGGACGCAAGCGCGAACGAGGAGACCTTGGTGTAGCCGTGACGCGCGAGCACGAGCCCCTGCGCGACGCCGAGCATGGCGCCCTCGAGCACGCCGCCCAGCACGCCCAGCAGCGGCAGCAAGTTGGCCGCCGTGCTGCCGGGCTCGACCTCCGCCTCCGCCACGAGGACGCTCAGGGCGCGGGCGGTCACGAGGCCCAGCGCCTCGGCGAGGGCCGTGGCCAGCACCAGCATGGGCAAGAGGGGCAGTGTGCGCGCGGACATCGCCCTCCTATACCGCGTCGGTCGGCCGGCGCATTCCCGCGGTGCCCGGGAGCCGGCGTGGCATGTCGCGCCAGCGGCCGCTCGGGATGGGCAGGGCGCTGGTGGTGTCGCCCACGAAGCGATAGGTCCAAGCCCACGCGAGGCCGCTCGCCGTGGTGACCGGCGCCACCACGCGCACGTACTCGGTGGGTGTGACGTGGAAGCCCAGGAAGTCCTCGATCGGGTCGAGCACGGCCAGTAGAGGCCCCAGGTAACTCGCCATGTCACTCGCATGGTCGCTGGCGTGGAACAGCTCCCCGTGCACGCGGCCCTCGCCGTCCACCAGGCCCGGCCAGGCGCCCAGGTGCACGAGGCCGCCGGCGATGGAGCCGTCGACGGGGGCAACCCCCGGGAGCGCGGAGCGGATGGCGCCCTCACGCTCTTCGCCCCGCATGAGGGTGCCGTACACGAAGACCCCGAGGGGCAGCTGATCGCGAGAGGCGCCCCACGGAGTCACGAGCGCCACGTCCTGGATCGCGCCGCTGACGTGAACCGCGGGGGCCGTCACGGCCGGCGCGACGACGTGCTCGGCGAGCCGGCCAGGGATGGCGCAGCCGGGCGCGTGGACCAGAGTGTCCGCGCCGCTCGGGTCCGTTGTGAGGCGAACGTCGGCCAGGAACACGAGCGCGTCGTGGTCGCCATCCGATGGGAGGTCACTCGCCGAGACGGGCACAAAGCGGGGCAAGACGCGGGACAAGACGCGGGGCTGATCGCGTGACACGTGGAGACGGATAGCACGCCGCCAGCGCAGCTGATACGCAGCGACCATGGAGCCTGCCCCCGGCGCACGACGAGACCCCGGCTGGACGAGCGCGCGCGTGCGCGGCGCGCTGTTGTTCGTGTTGGGCGGCCTGGCCGGAGGCGCGGGCGTCGCGACCTGGGCCGCCCGAGACCACGCTGCCACGGCGCCCGAGCCCACGCCGGCCGGGAACTCGCTCGCGGTCACGCAGGCCGCGCCAACCGAGGCGGGTCCGGGAGGCGGTCGCCCCGCACCCGGCGTCGACCTGTCGTCGCGCGGGACGCTTCGCTGGCTCGCCGTGGGCGGCGGGGCCGACCCGACCTCCACCCAGGTGCAGCTGGAGCAGGATCTGAGCCTGTTCGCCGAGCTCGCGTCCGCGGACGAGACCCCGGGCGCGGTGCTCTTCGCCGGCGGTCCCGGCGTTCGCGCAGTGCAGGTGCTGTCTCCGGCCGCGCCCCTCGACTCGAGCGACGAAGCCACGCTCGACGCGAGCCCCCACGCGCCGCTGCGCGCCGAGCTGGGTGCCTTGCTGGACCCGCGCCCCGAGCGCGCCGCGCGCTTTCGCATCCCGGCGCTCAAGGTGGACGCGCCCGCGGATGCCCCTTCCGTGTTGGCGCTGCTGGAGGCTCAGCTCGCGCACCCCGGGCCGCGCCTCGACGTGTTCGTGGCGGCGCACGGCGACGTGGGCGAGAGTGCCGCGGAGAACTACGTGGCGCTGTGGGGCGACAGCGCCTTCGACGCCCGCGAGCTCAGCACGGCGCTCTCGTCCCGAGATGCACGCCGCAGCGCGCGCGTGATCATCACGTCGTGCTTCGGGGGAGGCTTCGCCGAGCTCGCCTTCGCCGACGCGAACGTGAGCGCGGGCCCGGCCCAGCACGGCACGTGCGGGCTGTTCGCGACGTCGGCCGAGCACGAGTCGAACGGCTGCGACGCGAACCCCGACCGCCAGGCCCAGCAAGGCTACGCGCTGCACCTGCTGCATGCCTTGCGCGGGCAGGGGGGCGACGGGCAGCCCACCCCCGGGCTCGACCTCGACCACGACGGTCACGTGGGGCTGCTGGAGGCGCACACCCGCGCGCGCATCGCGTCCGAGTCGATCGACCTGCCCTCCACCACGAGTGAGCGCTTCCTGCGCTCGCTCACGCTCGAGGCGGCCAGCGAGAGCCCCACTGCAGCACCCAGCTTCGCCACCCCCGAAGACGACGCCGTCATCGCTGCCCTCGGGAGCCGGCTGAGCCTGCGCGACGAAGCCAGCGTGGACTCGGCGCGCGTTGCGCTCGAAGCGCAGCTGGATGCGCTGGCCGCGCGCATCGAGGAGCGCATGGCCATGGAAGACGAGGCGCTGCTCTCCATGAGGCTCGCCATCGCCGCGCACTGGCCCGAGCTGCTGGACCCGTTCCGGGCCGACTTCGAGACCACCCTCCGCGCCAACGCCGCCGCCGTCGCCGACCTGCTCGCGTCCGAAGGAGCCCGCGCGCTCGCGGAGCTGCGCGAGGAGAGCGACCAGCTGCTGGTGGAGGAGGACGCGCTGCGCGTCCGCTGGGTGCTGCTCATGCGCCTCGGCCGTGCCTTCGAGACGCGTCGGTTGGCGCGCGCCCTGTCACTGCGAGCCCCGAGCGACCCGAACCGACAGCACTACGAAGCGCTGCTGGCGTGCGAGCGCGCGCTGCTCGGAGGCTGAGCACGGCGCTGGCGTGCTGGTCACACGTGGATGCTGGCGGTGATGTTCGACGGCATCGAGAACACGTAGGGA
>CAZEAA010000274.1:0-4052 GCA_964510015.1 uncultured Sandaracinaceae bacterium
GCTGGCCACCGCGCGCGGCCTGGTCTCTTGGCTGCCCGTCTCGCGGGGCCGCTTGACCACCACGGCCCATCACCACTTCCACGCGGCGGCGCGGCGCCCCCGGGCTCGGCGCTCCGTCGTCGCGCTCACCCTCGCGTGACGGAGCGTCGGGGTCGGCCTCGGCCAGCCCCGCGCGCACCGCGTCGCGCCGCGCGTCACCGATCTCGCGCAGCAGCCCGCCCACGTCGGCGGCCTTCTGGTCCGGCCGGAACAGCCCGCGCAGCTTGGTGTCGGGCAGCAGCTCGCCGCGCTCGTAGAGGGCCCACATCTCCTGGGCGAAGGGCTTCGGCCGGTAGCCACGCGTGGCGCGCTCCAGGAACCGGTGCAGGTTGTCCACGTCGCGGATCAAGATGTTGCGCGCGTTGCGGTTCCCGGCCGCGTCCATGGCCTGCGGGAAGTCGATGACCACCGGACCCGTCTCGCTGAGCAGCACGTTGAAGTCCGACAGGTCGCCGTGCACCACGCCGGCGCACAGCATGCGGATGACCTCCTGCATGAGCGTCTCGAAGATGTGCAGCGCTTCGCTCGCGGACACGTTGGCGTCGCCCAGGCGCGGCGCGGCGAGGCCATCGCCGTTGGTGATGAACTCCATCACCAGCACGCCGTCCGAGAAGATGTAGGGCTCGGGCACGCGCACTCCGGCCGCGCGCAGCCGGTAGATCATGTCCACCTCGGTGGAGCGCCACGCGGCTTCGTCCTGGGCGCGCCCGTGCTTGGTGCGCTGCGCCATGGCGCGCTGGTCACGGCTGTTGCGCGTGCGCCGCCCCTCGGTGTAGTCCGACTTGTGCTTGAAGGAGCGCAGGGCCGCGTCTTTGTAGACCTTGGCCACGCGCTCACGGCCGCCGGCCACCACCAAGAAGACCTGCGCTTCTTTGCCGCTCATCAGCGGGCGCACGACTTCTTCGATGATGCCGTCGTCCACCAGCGGCAACAGGCTGGGGGGGACGTTCACGGACTCAGGACTCGGCGTCGCGGCGCAGCAACCCGCGTAGGTTGAAGTCCAACACCGACAGTGCCATCCGATCCACGTCGACCTCCTGAACGTCCATCATCACGAGTTGCTCCACGAACTGCTTGATGGTTCCGAGAATGCACATGGCCGCCACTTCGGTGTCCAGCTCGCGAATGAGCGAGAGGCGCTGGCCCTCGGCGACGGCGTCCCGGATATAGTGCAACAGCTCGGCGTAGAAAGCACGCAGGCGCGAGTCGACCTCGGCGTCCAGGCCCACCGCCTCGCGGATGATGATGGTGGAGAGCATGCGGTTCTGGACCATGGTGCGCAGCACCTCACGGACGGTCCCGGCCAGCTGGGCCACCACGGGAGGTGCCCCTTCGGCGGTGCTCACGCCCACGATGTGACGTCGCAGCTCGGCCAGGAGGCCGTCCAGGAGCTCCAGGAAGATGGCGTTCTTGCTCTCGAAGTAGAGGTAGAACGTGCCCCGCGCGATGCCGACCTCGTCGATGATGTCGCTGATGTGGGCGCCGTGATAGCCCTTCTCGCCGAAGACCTTGAGGGCGCCCGTCAGGATCGCCTGGCGTCGATGCTGCCGCTTGCGGTTCGCCCGCAGCGTGCGGCCGTCGAGGCTCTCGTCAGCCACGGCCTGGTCCCTTCCGGTCGAGGTACGCGTCCACGTGCTTCGTGATCGCGTCGCGCGTCTCCTTCGCGATGTCGGTCACCTCTTCGGGCCCGCGGCCCGCGGTGAGGATGGGCTTGCCCACGTGCACGGTGACCTCTTGCCCGGGCCGGATGACCAGCGAGCCCTTGCGCATGACGTCGTACATCCCGGTCACCGCCACGGGCACGATGGGCACGCCCAGGCGCTGCGCGGTCACGAAGACCCCGCGACGGAAAGCACCCACGCGGCCGTTGAGCGTGCGGGTGCCCTCCGGGAAGGCGAGGATGCTGCGCCCGGCCTCGAGCTCGGCCTTCACACCCTGGTAGATGGCCTCGGTGCGGTCGGTCTTGTTGGCCGGCACGGGGATGGTGCCGCGCGCCTCCATGAACCACCCGTAGATCGGGTACTTGAAGTGCGACACCAGCTCGAGCCCCTGCTTGAAGTGCGGCGTGCTGTTGTACATCGACAAGTGGTCGAAGTGGTTGATGTGGTTCTGGCAGAAGATGTACTGCTGGTTCGGGTCCACGTCGGGGTGCACGTGGGCGTTCCACTTCACGAAGAGCAGCTGCAGCTGGCCCTGGATGTAGAGCCGCGTGGAGCGGTCGAGGTTGTGCGAGCCCAGGGCCTTGAAGGCCGCGGTGAAGCCCAGCATCGTGGGGATCATGTAGCTGAGGCCGAGGCCCCACGTGCCCACGCTGCGGGCGTGGTCGAGCAGGCTGTGGCGTTCATTGCGGCGGTCGCCCACGAGGCCTTCTCGCGTGGCGGCGTCGGGCTCCCCGAGGGGCGGGACGCTCTCGTGCGCTTGCTGGTGTTCGGGCGTGCTCATGCCAGCACCTCGAGGGCGGAGGGGAGCACGTCGAGCGACTGCAGCTCGAGGCGCAGCTGCTCGCCGTCCACCAGCACGTCCAGCTTGCCCACGTTGCCGAAGCGCACGGCGTTGGCGCGCGCTTGCTCCACCGCGGGGTGCTCGATGAACGTGCCCGTGAAGATCTTCGGGAACGTGGTGATGAGGTCCAAGCGCGACAGGCGGTTGACCCGCACCACGTCGAGCGCGCCGTCCGACACGTCGGCCACCGGCGCCATCATCATCGCGCCACCCGTGTAGCGGCTGTTCGAGAACGACACGAACGTGTTCTCTCGCTGGTCGAGCGGCAGCTGGCCCAGATCCGCCTCGCTGAGCCCGAGCCCGTAGCGATAGGGCGAGCGCAGGTAGCGCAGGTCCGCGGTGCAGGCGACCACGGCGGCCACGTAGCCCGCGGTGCCCAGGCTCTTGAAGTGCTGGTTGGTCAGCGCGCCCGCGCGCGGCACGAAGCCGAGGCCGAGCGTGTTGATGTAGTGCAGCGAGCCCTCGCTGTGGGTCACGCGCACCACGTCGATGGCGCGCGCGCGGCGGCGCGAGATGGCCTCGAGGGCGGCGTCTTCGTTGGTGATGCCGAAGTCGCGCAGGAACGAGTTGCCCGTGCCGAGCGGCAGCATCCCGAGCTGCACCGTCTGCTTCTCCTGGTGCGCGCGCGGGAAGAGCCCGTTCACGATCTCGTAGCTGGTGCCGTCACCGCC
Source organism: uncultured Sandaracinaceae bacterium (assembly GCA_964510015.1). Classification (GTDB taxonomy): domain Bacteria; phylum Myxococcota_A; class Polyangia; order Polyangiales; family Houyiibacteriaceae; genus JADJJE01. The sequence continues at coordinate 3,213 of CAZEAA010000274.1, forward strand.
CACGGCGATGAAGTGCCGGTGACCGGCGTCGTAGGCGTCCTCGGCCAGCTCGGTCGCGTGGCCGCGCCCCTCCGTGAGGTGCACCTCCACCTTCACGCCCGCGTCACGCAAGCGCCGGGTGGCCTGGTCTGCTCGAGCGCGACAGCGGCCCCCGCCGGCTGCGCCATTCACGATTGCGAAGAAAGTATCCGTCATGCTCCCACCGGTAGAATCGCCCCCCGAGGCGACTGTTCACGAAGCGTGTCGGCCAGCACCGCACGCTTGATCTTCATGGACGCCGTGCGCGGGAACTCGTCCGCGAAGGGCAGCACCCCCGAGATGCGCTTGTAGTCCGGCAGCCTGCCGTTGCGCACGCGGATGGCCTCGAGCAGCGCGTTGCGCGTCGGGTCGTCGTCCAGCTTCTCGGCCCGCACCACCACGATGAGCCCCTCGTCCGTGAGTGCCACGCCCGGCCAGATGTAGCCCGTGGCGAACACGGCCAGCTCCTCGCAGGCGAGGCCCGCGAAGGCGCTCTCGATGTCTTCCGGGTAGACGTTCTTGCCACCCGGCGTGACGATCATGTTCTTGCTACGCCCGCGCAGGTGCAGCTGCCCGGACGGGTCCAGGAAGCCGAGGTCACCCGTACGCAGCCAGCCGTCCACGATGGTCTCGGCGGTCAGCTCGGGCTCGCCCATGTAGCCCAGCATCACGGTGCGGCTCTTGGCCCACACCTCGCCGACGCCGGTCTCGGGGTGCGGGTTGCGAATCTGCAGCGTGACCCCGTCGAGCGGGCGGCCCACCGAGTCGGCGCGGAACGGGCAGAGGTCGTTCACGGTCAGCACCGTGCCGGCCTCGGTGAGC
>CAZEAA010000274.1:4062-7666 GCA_964510015.1 uncultured Sandaracinaceae bacterium
GTCGTAGAAGAACTGCGCGCGCGTCGCGTCCACGAAGGCGCCGCCGCAGAAGAGCATCTCGAGCTTGCCGCCGAACGCGTCGTGCACCGGCTTCAGCAAGCGCCGGCTGAGGCCCGGGCGCGGCGCCCGCAGCGTGAGCGCGGCGTTGGCCTGGCGCAGCCCCTCGAACACGTGCTCGGCCACGCTGCCGCGCTCCTCCAAGCGCTCGCGGATGCGCTCCTCGAAGGCTTCCAGCAGGAGCGGCACCACCGCCATGTGCGTGATGCCGTAGCGCTCCATGCTGTGGTTGATGAACTCGGGGCGCAGCGAGCGCTGGTGCACCACCGTGGCCCCGCTGCACAGCGGCCCGATGAAGCCCGACATGAAGTCGATGGCGTGGTTGGTGGGCAGGATGCTGAAGTAGCGGTGGCCCGTGCGCAGCGGGTAGAACTGGCCCAGCGTGCGGTACTGCTCGAGGTAGTTGTCGTGGCTGAGCATGCAGCCCTTGGGCACGCCGCCGGTGCCCGACGAGTACACCAGGGTGGCCTGGTCGCTGCGCTTGCGGGGCACGAAGGTGGCGCGCGGCCCGGTGCCGAGCACGGCGTCTTCGTAGCGCGTGGCGCTGCCCACGCTCTTGCCCTCGGGGGCCTCGCTCACCAGCACGTGCGGGGCCGGCAGCGCCGCGAGGTCGTAGCGCATGAGCACGGGCCACTCGGTCACCAGGCAGCGCGGCGTGCAGTGGGCCAGCTGGGCCAGCTGCTCCGCGGGGCTCAGCTTGTAGTCCACCGGCACGATCACGCCGCCGCGCGAGAACACCGCGCAGGCCGCCACGATCCACTTGCTCTGGTTGCCCATGCAGATGGCCACGCGGTCGCCGGCGCCCACGCCCGCGTCTTCGAGATAGCGCGCCACCCGGTCGGACTCGCGCAGCAGCTCGAGGTACGTCAGGCGACGCGCCTCCTGCTTGCGGTTGGCCTCGATCAGGGCGACCTCGGACTTGTACTGCACGAGGGCGTCGCGCAGCAGCTCACCAAGGCTCTCGTAGCGTTCGGGCGGGATCATGATGACGTCAGATGCGGTCGGAAATCAGGCGGCTGAGGGCGCCGAAGGTGCGCACGTCCTGGACCTCGTAGTCGGGGATCTCGATCCCCCACTCGTCCTCGATCTCGGTCAGCAGCTCCATCGCCTGGTAGCTGTTGATGTCCAAGCGATCGAAGAAGTCGTCGTCGGGGCCGAGGTCGCTGGTGTCACGCTCGAAGCGCTTGGCAGCGAGCTTGAGGAGCTTCTCGAGGATCGAATCGTTGCTGGCCATCGCGTGCTCGGTTCAGGGGAGGTAGGAGTGGGCGTCGTCGCTCTCGACGAACTTCTTGAGGGCGGCTTCCACCACGGGCGAGCCCATCAGCTCGATGAAGAGGTCCTTCTCGCGGCGCAGCTCGGCGTGCGGGATGGGCTTGGCGAAGGACTTGGCCGCCGCGGTGGTGGCGCGGTCGAACTTGGCGGCCTGCTCGCCCACCTTGCGGGCTACTTCGAGGCCACGGCCGCGCGGCACCACCTGCGACACGAGGCCCACGCTGCCCGCCTTGCTGGCGTTGATGCTGCGGCCCGTGAGCAGCAGGTCGCGCACCACGGCGTTGCCGAGGTCGCGGCGCAGGCGCGGGATGCCGCCGAAGCCGGGCACCAGGCCGAGCCGCAGCTCGGGGAAGGCGAAGCGCGCGCTCTTCTCGGCGATGATCTCGTCGCAGGTGAGCGCCAGCTCGAAGCCGCCGCCGAAGCAGAAGCCGTGCACCACCGCGATGGTGGTGATGGGCGCGGTGTCGAACGTGTCGAACACGGCGTGGATGCGGTCCAGGAAGTCGCGCACCTCGAAGGCCATCTGCCAGCGCGAGAGGCCCGCGCCGCGGCGCTCCACCATGCCGCTGTAGAGCTCGCGCAGGTCCGCGCCCGCCGAGAAGCCCCGCTGGGTGGTGCTGTAGAAGAGCAGGGCGCGCGCGCCGCCCGCGCCGGCCTTCACGTAGTCGGCCAGCTCCTCGAGCTCGCGCAGCATCACGCTGCCGATCTCGTTGCAGGGCTCGCGGTGCAGCACCACTTCCAGCGTCTGGCCCTCGAGCGACCAGCCGATGGCGTCGCCGTGGAACACCGGCGGGATGTCCGTGCGTGCGCGGAAGCGCCGGGCCGACGCCGAGGCGTGACGCCCCAAGCGCGAGAGCGCCACGCGGGCCGGCCAGGGCAAGAGCGACGTGCGGTCGGTGAACATCAGGCGACGCTCCGTGGACGGCTGGGGTTCGCGTGGCCGCGCGCGGCCACCATGTCGGCCAGGCGGGCGGGCAGCGAGGGCAAGTGGGCGAACGGGTCGCCGCCCTTGCCGAGGCCTTCCGCGAAGGGGAACTCCGGGTGGTGGGCGCGCACGAAGTCCACCAGGTCCATGCCCATCTGCCCCATGCGCTCGAGGTTCTCGAGCACGCACGCGTCGATGCTGGCGCGGATGCGCGGGGCGTCGTTCCACAGCGTGAGCAGCGCGGTGTGCACGTTCACCGCGAGGTCCGGGTCATCCACCTCGAGGGCCAGCTCGGGGGTGCCGCGGTCGGCCATCAGGTTGCGGATGCGCTCGTCCATGGTGACGCCCGCGGACGGCAGACCGGCCGGCATGGTGGTCACGATGGCGTGGTAGCGCGACGAGATCATCAGGCGCGCCTGCCGCATGATGCTGACCATGGCGTACATGTCGTGGTCGTCCGAGACGATCACGGGGTACTCGGCGCCCAGCCGGTCGCGCAGCCCCTCGCAGGCCTCGCGGTCCAGCATCTCGCTGCCGATCATCACCGGGAACACGTCGTGCTCCTGCCGGAAGCGGCGCACGCCCTCGGCCAGCGCGTCCAGGTAGCGCTCTTGGCGCTCGTGCACGTCCGCGCCCTCGCGGTGGAAGTAGACGCTGCCGTAGTGCGCGTCCTGGTACATGCCGCTGACGGCGTTCACCGCGGCGCGCGTGACGTTGGGCTTCACCGGCCACCAGAAGGGGTTGATGGGGCAGAGCGCCAGCACGGGGGTCACGCCGTCCCAGCCCGCGTCGCGCAGGAGCTGGGCGCCCACCTCGGGGGCCGCCGGCGTGAACGTCCAGGCGGTGTCGGTGCCGTAGCGCGAGGCGATGCCCAGCTCGCGCAGGACCTCTTGGCTCTCGCGGTTTCGGGCCAGGATCAGGGCCTCGCGGCAGTAGCGCTCCACCAGCGCGCGCAGGCCCTCGTCCATGTCGCCCGCTTCGCCACCGTAGCCGATGGCCAGCTTCTGCTCGGCCGCCGCGAGCCCGATGCTTCCCACCATCATGGTGGAGAGCGCGCTCGCGAACTTGCTCTTGAACATGGAGCCCTCGCACGCGACCACGGCGTGGTGCGTGTGCACCGTGTCGAAGAGGTAGCGCGGGAAGATCTTCGGGATGTGCAGCTGGCGCACCGTGCGGAAGTAGCCGCGCGTCTTCTCGGGGTCGATCGTGTAGATGCTCATCTCCACGTGCTCGTCGCCGAACAGGTGCCGGAACTGCCGGATCATCTCCTCGACGCGCACGTCGGCGCCCGTGTTGCGCGTGCCGTTGTAGCCGGCCAGCAGCAGCTTGAGCGGCTCGCCGGGCTTCCAC
>CAZEAA010000274.1:7676-8341 GCA_964510015.1 uncultured Sandaracinaceae bacterium
CGATGAGATCCACGAGCACGAGGACGCCAACACCGTCGACATGCTGCGCGCCGGGGTCGAGGGCATAGCGGCTCTTGGCCGTCTCGATGACCACGCTCATGGCATGCATCAGCGCGCGGTCGGCGTCGATCTGCTCGGCCACCACGTCACGCGCCGAGCGGGCCACGTCCTTGATCGCCGCCCACAGCCCCTCGGCGTCCTCGCGCGCCGGCCGGCCACCGCGGGCGAAGTCGCGCAGGAGCCCGAGCGCGCTGGTCTCGGCCAGCTCACGGATGGGCGCGGGGCGCTCGCTGCGCGCCGGACCGGCCACGGGCCGCTCCACGCTCACGTCCACGGAGTCGGGCTCGGACGGAGCCGTGGACGCCGGTCGCCAGCGCGTGGCGGTGCGCTTGGTGCTGCTGGGCCCTTGGCTCACGCGCGGGCCGCTCCTCGCGCTTGGTTCGGCGCGGCCGTCTTCTGCACGGACTCGCGCGACGGAAGCGGCACCACCGGGTACTCGTAGTTCACGCGCTTGGCGTAGTCGTAGAGGCGCGCCGCATACTGACTGAAGGGCACCGGCGCGAGGCCGATCTCCTGCACGGCGCGGTCGTTCAGGAACACCGTGTCGTACGTGATGTACGGCAGGAACACCTTGAACAGCGAGCCCACGAGCGTGGCCGGGTTCT
>CAZEAA010000275.1:0-8236 GCA_964510015.1 uncultured Sandaracinaceae bacterium
GACCTTGCGCGGCGTCGCGGCCTTCGCGCAGAACCTCCAGCTGCGCACCGCGTAGCGAACGGGCCATTTACCGGCGCCCGATCAGTAGCGGCGGGTCTTGGCGATGATCTCGTTCATGATCTCGCGCGTGCCGCCGCCCAGCGGGTAGAGCCGCGCGTCGCGGTAGAGGCGCTCCACCGGGAAGTCGCGCATGTAGCCGTAGCCCCCGTGCAGCTGCACCGCCTGGTCGCACACGAAGGTGCACATGTCCGTGGCCGTGTTCTTGGCCATGGCCGCGAGCGCCGGGTCACCGTCGCCCTTCAGGAAGCGCTGCACCGCTTCGTTGGTGAGCGCGCGCGCCGCCGCCAAGCGTGTCTCCATCTCGGCGAGCTTGTGACGCGTCACCTGGAAGCCGTTCAGCGTCTTGCCGAACGCCGAACGCTCGCGCGAGTACGCCACGGTCTCGCGCAGGGCGAGCTCCGCGATGGCCACGCACTGCCCGGCCAGCAGCAGGCGCTCGCTCACGAAGTTCATCATGATCATGAGGAAGCCCGCGTTCTCGGCGCCGATCAGGTTCTCCTTGGGCACCCGGCAGTCTTCGAAGGCGAGCTCCGCCGTGTCGCTGGCCCACCAGCCCATCTTGTCGAGCTTGCGCGTGACGCTGAAGCCCGGAGTCTTGGTGTCGATGATCAGCAGCGAGATGCCGCCGTGGCCCTCGCCGCCCGTGCGCACCGCGGTGGTGATGAAGTCGGCGCGCGTGCCGCTGGTGATGAACGTCTTGCTGCCGTTGACCACGTAGTGGTCGCCATCACGAACGGCGCGCGTCCGCACGGCCGCCACGTCACTGCCGCCGCCGGCCTCGGTGATGCCCAGCGCCGAGACCAGCTCCCCCCGCAGGACGGGCCGCACGTAGCGCTCTTTCTGAGCCGCGGTCCCGAACTTCACGATGGGCGGGAGCGCGATGCCGTGGCTGCCGAGCCCCACGCACGTGCCCACCGACTTACCCGCCAGCACCACCTCTTCGGCGGCGACCAGCACGTGGCTCAGGTCACCGCCCTGGCCGCCCCACTCTTCGGGATAGCCGATGCCCAGCAGGCCGGCCTCGGCCATCGTGCCGTAGAGCTCGCGGGGAAAGATGCCGGCCTCCTCCCAGGCGAGCGCGTGGGGCAGCACCTCCGCGGCGGCGAACTTTCGCGCCTGGGCGCGCAGGGTCTTGTGCTCTTCGGTCTCGAACAGGTAGGTGGACATGTTCGGAGCATGATATTTCGTGTGCGAAACAAATCAAGCGGCGCCGCGACCCGCCTGCGTTCGGGCTGCGTACCAAGCCTCCACCCCCTTCGGCCGCGCGATGCCGGCTTCGTCGAGCGTCGTCAGGCCCCACTCGATGGACTCCCGCAGTGTGCCGTGTGCCGCCTGTGGCGTGGGGGGCTTCTGCACCCAGTAGAGCGCCGTCAGCGCGCCGCGCACCACCGCGCTGCGGATGACGGTGGAGTTGCCGAGCGCCCAGCGCCCCACGTACTCACTGTGCTTTCCCATCCACTCGGCCATGGCCTTGCGGTCCGACGCGCCGGGGACCCCGTCCATCATGCTGAGGTTCGTGATGGACACGTAGCGCTCGTTCCGGGTGAACACCTCCGTCTCGTAGCGGCCGAAGGCGGCGAAGTAGTCCGCCGGCTTCATCCCCTCCCGCACCGTGAAGATCACGATGGGCCAGAGGGCCAGATCCAGGTCGGCTCGCGCATTGTCAGCACCCATGCCCAGCATCGAATCATGGAGGGTGATGACTCGCAATGGGGCTATAGGTGAAATTACCCTACGTGGCTGGGATCAGCGTCGGGGCGTAACCTGCACGTCCACGTCCGTGTAGCCCAGGCTGCGAACCAGGGACTCGATGGTGCGCGCCGCGTTGCGGTCGGCTCGGGTGAGCAGCCCCCCCTCGAGCGCGGCCTGCTGGAGCGTGCGCTCGGCCTCTTGGCGGGCCCGCGTCTCGAGGGTCTGCGAGCGTCGCGCAAGCACGTCCGTGGTGCGCGTGTGCACGTAGGTGCGCTGGTTGTCGAGGCGCGCCGAGAACACCTCGGCCGGCGGCAGGGTGATGCGCACGCGGTGATTGGCGAGGTCGGCTTCGATCGCGTCATCAGGGAGGTCCGAGAGGTCCACACCCGCCACGATGTCGCCCGCCGCCACCAGCAAGATGGCGTCGTCGGCATCCACGGTTCCGAAGAACACGGACTGCCGGTCGCGCAGGTCCACCACGCGCTCCACGTGCGCTTCGGCCGACTCGAGCCGCGCCAGGTCACGCAGCGCCGTGACCACGCTGGGTGTCGGCCGCACGATCTCCACCGTGGTCGGCTCCGGCTCGGGCTCGACAGGGTTCAGGAAGCGATGCGTGCACAGCCCCGCGCTCGACGCCACGACCAGCGAGCAGGCCACCAGCACGTAGCGCAGCCACCCCGGCGAGCGCCGCCCCGACGAGGCCGGCTGCGCCGCCGTTGGCTGACCCTCACGCGGAGTCTCGGACGTCAGCGGCTCTCCAGCGCGCGCTCCGCCGCGTTCATGGCCAGGGCCATGATGGTGTGCTGCGGATTGACGCCCAGGTTGGTGGGGATGGCGCTCGCGTCGCCGATGTAGAGGCCGTCGTAGCCGTGCACGCGACCGTTCTCGTCGCACACCGAGTCACGCGGGTTCTTGCCCATGACCGCGCCGCCGAAGAGGTGGCTCAAGATGGCCACGTAGGCGCGCGGGTCGAGCGGTGCGTTGTCGAGCACGTGCAGCTGGTCCGGCTCGAGCGAGTACGGGATGCCCTGGATGCCGGGGATGATCTCCTTGGCGCCCGCCTCGAAGTGCATGCGCGCCACGGTCTTCATGCCCTCACGGAAGCGCTCCATGTCCGCGCGGTTGAGGCCGTAGCGGATCATGGGCTTGCTGCTGAGACCGAAGGCCGTGGGCCGCACGGTGCCCACCGACTCGGCGCGGCAGGCATGCACCCACATGGCCAGGTGGCGGTACTTGGTGAGGCGCTCCATCAGCTGCGTGCCACCACCAGAGAGGCGGCTGGCCACCAGTTCGAGCGGGATGGCCAGCGTCTCGAGCTTCATGCCTGGGTCGCTGCGGAACTTGGTGGAGGCCCAGCCCTGCGTGGCGCCCACGTTCATGTCCACGGCCTCGTCGTAGACGCCGAAGATGCCGGTGCCCGGGTGCGCGCGGAAGAAGTTGCCCAGCTGCCGGCTCTTGATGCCCGAGCGGATGAGCAGCACGGGGCTGTGCGTGACCGACGCCGCCACGAACACGCCGCGACGCGCGCGCACGGTGAAGCGGGCGCCCTGCTTCTTGGTGGTGGGGTGCTGGAAGTGGCCAGTCACGCCGATGGCGCGCTTGCCGTCCAAGAGGATCTTGTCCGCAGGCGCGCAGGACAGGACCATGCCGCGCCGCTCCATGGTCTCGGGCACGTAGTTCAGGTTGGTGCTCTGCTTGCGCAGGTTCTTGCAGCCCTGCAGGCACTGCCCCGAGCCCTCGCAGCCCTTAACGTAGCGGCGCATGACGTGGCCGCCGAGGTTGGCGCGCTGATCGCCGATCAACGCCAGCTGGTTGCTGCGGCCCATGGCGCGGTCGGGCACCTCTTCCACGCACAGGTCGCGCTCGATGAGGTCCTGGTACTTCCACATGCGCTCGGCATAGGCATCGCCGCCCACGCCGTGCTCGTCGCGCCACTGGCGGAAGATGTCGCCCGGCGTGCGCACGCAGATGGCGGAGTTCACCACCGTGGTGCCGCCCACGAGGCGCGCCTGCACGATGGGCCACAGCGCCTGGCCCATGGCCATGGAGTTGCCCCAGTCGTCCATCATGTCGCGCATCGCGCCGTAGGCCGTCTCGGGGTAGTCGTTCGGGTCGCGCCAGGGGCCGGCTTCGATGATGGCCACCGTGGCACCACCGCGCGCGAGGGCCACGGCGGCTGCCGCACCGCCGGCGCCGCTGCCCACCACCACGTAGTCGGCGTCGCGCAGGACGTCTTGCCCGACGTCTCGGAAAGCAATGTGACTCATTCGGACCTCCAGGTACCCGGGTCGCCCTGGTAGGCGTCCATGTTCATCTTGCGGCGCACGCGCTCGTCCTGGCCCCAGCACATGCCGGCCACCATCTTCACGAGGAAGATGCTCTGGCGCAGCGGGTAGTTGGAGGTCGACGTGATCTTCTGCGCGTGCTGCTCACGCAGCTCCGGGCTCAGCAAGACCGCTGGCAGCGGCTTCCCCACCGTCAGCATCGGCGTGAGCTGGTAGAGCGCGGAGCCGGCCACGAGGCCGGTGTACATCAGCGCAGGCGCCTCGGCCTTGAACTTGTCGAGGTAGGTATCGAGACCCGTGTCCTCGATCCCGGGGAGCTCCCCCGAGGCCGGATACAGGTCCTGCATGGTCTTGCGTATGAGCCACTTCACGGCGGGCATCCTAGCAGCACGCCCCGGGTGCATTGTTAAAGTTCTGTCAGCGGTCTGTCAGCGCGTGTAAGGGGCGAAGGACGCCGGAGCGACGCGTCGTGGTGCGTCGACGTGGTCGTGGTCGTGGTCGTGGTCGTTGACGGCGACGGCGACGGACTGCGACGGGTTCAAGCGCCCGCACAGACTCTGGCATCGCAGAGTCGTACTTGCTCCAAGGCATTTGGCCGCCCCGGCTCGAGAGCCGGGGCAAGGAGTCCGCGGTTTGGGCGCACTGGACAAGTCCCCCCTCTGGGAGGGACTTGTGGTTCGTGAACGGGGGAGGTCTGGACTCTGGGCTTTGGACAGGCGAACGGAGGGATGGAGCGAGCGCGCGGACGAGACGCGCTCACCATGAACACGCTCCCTGAACGCCATGACCAGTCCGCCATCGCAGGAGGAGTCTGCGAGACTCGAGTCCTTCCCAAAGGGGAGGACTCGTCCAGGAATCGAGGCCGCGGACTCCTTGCCCCGGCTCTCGAGCCGGGGTGGCCAAACCACTTGAAGCAAGCACCGTTCTGGTCTGAGAGAGCCCACCGGGCCTGAAGGCCGTCGCCGTCGCCGTCGCCCTCGCCGTCCGATCGCCGCTACTCGTCCGAGAACACCGGCTCCCGCTTCTGCATGTTGGCCATGACGGCCTCCATCTGGTTCTTGCTGCCCAGCAGCTGCAGCTGCAGGTCCGTCTCGAGCCGGAACGCGGCCGCCACGTCCATGTGCAGGGCCTGGTTCAGCAGCTTCTTGCCCGCGCGGATGGCGTGCGGGTTCTTGGTGGCGATGGTGGCCGCGAGCTTCAGCGCCTCGGCCACGGGGTCCTCCGCCAGGCGCGTCACCAGGCGCAGCGCGAGGGCCTCTTCCCCCTGCACGATGCGCCCCGTGAACATGAGCTCCTTCACCACGTCGAGCGGCGCGTAGCGCAGCGTGGTGGCGGTGATGCTCATGTCCGGGATGAGGCCCCACTTGATCTCCATGATGGAGAGCTGCGTCTCGGGGTGCGCGATGCGGATGTCGGCGCCCCCCGCGATCTGGAAGCCACCGCCCAGCGCCACGCCATGCAGCGCCGCGATGACCGGCACCTCGAGCTCCTGCCACACCCAGCCCACGCGCTGCGCGAGGTTGGCGGGGCTCTCGTCGCCACGCGCGAGCAGCGAGCTGCCCCCGCCGCTGGCGAAGGCGCTGAACGCGCTGAAGTCGAGACCGGCACAGAAGGCCTGGCCCAAGCCGGAGAGCACGACGGCGCGCACGCTCGTGTCGGCCTTCAATTGCTCGCCTGCCGCCACGATGCCCTCGAACATCGCGACGTCGAGGGCGTTGCGCTTGTCCGCGCGGTTGAGCTGCACGTGGGCCACGGCGCCGTGGCGCTCGATGAGGACGCGGTTGGTCATGGGGCTTTGTACCGTATCTTCTCGCCTCCGCTATCCTCCGCGCTCATGGCCCCGCCGCACAGCCTCGCGCCCCTCACTGCCATCCTCGACTCCTACCAGCGCCTGCTCGGGGAGCCGCTCGAACCCCGCTTCACGGACCCCCTCACGCTCGCGCGCTGGCTCGACGAGAGCGCGCCGTACTGTCTACTCGCGCACAGCGACGAGGCCGATCCCCGCTTCGTGTACGCCAACCGTGCTGCCCTGCGGTGCTTCGAGTACACCTGGGACGAGCTCGTCGGGATGCCCTCGCGCCTCTCGGCCGAGGCCCCCAACCGCGCGGAGCGCGACGCCCTGCTCAGCTCGGTCGCGGAGAAGGGGTATGCGCGCGGCTACCGTGGCCTGCGCATCGCGAAGTCGGGCCGCCGCTTCTGGATAGAAGACGTGACCGTGTGGAACCTGCTCGACGCCGACGGGAACCCCTGCGGGCAGGCCGCGACCTATCGCGGGACCTCCCCTGCGACCCACGCATCGTCCGCGTCGTCCTGAGCGCCCGAGCCGGCTGTGGTCCGGTCACTGCCGGGCCGCGGCGCGCATGGCCTCGCGCCACGGGTCGACGATGTCGTCGCCGACGAACACCACCGCGACGGTCACCACCGCTTGCTCGCGCTCACCCGAGAACGGATCCGTGAGGGGCTGCGCGCAGTGCCCCGCGAGCCACGGGTCGAGCACCTCGGTGTTCTCGGTCGACCACCCGTCGACCGTGCGAACCACGGCCGCGCCCGCTTCCGCAGCCCAGAGCCCGTTGCGGTTCATGGCCGACGTGCGGACCACCACGAGGATCGGCTCGCGATAGCCGTGACGCCGATACTGGATGTGCGCCTCGCCGCCGTCCGAGCTCAGGAGGATGGACAGTGTCCCTCGCGCCCCGGACACCCGTCGATCGTCGGGCGTCACGACCGAAGCACCCACGAGCCGGCTCAGCTCGGCCCGCAGCCGCGCAGGCGACGCCACCGTCCCGTGCGGGAGCTCGAGCGTCACGGGCTGGGGCGCCTGCGCGCCGACAGCGGTCACGAAGGAGGTCACGAACGCGAACGCGAAGACCATGAGCGTGCGGTGGGTCATGCCTCTCATGAAAGCATGGGCCGTTCCGTCCCGAGCGCGCGCGATTCCCGATGCATTTCGTGGACGCGAGAGCGCGCCCCGGCGCAAGCCCTGCGCGGAGGACCCGCCACGCGCCATTTGCGTCCGTGCGGGAGCGCTGCGCCATGGCAGGTCAGCGCGGCGCAGCACGCTGTCAGCGGTTGGCGAGCGCCACGCGGATCTCGTCCAGCACCGCGGGGTCTTCGATGGTGGCCGGCACCGGCGCGTCCTGACCCTCCGCGATCTTCTTCATGGTGCCGCGCAGGATCTTGCCCGAGCGCGTCTTCGGCAGGCGCTGCACCACCACCGCGTCCTTGAAGGCCGCCACCGGACCGATGGTGTCGCGCACCGCGGCGACCACCTGCCTGATCACCTCGGCATGGGCGAGCGTGATGCCCGCCTTCAGCACCAGCAGCCCGAGCGGCAGCTCGCCCTTCAGCGCGTCCGCCACGCCGATCACGGCGCACTCGGCCACGGCGGGATGGCGCGAGAGCACTTCCTCCATCTGGCCCGTGGAGAGGCGATGCCCCGCGACGTTGATGATGTCGTCGGTGCGCGCCATCACGTAGACGTAGCCGTCTTCGTCCACGTAGCCCGCGTCCGCCGTCTTGTAGAAGCCGGGGTAGTCCGCGAGGTAGGCCGTCCGGAACCGCTCGTCGGCGTTCCACAGCGTGGGCAGCGCACCCGGCGGCAGCGGCAGCTTCACCACCAGCGCGCCCGTGGTGAGCGCGGGCACGTCACGCGCGGCGTCGTCCACCACGCGGATGTCCCAGCCGGGCACCGGCAGCGTGGGCGAACCGTGCTTCACCGGCAGGCGCTCGATGCCCAAGCAGTTGGAGACGATCGGCCAGCCGGTCTCGGTCTGCCACCAGTGGTCGATCACGGGCACACGCAGGTGCTTCTCCGCCCACTCGAGCGTGGCCGAGTCGCTGCGCTCGCCCGCCAGGAACAGCGCCTCGAGCCGGCTCAGGTCGTACTGCTGAAGCAGCGCGCCGTCCGGGTCTTCCTTCTTGATGGCGCGGAAGGCCGTGGGCGCGGTGAAGAACTTCCGGACGCCGTGCTCCGCGATCACCCGGAAGAACGTGCCCGCGTCGGGCGTGCCCACCGGCTTGCCCTCGAAGAGCACGGTGGTGTTCCCGTTCAGCAGCGGCCCGTAGACGATGTAGCTGTGGCCCACCACCCAGCCCACGTCGGAGGCCGCCCAGAACACCTCGCCCGGCTGCACACCGTAGACGGCCTGCATGGAGTACTGGAGCGCCACGGCGTGGCCACCCTGATCGCGCACCACGCC
>CAZEAA010000276.1:0-5013 GCA_964510015.1 uncultured Sandaracinaceae bacterium
CTCGGCAACGGGCGCCTGTACGTGCGCCTGACCGACCGCACCGACCCGTGGGTGGCGGAGGCGGCCTCGTGGGATCCCGCGAACCTCCCGACCGACGAGCCCTGCAGCAACGCGCGCGCCGGCCTGGCGCACGGACGCTGGCCGGCGGACCCCCCGCTGCAGACGCCCAACGGGCCGGTGCAGGGCCTCGACCGGCCGATGGCCTTCCTGCTCTGCGGCGAGGCCCTCGAGGGCCAGGTGCAGGTGGACATGGCGCTCGGCTGGACGTCGGTGCTGCCCATGCGCGGGCGCGTGGGCTTCCACCGCATGGACCTCGCGCCGCTGCTGGCGGGCGCGCTGCCGGGCGCCGACGGGCGCGGAGTGCTGGACGGCGAGATGCGCTTCGACGACGGCGCGCTGAGCGACGACACGTACGGCGGCGATCTGCACCTGGACACGCTCGAGGTGGAGGTCGCCGGCATCCCCATCCGCAATGACGGCCCCATCGACGTGCACTTCGTGCGCGGCGAAGGCCGCATCGAACGCATGGCCCTCGCGGGGCCCGGCACCGAGCTGAACGTCAGCGGGCGCGCTTCGCTGCGCACGGGCCTGCGCACGCGCGTGGACGGCGTGGTGGACCTCGGCCTCTTGGCCACCACCAGCCCCACGGTGACCGACGCGCGCGGGCGCCTCGAGTTGGGCGTGCGCATCTCGGGCGACGCGTCCGACCCGTCGGTGTTCGGCGAGGCCCGCGTCATCGACGGCGCCTTCCGCTTCGCGGGCATGCCGGTGCCCCTCGAAGAGCTGAACGGCCGCGTCACCTTCAGCTCGCACCGCCTCATCTTCGAGGACATCCGCGCGCGCCTCGGCAGCGGCTGGGTGGACGTGGCCGGCGTGGCCACCCTCGCCGACGGCGACCTGCGCGACTACGCCTTCGACGTGCAGGTGCAGGACGCGGCGCTGCGGCCCATGCCCGGCGTGGATCTCGGCTTCGACGCGCAGGCGCGCCTGCACTGGGACCCCAGCATGCGGCTGCCCATGTTGCGCGGTCAGGTGCAGCTCGAGCGCCTGGTCTACTCGCGCGCCACGAGCCTCTCGCCCACCCTTGGCGAGCTCAACCGCCCCGCGCTCGAGGCCCTCGAAGAGTACGACCCCGAGAACGACAACCTGGACGTGGAGCTGACCATCACGGGGCGCCCCATGCGCGTGCGCAACAACCTGATGACGGTGGACATCGCCATCGCCGACCACGACCGGCCCTTCCAGATCGTGGGCACCGACCAGCGGCTGGGCGTGCTCGGTCAGCTGGCCGTGCAGCGCGGCAGCGTGCGCTTCCGCAACTCGGTGCTCGAGATGCGCAACGGCGACATCCGCTTCGACGACGCCACGCGCATCAACCCCTCGTTCGACGTCACCGCCGAGACCGACATCCGCACGCGCGACCTCGACCGCAACGACTGGCGCATCTCGCTGCACGCGTACGGCAACATGGACGCCTTCCGCCTCGAGGCGCGCTCGGATCCGTCGGCGAGCGAGCAGGACATCCTCTTGTTGCTCACCATCGGGCTCACCACCGCGCAGGCGCAGTCGCTGCAGGCCGCCGACCTGGGCGGCGCGGCGCTCGAGGCCGTGTCCAGCCTGTCCGGCGTGAACGACGAGGTGAGCGAGGCCCTCCAGGTGATTGACGACTTCGCGATCACCACCATGTACAGTACCCGGACCAACCGGCCGGAGCCGCAAGTGACCATCGGAAAGCGCATTGCCGAGCGTGTGCGGCTCACCGCGTCCACGAGCCTCACGGGCGAGACCCGCGAGATCCGCGCGGGTGTGGAGTGGCAGCTCGGCGACCAGACCAGCATCCAGGCCGGCTACGACAACGTGAACCGCGAGACCCAGTCGTTCGGCAACCTGGGCGTGGACTTCCACTGGCGCATCGAGTTCGAGTGACGCGGGACGTGAGAGCGCAGGCGGCCATGCTGGGGCGTGGGCTGCTGGGGCTCGCGCTCGCTGTCGGGCTCGCGCTCGGGCTGTCGTCGCCCGCCACGGCGTGGGTGCCGCAGGAGCTGCTGGGGCGGCGCGTGGTCCGCATCGAGGTGCGCGGGGAGGCCGCGGGGCTGGTGCTGCCGGCCGAGCTGGGCCTCGAGCCGGGCGCAGCGCTCGAGCGTGCCTACCTCCGCGACACGGTGGAGCGCCTGCTGGCCACCGGTCGCTGGGCCGACGTGCAGCTCGACGTGGCCGTGGAGGGCGCGGGCGTGGTGCTCTACGTGGAGCTCGCGGCGCGCTTCGTGCTGGCGCGCGTGACGGTCACCGGCAACGACGTGCTGGACGACACCGAGATCCTGCGCGCGCTCGACCTGCACGAGGGCGAGGAGATGGACCGCGCCTGGACGCAGACGGAGGCCGGGCTCGCGGGGCTGCGCGCGCGGCTCGCGCGGGTCTACCAAGAGCGCGGCTACGAGCGCGTGCGGGCCGAGTTCGAGCTGCGCGACACGGACGAGCCCTCGCGCAAGGCGCTGGTGGTGCGCATCGCGGAGGGCAGCCCCACGCGCATCGCGCGCATCGTGTTCGAGGGCGAGCAGCCGCCGCGCGAGGCCCGCGTCCTGCGCGCGCTCGGCCTGGACGCCGGCGACGTGTTCGACCGGCGCGAGGTGGACGAGGCCCTCCGCTCGGCCACGCAGACCCTGCGGGACGACCGCTGGTACGGCGCGCAGCTGGGCCTCGCGCGCGTCACGCGGCAGGGGCCGGACGTCATCCTGGTGGTCGAGAGCGTGATCGGCCCGCGCTACGAGCTGCTCATCCGCGGCGCCTATCCGCTGAGCCGCGAGGCCGTGGCCGAGGCGCTCGAGGTGACCGGCGAGCGGCTCTCGCGCGGCGCGGCCGAGGCGCTCGCGCAGCGCGTGGAGGACCTCTATGCGCGGCGCGGCTACCCGACCACCACGGTGGACGTGCGGCGCGTGCCCGGGCGTTTCCCGGGGCAGGCGCGCCTGGTGGTCGACGTCACCGCGGGCCGGCCGCAGCGCGTGACGCAGATCGCCTTTCCGGGCGCGCAGCACTTCACGGAGGAGCACCTCCGCGAGCAGCTCGGCAGCTTCGTGGTCGACGCCGTGAACCTCGGTGGCCTGGCCGACCCGGTGGACACGCGCACCGCCGAGCTGCTGGTGAACAGCGAGGAGACCGCGCGCGCGGGCGAGCGCCGCAGCGTGCCGCGCCCCCTCATGGCCGCCGAGATCTACTACGAGCCGGCCTACGACCAAGCCATCGAGCACATCCAGCACCTCTACGAGCGCGAGGGCTTCTTGAGCGTGGTGGTCGGTCCCATCACGCGGGAGACGTTCGCGAGCGGCGCAGACGACCGCGTGGAGGTGCGCATCCCCATCGAGGAGGGGCCGCGCTCCTACCTCTACGAGCTCACGCTCGTCGGCAACGAGGACCTGTCGGACCGCGCCGTGCTGGACGCGCTCGAGCTCACCCGTGGCCAGCCCTTCAGCCACGCGCTCTTGGACGAGGCACGCCAGCGCGTGGAGTCGCTCTACCACGAGGAGGGCTACCTCTACGCGCGCGTGGAGCCGAGCGTGGGCTTCAGCGGGGACCGCACGCGCGCCGTGGTCACGCTGACCATCACCGAGGTCTATCCGGTGAGCGTGGGCGAGGTGGTCATCGAGGGCGCCGAGCGCACGGAACACAGCATGATCCGCGGGTTGGTGGCCCTGCGCCCCGGCGAGCGCTTCCGCCCGAGCCTGGTGCGCCGCACCCAAGACCGCCTGATGGAGCTGGGCATCTTCTCGAGCGTGACCGTGGGCCCGGACGAGCCCGACCTGCCCGCGCGCGTGAAGCCGGTGCTCATCTCGGTGAGCGAGCGGCGCTCGCAGATGCTCGACTTCCGCGCGGGCGTGTCGACGGCGCAGGGCATCCGCGGCGGCTTCGAGTACGGCTACCGCAACCTCTTCGGCAAGGGCATCGGGCTCACCCTGCGCGTGCAGCTGGCCAACCAGTTCCTGTTCTTCGACAACGTGCTCGCCGAGCGCATTCGCGCCCTGTCGCTGGCCGACCGCCTCGAGCGGCGCATCACGCTCGGCGTGCAGCTGCCCTACCTGCCGCGCATGCCCAACACGCGCGTCTCGCTGAGCGTCTCGCACCTGCGCGACAACCAGCGCGCCTTCGGTCTCGACTCCAACAACGTGGACCTGACCTTCACGGTGCGGCCGGTGCGCCAGTTCATCCTCACGCTCTCCGGCGGCCTCGAGAACAACGACGTCGACCTGCTGACCGACGAAGACACGTACCAAGAGCTGCTGATGAACGCGCCGCCCGGCCTGCGCGCGCTGCTGCGTGTCCCGCAAGGGCGCTCCACCCTGGTGAGCGGCGAGGTGGGCGCCACGCTCGACCTGCGCGACAACCCCTTCACCCCGACCGAGGGCTTCTACGCCTCCGTCAAGGCCGAGTGGGCGCGCACGCTGAGCGCCGAGGCCGTCGAGGTCGCGGGCATGACCGAGCGCTTCTTCAGCCATCACGTGCGCACCGAGCTGACGATCAGCGGCTACGTGCCGGTAGGCCCGCTCACGCTCGCGCTCCAGGGCCGCGTGGGTCGCGTCTTCCACCTCCAAGACCGCTCGAAGACCTACCCCAACCGGCAGTTCTTCCTGGGCGGCGTGGACACCGTGCGCGGCTACCTGCAGGACTCGATGGTCCCGCAAGACCTCGCGGACGAGGGCATCACCTCCGCGCAGATCAGCCAGGGCGGCGACGTCTTCATGGTGGCCCGCGCCGAGCTGCGCTTCCCCATCCGCGGCATGGTCTACGGCGGCGCCTTCACCGACTTCGGCAACCTGTGGGCCCGCGCCGGCAACCTGAACCCGCTCGAGCTGCGCCCCACCGCGTTCTGGGCCGCCGTCCACCGGCTCCTCGACCACCCGGCCGCCCTCGCCGCCTACCCGGCCGACGTCAAGCGCCTGCAACGCCTCCGCGACGCCGCCGGCGGCACCGCTCCCGACGTATGTGATCCGAGTAGTTGCGCGCACGCACACAGCACCGAAT
>CAZEAA010000276.1:5023-8180 GCA_964510015.1 uncultured Sandaracinaceae bacterium
CCGGCAACCTGAACCCCCTCGAGCTGCGCCCCACCGCCGGCCTCGGCCTGCGCTTCGCCACGCCGGTCGGCCCCGTGGCCTTCGACTACGGCTTCTTGCTGGCCCGGCGCCGCGAGCTGGGGGAACGCATCGGGTCGTTCCACTTCAGCATCGGCTTGTTCTAGCGGCCAGTTGAAGAACGGGCTGCTGGCAGCTCGGGCTCAGGCGGTCGCGTCGGCTTCAGCCAGGTCCGCCAGCAGCTCGTCGATCTGCCCCATGACCGCGCGCATCTGGTCCGGCTGCGGCAGCAGCGTGATGCGGAAGTGGTTCTTGTAGGGCACGTTGAAGCTCGTACCCGGCGCGATGAGGATGTGCTTCTGCTCGAGCAGCGTCAGCGCGAACGCCTGGTCGTCGAAGCCCGACGGGAACGCCTCGCTCTTCACGCGCACGAAGGCGTAGAGCGCACCCCGCGGCGCGATGACCTCCATGTACTGGCTCTTTTCCACGCTCTCGAGGATGGCGCGGCGCGTCTCGTACAGGCGCCCACCCGGACGGATCAGGTCCTCGATGGACTGCCGCCCGCCGAGCGCGGTCTGCACCGCGAACTGCCCCGGCACGTTGGCGCACAGGCGCAGGCTGGCCAGCAATTCCAAGCCGCGCAGGTAGTCCTTGGCGCGGCTCTTCTCGCCCGAGAACGACACCCAGCCCACGCGCAGACCGCACGCCCGGTAGATCTTGCTGAGCCCGCCGAAGGTGGCCACCAGCGTCTTGTCCGTGAGCGTGGCGAGCGGCACGTACTCCGCGCCGTCGTACAGCATGGTGTCGTAGATCTCGTCCGCGAACAGCACGAGGTGGTGCTTCTCCGCGAGCTGCGCGATGCCCTGCAACACCGAGCGCGGGTACACCGCCCCCGTGGGGTTGTTGGGGTTGATCACCACGATGGCGCGCGTCTTCGGCGTGATGAGCTTGGCCAGGTCCTTCGGATCCGGCACGAAGTGGTTCTCGGGGTGGCAGGGGTAGTGCACCGCCTTCGCGCCGTGGATGACGATGGACGCCGTCCAGAGCGGGTAGTCCGGGCTCGGCACCAGCACCTCGTCCTCCGGGTTCAGCAGCGCCCGCATGGCCATCATGATCAGCTCGGACACGCCGTTGCCGATGAACACGTCGTCGGCCGACGCATCCGGCACCCCGCGGTCCTGCTGCTGCATGACCACCGCCTCGCGCGCCGGGAAGATGCCCTTCTGGTGCGAGTAGGGGTCCGCCTGGTGGAGGTTCTGCACCATGGCCACGCGCATCGTGTCCGGCATGCGGAAGCCGAAGGCCCCGGGGTTGCCGATGTTCAGCTTCACGATGTCGTAGCCGTCCCGCTCGAGCTCGTCAGCGCGTCGAGCCAGGGCCCCACGGATCTCGTACTTGACGTCGGCGAGGTGGCGGGAGGCTTTGAGATCGGGGGCGTTCATGGCGGGACGCCGATCATTGGAGCCCCAGCCGTGTCCGTCAAGTCCGCGGCAGCGTGACTGATTGATCGGTCACCCACCGCCTTCGTTGCGGACCGCGTCCCTTCACTCGCGTCGACAAAGCGGCGGGGGTTCAGCCTCGAACGAGCAGCGTACGGAATAACCCGAGTTCCCCACCCTCGGGCGACCGGCCTCGTTGAAGTCGTCATCGCTCCCGTAGGACCTGAAACGAATGTCCGGGTCCGGCTCCGCGGTCAGCCAATTGGCAACCACCACGTGCCAACAGACGCCGTCGCAAGGTGGTGATGTGGTGCGAAAGTGATCAACCGACTGCATCGGCTCGTACGAAAGCACAGAGTCTCGCGTCCACTCTGCACGCAAACCGGCAACGTCCCGGTGCCCATATGGGCCAATGTCGACCTCGTGAATTCCCACATCTGCAACTTGCTCCGCGAACTCCTCCCGCCACGAGTCACCAACTACCTCCGCGACCCCCGGCCCTTGCCAGTCATAGGTGGGGTCGAGCGGATCAGGGGGGTCAGTTGCCCAGGGAAAGACACGCCCAGCACTCCCACGAGCCATCTTCATCCACTCAGCCTCGGTCACTATTTGGCCACCAAGCCACGCGCAGTACCGTTCAGCTCCCACATAGGAGAGTGCGGCCGCACGGTCGTCGAGTTCGGACCGCTGCCAGGCAAGACCACTGCTGGGCTCGTTGGGCGTGTTGTAGATCGGTAGTACGTCAAACTCCTGACACCCCCCGCTTCGCAGGCACTCCAGCAGGCAACCGTTCGTTGACTCGAACGCGCTAACCCAACGGTCACGACTCTGGGTGGCGTTGAAGGCCGGCACGGAGGATGGGGAATCGGGATCGGATGGTGGATTCGGATCTCCGAGGGTGAAAGTCCCCATGGGGACCACCAGCGTCGCACGACAGTTGAAGGATGAATCCACCTCACAAGAGGGCGGCGACGGCTCGCCGTCGAGAACCGTCACGCCCTGATCACCGTGGCCTCCAACGAGGTGGGACTCTGCGCATCCTCCGAGAAGCCCGGAGAACACCACGAGCAGGATGCTGGTACCCCTACTCCGCATTGACTTGGTCGAGGCGCTCGCGCGAGATGAGACCCGATGCGAACAGTCGCGCGGCTGCACCGCGTCGAACGAGAGTGCACTGCTCGTTGGTAAACACCTTCTCTTCGGTCGTATTGCTCGGGCTCGGCGCGGTGCTCATTACGTTGAATACATCTGCGACGTGCGCGGTACTACCCATCAGTTTGTGCCCAATCTCATGGGAGATCGCACTACTGAATCCGAACCATAGCCACTCATTGCTGATCCAGATCGGATTGTTGCGGCCCCCGGTTGAGCGATAGTAGCCTGCGCCTGGCCTGTCTCCGCACTCCACACGGGGGTCGTCCTGCCCGCGAAGCCGACCCGTCACATAGATGTCGATTCCCTGAGATGCGTCGGCGGCTACTTGACCTGCTGTCATGTACGCATTCCGCTCTTGAGCGACGAGCCACGAGAGCGGCGGGCGATCTGGGTTATTCAGTGGGGTGGTGTTGTTCGTGAGGGTGGAGCAACTCGTGAACGCCGTCTCCTCGATTCGGTATGGCTGCCGGATGACTCGGAAGGAAGCGAGGCGGAATTGAACACCACATGCCGCGTAGGGCGAGTCGGGAGCAAAGCCGCGCGGACGTTCGGTGGTGGTGACGTAC
>CAZEAA010000277.1:0-8178 GCA_964510015.1 uncultured Sandaracinaceae bacterium
TGGGCCTCGAGGGCTTTCAGCTGATCGACCGCCAGGGCGTGGGCACGGGCGTGGACCTCGTGATCCCGCCCGGGACGTCCCCCGCGCTGGCCGAGCAGCTGCAGCAGCTGCGCCGCGGCCTGCGCGACATGTTCGCGCCTTTCCCGAGCGAGCCGGTGGGCCTGGGCGCCTCGTGGCAGGTGCGCACCCCGGTGGTGTCGCACGGCGCCAACGCGGAGCAGGTGACCACGTATCGACTGCGCGCGCGCAGCGGCGACGAGATCGGCCTCGACGTGGAGATCACGCAGACGGCGCCCGCCCAAGCGCTGCCCGACCCGCAGCCGGGCGTGCGCGCGCGCCTCGAGCGCCTCTCCACCACGGGCAGCGGCACGATGGAGCTCAAGCTCAGCCACCTGGTGCCGGCCATCCACTGGACCGCGCGCTCCGAGGCGCAGACCACCGTGACCATGCAGGGCTTCGAGCAGCCCATGCGCGCCGACGTGGACGTGGAGGTCTGGCTGGGTCTCCCGTGATATTCAGGAGAGACCATGAGCAACGACCCCTACGCCGACTTCAATCAGCAGATCATCGCCGAGTTCCGCGCCAACGACGGCAACGTGAGCTCGAACGGCTTCGGCCGGAACCTGGTGCTGCTGCACCACAAGGGAGCCAAGAGCGGCATCGAGCGCGTCACCCCGTTGATGGCCATCCGCACGCAGGGCGCGTGGTGGATCGCAGCGTCCAAGGCGGGCGCGCCCGCCAACCCGGACTGGTACCACAACCTTCTTGCCCACCCCGACATCACCATCGAGGAGCCAGGTGAGGGTACCGTGAACGTGCACGTGACCGAGCTCGTCGGCGCGGCCCGCGACGCGGCCTGGGCGACCTTCGTGGCGATGCCGGCGTTCAAGTCGTACGAGGAGAAGACCGAGCGGGTGATCCCGGTGCTCGAGCTCCGCCGTCGGTGAACCGGTTGGCGAGCGTCAGGGCTCGCTGACCGTGAACTCGAAGCTCGGATCGGACGCCGCCACCGCTTCGCGTCGCGCGTGCAACACCTCGTGTGCACCCTCAAACGCGAAACGGCCGCACCCCCGAAGGAGCGCGGCCGCCGCGTGTTCAGCCGAGGTGGCTCAGTTGGCCGGGAAGCTGGTCCAGCCAGCGGTCCAGGGGCTGGCCGCGTTCGGGGCGAAGGCGCCCGCATAGGTGGCCGTCGTGTCGAAGCCGGCGGGCGGGGTGGCCTGGCCGTTCAGCGCGGTGTTGGCAGGGACGTAGTTCGGCGCGGTCGTGCTGGTGGAGCCGAGCATCGGGTCGGTGCCGAAGACGTTGTTGCGGGCGGCGAGCATCAGCGCGGCAGACTCGTCGAAGCCGTTGTCGTTGGTGTCGGCGGTCTCGAGGACGGCGCCGTTGTTGAAGAAGAAGGTGCGCTCGAAGGAGAGCTGCGTGGGCCACTCGGTGGTCAGGTCGTTGGTGGTGGCGGCGAGGTCGATGGGCGAGCCCGGCACGTTGGCGATGATGAAGTTGCGGAAGGTGCCGCGCGTGCCCTCACGGAGCAGGATGCCGTTGGTGGCGGTGCCGCCGATGATGGTGGCGTTGTAGATGCGCGGGTTGCTGCGCGGCGTGGCCGCTTCGTTGCTGCCCAGGTTGTCGGCCTCGATGGCGCGGTCGCCGAGGTTCGCGAACTGGTGGGTGACGAGGAACTGCACGTCGCCGGTCCAGCCGAGGTCCCAGTCGAGCGAGTCGTCCGACGCGCCCGTGACGACCACATGGTCCATGCCGGCGGTTCCGCCGAAGAATTCGATGCCGTCGTCGCTGCCGAGGTGCACCTGGATGTAGCTGAGCTGGGTCTCGGAGCCGCAACCGGCGACCGTGAGGCCGTTCAGCTCGTTGCCGGGGCTGAGCTCGGCGCCAGCGAACTCGATGCGGACGTACTCGAGGTGACCGCAGCTGCTGGCGTTGTCGTTGCCGCCGTAGATGGCGCGCGCCTCGGTCGCCTCGAGGCCCTCGAGGCGTCCTTCCAGGACGCCCGCGTTGAGGGTGCCCGAGTTGATCTCGGCGCTGCCGAGGAGCGCGACGCCGGACCAGTCGCCGGTGGTGCGCGAGCCAGCGGAGTTGCCCGACGTGAAGACGATGGGCTCGGCGGCCGTGCCGACGGCGTCGAGCTGCGAACCGCGCGTGACGATCAGGGCCGAGTCGTTCTCACCGAAGATCTCGACACCCGGCTCGATGGCCAGGGTGGAGTTGCCGGTGACGAAGATGTGCTCGGTGAGCAGGTAGCTCGGGCAGCTCCAGGTGGTGTCCTCGCTGATTTCACCGGAGACCTCGACGTCGCCGGTGGCCGGGCACTCGGGGTCCGTGCCGTTGTCGGGACCACCTTGATCCGGGGTGTTCGTGGTGGCGGTGGTGTTCGTGGTGCTGGTCGTGCTCGTGGTCTCGGTGGTGCCACCGCCGTCGTCACCGCAGCCCGCGCTGAACGCCGCGATGCCGAGAATCAAAGAGAAAAACTGGATTTTCTTGTGCATAAGTTCCTCATGGCGCTCATGTGTGAAGCGCGTTGTCAGTATTGATAGTCGAGTCCGATGGAGAACGAAGCGCCGGGCGAGACGCGGGACTCTAGGAAGCTGCCCTGTTGCCAGTCTTGACTCTGAAAGAGGATGTTTTTGAACTTGAGCTTCAACTTCAGGTGCTCGTTGGCTTGCCAAGAGGCCACGAAGTCAAGCTGGTGAAAGGGCATGCGGCGGATGTTTGGATACATGTTGTTTGCGTCTGACCTGACACCGACATCCGTGACGCGTGGCCCAACGACGTTGTAGACGATGGCCGCTGAGAAGCCCGAGACAGGTTCGTCAAATCGAAGTGACAGATTGAAGACGTAAGGCGCTTGGCCTGGCACCGGGATGTTGTCTGGAAGTGTGCTGCCGAGGGTCTGGATGAGGTTCAGCTCCGAGTGCAGCACGGTGGCGTTGGCCAGTAGGCTCAGGTGCCGGAGGCGCTGGTGGATGCGCTCGAAGCTGATGGCCCCCTCGATCTCGCCACCCGCCACATAGCCCCGGCCCGCGTTGCGATACACCGAGGCGTAGCTCTGCGGGTCGATGATCTGTCCATAGATGTAGCCGTCCAGCTGCTTGTAGAAAGCAGACACGGTGACTCGCTCGGTTCCCGAGAAGAACCACTCCCAACGCGCGTCCACATTGTGTACCGTCGTGCTGTCCAGATTGGGGTCACCTTCGATGTTTCTGTCGCGCTGGAAGTCGTAGTACTGAAACGGCGCGAGCTGACGGACCTGGGCACGCACCATCGTCATGCCGTAGGAGAGGCGGAGGTTCATGTCGTCGGCCAGGCTGTACTTCAGGGCTGCCGCAGGAAGCACGTTCCAGTCCGTGCGGTCCGTGCGGGCCGGATCCTCCACCACCTCGACAGGACTGCTGGACTCCACGAACTGGTCGAAGACCTCGAAGCGGGCGCCAGCATTCAGTGTCAGGCGTGAGATGATGGGCGTGTCCAGGCTCAAGAAGCCCGCGTACAGCGACTGCGCCGAGGTGTAGCTGTCGTCGGCCCGCGTGTACTCCTTGAAGCGGGTGAGCGTGCCGATGCCCTCTTCGCTGAAGAGGTCTTCGACGGGCAACGAGAAGTCGAGCTCTTCCCCGTTCCCGTTCTGCTGCATGCGGAAGCGCCGGTTCAGGAGGGTGCGCTCGGAGTGGCGGAACGTGCCGCCCAGCGTCACTTGCGCCTCGCCCGCGCTAGTGGACCACAGGGGCACCTGCAGGTTGGTGTCGAACCCGAAGTCCCGCTGCTCGAGGTCGCTGAAGAAGCGCTCGCCGGAGCCCGCCCGCTGCAGCCAGCGGTTGTTGTCCTGGCCGTAGGCCACCGAACGGCGGTCGGGCTCGTCGCGTCGACCGAGCCCAGCGAACGCGGTCCAGCGAAGCCTCAGCTCGGTGTTGCCCAGGTTGCGGTGGTCGCCACGCAGCTGGGTGAAGAAGAGCGTGCGCGCCAAGTACTGGAGCTGCCAACGCGTGGTGATGCTGGCCGTGCTGATCTCAGCCAGCGTTCCCTGCTGGAACTCGACGTTGTCCTCGGTGCTGCGGTTGAAGAGCGCCAGCAAGCTGATGGAGCTGTCCGCCGTCAGATCCACCGAGGCGGTCCCGAGCACGTTCACGTCCACG
Organism: uncultured Sandaracinaceae bacterium; assembly: GCA_964510015.1. Taxonomy (GTDB): domain Bacteria; phylum Myxococcota_A; class Polyangia; order Polyangiales; family Houyiibacteriaceae; genus JADJJE01. The sequence continues at coordinate 4,140 of CAZEAA010000277.1, forward strand.
CTGCGCTGCCCGAGCTCCGTGCGGAGTCTGTTGTACTCGACGAGGGAGCCGTCGGTGTCGAAGGTGGGCCGGTAACGGTTGATGCCCGTCTCGCGCGTGGTGTCGATGCCGTAACCCGCCGTCAGCAAGTATCCGAAGCGACGCCCCTCGCCGAGGGAGTGCGAGTTTCCGAGCGAGCCACCCACGCTGAGGTTCGGGATGGCGGTGCTGCGCTCGTACTGCCAGGTGTTGTTGAGGGTGCGCCCGATGGCGTTCGCCTCTTCCAACGTGAACGGGTCGCCGCGTCCATACGAGACCAGCTGATCGGGGACGGTGTTCGGCAGCTCGCGGGAGCGGTCGAAGCCCGTATTGTCGAAGCGGCCGCCGTCGTAGTCGAGCGTCGGTCGGAAGGTGGTCTGCGTGTTGGCGCCGACGCTCACACCGAGCTCCAACAAGAACTCGTTGGGATACCGAATGGTGCGGATGTCCACCACGCCACCTGCCCACGACGCGCTCATCTCCGGCAGGAACGTCTTCAGCACCGCCAGGTTCTCGATGATGCTCGTGGGGAAGAGGTCGAGGTCCACACCCGGGAGTTCGGGGTCGGTGCTGGGCACCGGCGTGCCGTTCAGCAGCACCTGGACGTACTGGCCCTGCAGGCCGCGGATGATGGGCTGGTCGTTCTCGATCAGAACGCCTGCCACCTGACGCGCGCCATCCGACGCGTTACTGGCGCCACCACGGCTCATGCCCTCGGACGTGTTGATGTCCTGCGCCACGGCGGCCGCCTGCTGAATCGCCTGACCTGCGGACTCCCCCGACATGTCCGCGCGGTACGTCACCTCCACGGCGTCCACGGCCACGTCGCTCTCCTCGTTGATCGGGTCGAGCAACAGGCGCAGCGGCGTGATGCGGCCCTGCGCGACGCGCGTGATGATGCGCGCGCCGTGGTAGAGGTCGTAGTAGCTGCGGACGGTGTAGCGACCGGGCCGCACGTAGAGGTGGAAGTTGCCCTCGGCGTCGGTGAGCGTGGTCTCGGGCGGGCTGCCTTCGCGCTGCACGATCACCGGCGCGTCGGCCAGCGGCAGCTGCGTGGCGGAGTCGAGGATCTGGCCACCGATGCCGGTGGTCGTGTCGATCTCGCGGGTGACCACCGGCCCCGTGGGCACCTCCGGGGCAGGCTCGGGCACGGGGTCCGCCTCGGGCGCGGGCTCTTCTGCGGGCTCTGCGGGGGGCGCGGTCTCGTCGGCCGGCGCGGCGTCTGCCACCACGCCTGCATCGGCAGCCCCCGCATTCGGCGCGCCTGCGTCGGGCACCCCCGCGTCTTGTGCCTCGGCACGCGGCAGCTCGCCGGCCAGCATCAAGAGCGCCACCAACGCGCGGACGGACCGCGCCCTCACGCACCAACGTACGTTGCGATTCACACGAAACCTCATCGGGATTCTCGGGGGGCGTTCGCCTCGAGCGAGCCCAGCCCAGGGGGGAAGAACGGAGGCTTAGTTCAGGCGCTCCGTCATGACTGCGATGTGGGCGGCGCCGCCGCCGCGCGCGAGGTCCATCACGTCCATCGCGCGCTCGAAGGGCACGTTGTCGGCCGCGTCGAAGTAGACCTTGCGCTCGTTGCGCGCGACCAACATGCCGCGCAGGCGCTGGGGGAAGACGTCGTCCGGGTACACGTCCTGGTTGATCTGGATGTGCCCCTGCGCGTTCACGGTCACCACGATGGGCTGGAGCGCGTTCGGGTCCGGCGGCGCCACCTGGGCGTTCTCGTCCGGCTTGGGCGGCACGTGAATCCAGAACTTGGCGTGCATCATGGGCATGACCACCATGAAGATGATCAGCAGCACCAAGACCACGTCCACCAGCGGCGTGACGTTCATCTCGGGCGTGCCGACGCCCTTCTTCTTCTTTTTGCCTGTGTCGAGATCCATGCCCATGACGTTGGTCTCCTGGTGCTCTCAGTTGCCGTGGCTCGCCACGAGGGTGCCGCTCGGCGCGTGGCCTGCGCTGGCCTGAGCGCCCTCGGTCGGGCGGGCGTTCACGCGCAGTGACACGCCGGGGAAGCCGATCTCGCGGCAGAGGTGCATCATCTCGCGCACCTTCACGTACGGCACCGCGCTGTCGGCGCGCAGCACGATCTTGCGGCGCGGCTGGGCGGTGTGCTGCTGGCGCAGGTAGCGCTCGAACTCGGCCTGCCGGATGGCGGTGGTGTCGAAGTAGTAGCTGCCGTCACGCGTGATGGAGAGCAGGAAGGGCTCCATCTCGGAGTCCTGGTCCTCGTCCTGGTGCGAGATGCTGGGCACGTCGATGCTGAGACCCTCTTCCATCGCGGGCAGCACCACCATGAAGATGATGAGCAGCACGAGCACGACGTCGACGAGCGGCGTCACGTTCATGGCCGGACGCGGACGGTTGTTGCCTTTGCGAGAGAGTCCCATTTGTTCCTCAGGCCAGCGCGACGGTGGTGTTCTGGGTCGCGTGCGCGGGCGGCGCGTCGCTGTCGGCCAGCCGCTTGTAGGAGCCGGCCTCGAGCTGGTCGATGAGCTCGCTGCCGGCGTTGGCGAGGCCCGCCTCGTACTTCGCGATGCGGCCGCTCAGGTAGTTGAAGAGGAGCACGGTGGGGATGGCCACCGCGAGGCCGTAGCCGGTCACGATGAGCGCCTCGCCGATGGCCGCGCCGATGGTGCCGATGCCGCCGCCGCCGTCCTGCGAGATGAGCTTGAAGGCGTTCAAGATGCCGAGCACCGTGCCGAGCAGACCGACGAAGGGCGCCGTGCTGCCGGTGGAGGCCAGCACGTTCATGCCGCGGTTGAGGCTCGCGGAGAGCTGCTCGCCACGGCGCTCGAGCGCGCGGTTGGCCAGCTCGGCGGCCTTCTCGCGGCTGTGACCTTCGCTGACGCGCGCCACGAACACCGAGAGGCCGGTCTCGATGAAGTTCGCGAGGTGGCTGCCCTGGTTCTCCTTGGCGATGGCGATCACGGCCTCGTGGTCACCCGCGGCGAGCTTGCGCCCGGCGGCCTTGGCGAAGGCGCGCGACTTGCGAGCGCTCATGAAGAGCAGGATGAGCCGGTCGACGACGACCGCGATGCACGACAACGCCTGCAGCGTGAGCACGATGACCACGCCACGAACCAGGTTGTTCATGCTGGCCCAGAGGTGAACGACGTCCATATCCATGATGTTTTTTCTCTCTCTTGCGGGCCGCTCAGGTGCGCGGCGTGATCACGAAGGTGCGAATGGCGGGGTAGGGGACGGCGGTGCCGTCCGGGAGGGTGGCGGGCGCGAAGACCCACTCGGTGGCGCAGTCGATGACCAGCGCGTTGGGAACGGCGGCGTCGCCCTCCACCACGCTCGCGTTCATCACGCGGCCGTCGGTGCCCACCAGCGCACGCACGCGGATGGTCACGGTGCGAGCGCCGAGCGCGGCGCCCACCTGGTCGGGGATGATCAGGCTGCGGCAGCCGCTCTGGTCGGCCAGGAAGCGGGCGCGGCGGATGGTCTCGCGCTCCTGCTCGGGGGCGCGCTCCACGGTGCGGGGCAGCTCCACCACGCGCGGGGTCTCGGGGCGGGGCGGGACGGCCGGGCCATCGCCTTCACCCATCACGGCGCCGTTCTCGATGGGGCCCACGTGGTTCACCGCGGCGAGCTCGCCCTCGGCTTCTTCCGGGCGCTCGTCGGGGATGCCGCTGGGCGGACCGTCCAGCACCGGGCGCTGGCCCACGGGCTCGTTCGGCGCGCGACGCACGGGCGGCGGCGGAGGCGGCGGAGGCGGGGCCTCTTCGGGCTCGGGCGCGGCGACGGGCAGCTCCTCGAAGGTGACCTCGCGGTCGGGCCGGTGCGGCTGCATGGCGCGCACGGTGGCCATGGTGGCGGCCAGCGCGGAGCCCAGCAGGAGGAAGACGAGCCCCGAGATCATGAGGGACGCAGCGCGGCGGCCGCGGCCTTCCTCTTTCTCTGCGTCTTGGTCGAAGTCGTTGAACACGGTGAGTGCGTTTTAGGGATCGAGCGTGACGGTCAGGTGTCAGCCGCGTACCGAATGTGCGCGGGCGTGTGACCTTTC
>CAZEAA010000278.1:0-5581 GCA_964510015.1 uncultured Sandaracinaceae bacterium
GCACGCAGCAGGGCAACAACAACGCCTACTGCCAGGACAACGAGGTCTCGTGGACGGACTGGGCGAACGGCGACGCGGAACTCGAGCGCTTCTGCGAGCGCGTGATTCAGCTGCGCCGCGAGCACCCCGTCTTCCGGCGACGGCGCTGGTTCGAAGGGGTGGCGTCGAGCGAGGCGTCGCTCACCGACATCGGTTGGTTCAGGCCCGACGGCGAGCCGATGAGCGAGCACGACTGGCACGTGCCCTTCGCGCGCGCGCTGGGTGTGTTCTTGAACGGCGACGCGATCACGGCACCCGGCCCGCGCGGCGAGGCCGTCACGGACAGCAGCTTCTACCTGTTCTTCAACGCGGGCAGCGAGGCCGTGAGCTACGTGATCCCGCACAGTCTGGGCGAGGCCGAGTGGGCGCCCGTGCTGGACACCGAGAGTGGCTTCGTCACCGCGGACGCGGTCGCCGCCTCGGACGGGAGACTCGTGGTTCAACCTCACGCGCTGCAGCTCTGGCAGCGCCCGGGCCAGACTCGATAGAGGAGAGAATCCGTCTCCAACGTCGGATTCTGGTGTGAGCGGCGCCGCGACTGAGTAGTCTCGGGCCCGTGACCCACACCTACGAACGTCCCGACGGCACCCTCCGCAAGCTCTCCGGCTACAAGAAACCCAAGCAGGCCTGGCAGGGCAAGCGCTTCGCCGCGTCGCGCGTGAGCGAGAACAGCCTGCCGAAGCGCGTGGACCTGCGCTCGCAGATGACGCCGGTGGAGAACCAGAGCGACACCAGCAGCTGCGTGGCGAACGCGGTGGCGGGCGCCTACGAGTACCTGGTCAAGCAGCACCGGCAGGACGACGCGTACGACGTGAGCCGCCTGTTCATCTACTACGTGGCGCGCGCGATCGCCGACGAGGTGGACCCGGCCGACGCGCCCGAGCTGGAGGACGGCGGCACCATGATCGCCGCGGCCATCGAGGCGCTCAAGCAGTACGGCGCGTGCTCCGAAGAGACCTGGCCGTTCGACGACGACATCGTGAACGACGCTCCGTCCGAGGACGCCTTCGAGGAGGCGAGCGCCTTCTTGGTGGAGGACGTGGCCTTGGTGCCCACGCGCCTCGAGGCGTGGAAGGCCGCGCTGGCCGAGGGCCACCCGATCATCTTCGGCCTGAGCCTGTACGAGAGCTTCGACGCGCATCGCCGCCCGGGCATGGTGCCGGCGCCCTCCCCGCGGGAAGCGTCGCGCGAAGATCACGGCGGCCACGCCATGCTGTGCGTGGGCTACTCGGACCGCGACCAGGTGTTCATCGTGCGCAACTCGTGGGGCGACGAGTGGGGCGACGAGGGCTACTGCTACATCCCGTATGCGTACCTGATGAACCCGCGCTTCAACGACGGCGACAGCTGGATCATCCGGCGCGTGGAGGAGCCCGAGATCGACGAGAGCACGTGGGAGGACGACGAAGAGTCGCTGATCGAAGACGTGGACAGCGAGCTCGCGGCCATGAGCGACGAAGAGTTCGCTGCGATGCGCGACGCCATGGGCGACATCCCGTTCGAGACGCGGCTGGCGCTGATCCTGCTGTTCGCCGCGGGCTCCGACGGTGAGATCGACGACGACGAGCTGACCGGCATCGTGACCGTGCTGGAGCGCGTTCACGAGGGCCTCGGCATCTCGCTCGACGCGGAGAAGGTGCTGCGCAAGGCGAGCAAGCGCATCGAGAAGGACGACGGCGCGTTCGACGACACCGTGGCGGTGTTCGCGGAGTACGTGCCTGCGCGGGTGCTCGCGGCCATCGTGAGCGCGGTGCAAGAGATCGTGAGCGTCGACACCGAGGAGGAGGAGACGGTGCTGGCCACCCTGGTGGAGGCCTGGCAGGTGGACGCGAGCGGCGAGAACGACGGAGAGGAAGAGGAAGAGGAAGAGGGAGACGAGGAGGAAGACGAGAGCGAAGAGGAGAGCGAAGACGAGGAAGAGGGAGAGGGCGACGAAGACGAGGACGAGGAGAGCGAAGACGAGGAAGAGGGAGGCGACTGGGACGGGATCCGCAACGACTGAGTCCCCACAACCCGGCTGCAACTCAGGGCGTTGCCGCCTGCGCCCGCAGCACGAGGCGACCACCGCGCAGCCGTAACGACCTGCCCTCCAGCTGCATCGACCTTCCGTCCTCGCTCACCGTCAGGGCGGCCAGGTCACGCATGGGCAGGTGCGTCGCGGTGATGGTGCGCCAGCGCGACCCCGCCCGACGCAGCGCCACCCCAGTGAACTCGAGCGGCTCGTTGTGCACGTCGTAGCCGCAGGTCTCGTTGAGCATCACCGTGCGACGAAACGTGACCGCGATGACGCATGGCGCACCGGGAAGGGACACCGGCGCAGGCGTGCCCAGCGCCACGGCACCGTCGCCGACGTGCAAGCACCGTCGGCTGCGTTGACCATGAGGCGGGAGCCGGAGGTCGCCGGGCGCGAGCGTGGCCGCCGCAGCCACGAGGGCCTCGCGATCACACGGAGGCTGGGCGTTGCTGGTACCCGGGTGGTGCAGCAGCGCGGCCGCTGTGCACGCGACCAACAGGGCGAGCGCGAGCCGGACCGAGGTCGTGGTGCGACGTCCCTGGTGGGTGGCGAGCGAGGGCACATCTCAGGATCGCCGCGGAGCGTGAGCCCCGCAAGACCTGCGGCTCCGAACGCCACGGCGGTGTCAGCGCTTCTTGGCGACCAACGGCCGCAGGCGTTCGTGGTCGCGCACCGCTTCGTTCAAGCTGGTGAGCACGCGGCGCAACACCGCGTAGTCTGCGCAGAGGATGGTGCAGCTGTCCGCCTCCGGGTCGGTGTGCACCCCCTCGAGGGACTCGGCCGCGGCGATGCGCTCCACCAGCCCCCCGAGCCGGTGACCGTTGGCGTACTCAGGATCGCCGAGCACGTCGCCGCTTGGCGCGAGGACCGTCCACGGGTCGCTGATGAAGACGCTGAATTGGTCCTCCCACAGCGACACGTCGAACGGCAGCGGCGCGGGCTCTGCGGGCTTTCGCTCGGCCCCGCGCTTCTTGGGATCTCCCTTGGAGGCAGGCGTGATCAGCACATCGCCGCGCGTGAGTCCGTGCTCGCCAGGAGACACCTGCGCGTCGGTCACGCGGACGGTGGCCGCCGACTCCGCCTCGCAGGCAAAGCCCGTCCCGGCGGTGATGCTGCCGCCGTGCACTTCGATGCGGCCCACGTCTTCCGCCGAGGCTGCCGTCTCGTTCGCGTCCACCCACGAGTCGCGCAGCACCACCCGCCCGCCCACCGCTTCGACGCCGTTGCCCCCCCCGCGCACCACGCAGTGCTCGAGGTGGACCTCGCCGGGCTGCGCCGACACGGCAGCCAACGTGAAATCCGAGAGCTCGGTGTGGGACGCGCGCACGAGCGACTTGTCCTCCGCGAGGATGGACAGCTCGCCACCCTTCACCTGGCACTCGTGGAGCGAGACGCGCGCGTCGCCCGCCGTGGCGATGGCGGTGTCCGCCGCGTCTGTGAAGCGCGTGCGCACGGCCGAGACGCGCCCTCCGATCACCTCCAGCTGGAGCCGCGAAGCGCCCTCGAGCGTCGTCTCCAGCATGGCCAGCGCGCCGAGCACCGTCACCGCCGTGTCGCGCGCGCACACGCGCACGCCGTGGAGCCCGGCCCGCCCCTCGGCCTCCACCCGCACACCGCGGTCCACGTCGCGAATGGTCGTGCCGCGAACGTTGGCCCGCGCCGTCGCGGCAACGGACACGCCCGCGCCTCTCACGTCGGTGAGGACACCGCCCTGCACCGCCACGCGCCCGCCGTCCCTCACGGTGACCGCGTCGTAGCTGGCCCCGGTGATGCGGCAGTCGCTGAGCGAGATGTGCCCCTTGGCCACGATCGCGCCGCTGCTGCGCGCGTCGTTCACGCTGCACTTCCTCGCCGAGAGGCGAGAGCCGGTGTCCGCCACGTCGATGCCCGCCACGGCGGCGCGCCGCAGGGTGCAGTCGTTCAGCGTGACGTCCGAGCCACCGCGTACGGCCACCAGCGACTGCTGCGTGCGCTCGAAGCACGTGCCCGTGACCACCACGCGGGCCTTCGCGCGGGCCAGCAGCGCCGACTGGCCACTGTTCACGAAGCGGCCTCCCGTCACCGTAGCGGTCGCCGCGTGCACGTGCAGTCCCGCCTCTCCAGCGCTGGCGACGTCGCACTCGCGCACGTGCGCCGTGGCCTTCCCCTCGATGGACACGGCGCTGTGCTCGCCGCCGCGCACACGCACGCGCTCGAGCTCGGCGTACGCGCTCTTGTCGATGATCACGCCGTACTCCGTGGGAGCGTCCACACGCACGTCGGAGGCGAAGAGGTGCGTGTCCTTTCCCGTCGCCACCATGCCCACGCGACCCCCGTGGATGCGGCAGCGCCGCGCGTGCACCACCGCGCCGCGCTGCGCCACGAGACCGCCGTCGCTAAAGACCAGTCCATCCAGCAGCACTCCGGCGTCGTCCACGCTCACCAGCCCCGTGAGCACGGCCTTGTGGGCGCGCGTGGTGCTCAGCGAGACGTCCGTGTCCAGCTCGAATGGGCCGGTGTACTCGCCGGCGGCGAGCAGGACGTGGTCGCCGGGCTGGGCCGTCGCGAGCGCCACACGAAGCTCTGCGCTGTCGGCCACGCGCTTCGCTTCGGGCACGGAGACGACGGGCGGCGGGACGGCGGCGAGCGACGTCGTGAAGCGCGCACGCAGCCACGGCGACTCGGGGTCCTTCAGCAGCTTGGCGAACACCTTGGCTTCGTAGCCTTCGGGTTCCCCCGACGCGCCCCGCCACGCCACGCGCGCTGTGGCGTAGGCCTCGGCGAAGTCTTCCCAGCCCGTGTGCGCCGCTTGGACCGCACGCGCCGCCGTTAGCATGTAGCCCCACGCCAACGATGCATCGAAGGCGCGCGCGGCGTACGCGAACGAAGCCCATGCGGCCGCGCGACCGAGGGTCCACGCCGGCTGTTCCCGCACGCCACGCGCGAGCGCTTGCTCGACGCGCTTCTGCCCCGCAGCGCTCGGCAACATGGAGAGGCCCGCGAGCTGGTGCGTGGCGCTCGGCTCGCCCAGGCGGTAGCCCCCGAAGCGCGTGGCGGGAAGGTCGTTCATGGCCAGCAGCGGAGCGGCCACCCCCAGCACCACGAGCTGCGCCTCGGAGAGCGATGCGTCCATGTAGCGCGGCTTCTTCTTGGGCATCGCGTCTCGATGCTACTCGGACCCGGCGACAGGTTCCGTCACAGAATGTATGCTCGCGCCCCATGACCCACTCCCTCCGCCTTGCCTTGATGACGTCCCTGCTCCTCGCCCTCGCTGCGTGCGGCGGTGAGTCCACCCCCGAGGGTGGCGAAGAGTCCACCGGCAGTGAGTCCATGAGCCAGACCACGGCCGTCGGAGAGGTGGCGCCCACGCACGGCGCCTCGCTCTTCGGCGTCTACGTGGTGGTGGCCGAGGCCGGCTCGCCCGCGCTCGAAGAAGCCGCCGCACCCCTGCGCGAGCGCTCCATCCAGGTCTCCGTCGGCGAGCTCTCGTGCGACGCGGGCGCCGCCGAGGCCCTCGGGGTGGCGCCGGACTCGCACGCGGTGTCGGTG
>CAZEAA010000278.1:5591-8156 GCA_964510015.1 uncultured Sandaracinaceae bacterium
GCGGACAGCTTCGCGGCCACGCTCTCCACGCCCCCGGCCGGCATCGCGCAGGTGACCGTCGGCTGCGCGGACTGAGCCTCGGCTGACGGCGCCTAACGCAGGCGGTGGTTCGCGGCGATGATCGCCGTGGTCGCCTCACGCAGCGTGGGGGCTTCGCTCTCGTCGTGGCCCGCCCGCGCCAGCGCCCACGGATAGCCCTGCTCCACGGAGTCGAACACGGCGCGCGGGTGCAGCGGCGTCACCAGTAGCTCGATGGTGTAGAGCACGGTCCGCGCGGTGCGCGCCCACAGCGGGTGTCCGTCGATGATGATGCACTCGCCGCGCAGGTGGGGCGTGGCCTCACGACCGATCTTGGCCGCGAACTGGCGCGCATCGGAGCGCGGCATGGGCATGCCCGCCCGCACGATGCTCAGCGTGGTGGTGCCCGTGGGGTACGTCTCGCGCAGCGCCAGGTTGGCGTCGTGCACCGCGGCCAGCGCGTCCACCGTGACGCGATCCGGGAAGTAGGCGATGAGGATGTTGTTCCAGGCACCCACCGAGTGGTCGAGCGAGACCGAGGTGAGGGGTGCTGGCGGGGACGAGGCGAGCGCCATCCCCCGTTCTACGGCGCAAACGCAGCGGGGGTTAGCAGAAACTTGCGCCCTCAGCGGTATGGACTGCTCTCGCCACCCACGAGCTTCCCCACCGCGCTCGTGAACGCCTCGGCGATGGGCAGCAGCGACGGCGGCTCGACCGGCGGCGGCAGGGTCACGCCGGCCTGGCCCGCCTCCACGAAGGCGGCGCTGCCCGTGGCGGTGCCGAGCGCGTCGCGCCATGCGGCCGGGTCGGCACCCGAGGGCAGCGGCGTGGTCAGCTCGCTCGCCACCACACGCTGCTCTTCGAAGCGATGCGTGAGCGACAGCGGCACGCCACGCAGCGACCAGCCGGTGAGGGCGAGGTCTCCCGGGCGCAGCCGCACCCCGCGGCTCGCGGCAAAGCTGCGCCACGCGGCGGCCGTGCCCTCGAGCGCAGCCGGCGGCGGGATGCTGGCGGCGGCGCGGGCCACCTGCGTGGCCAGCTGTTGCACCTGCACGAGGAAGCGCACCAGCCCGTCCACCTTGTAGACACCGCCGCGACGCAGCACCACCAGGCCCTCGTCGTCGAGGCCGACCTCGTCGAAGGTGAGCAGCCAGTCTCGCAGCCCCGCGTCCAGGAAGCGGGCCGCCTGCTCGGGCTCGCGCGCACGCAGGGTGAAGCGCTTGGCCAGCTCCGCATCGAAGGCGGGAGAGCGCTGCCCGAAGTCGGTCCAGCGCCGCTCCGCCATGCGCAGGTCGAGCCCGAGAGCGGGCCACGTCAGCTCGGCCACCAAGCAGGGTCCACCGTCGGACGCCGGCACGCCGCCCGTGACGCCTGCGCGAGCCCGCCGCCGCACCGCACGCTGCTCTTCGGCGGTGCTCACGGCCACGTCCCCCACACTGAAGCTCGCTGCGGCCCGCGTGGGGTCGAAGTGGATGTCCGTCACGCCCCCGGTCTGGGCCTTCCGCACCTGCTCGACCGCGGCCTGCCACACGCCCAGGTGACGCGCGCTCCCGATCAGCGGCACCGGAGCGCTGGGCCGAGCCGCCGCAGAACGAAGCGCGAGGGCCGGCACGCGCAGCGCGATGTCGTTGCCGAGCGCGACCACGGCCACGGCCTCGATGGCGTGATCCACCTGGATGAAGGGCGAGCGGAAGCTGGGCGACAGCCCGGGCGGGATGGCCAGCCGAAAGGGCAGCGATGCCCCCTCGGTCGGTGTGCCTTCGTGGATGACCCACTTCGAGCGGCTCACATCCGTGGGGCCCGCGCTGCTCTTCACCAGCGCGGTCTCGCGCGTGACGCAGACGATCTCGATGCGCCGGATGCGTCGCCCACGGAGACCCGTCACGGCCACCGCGCCGGCCAGCGTGCCACCGAGGCGCAGCCGGTCGTCTTCGAGCGAGAGCTCCAAGACGGGCGCGTCTCCGCGCGAGTCGCCCGCCTGCGTGGTGAAGATCTGCGGGCGGGGCGCCCCGGGATCCACCGCCAACGCCTGCACCGGGACCTTGTAGCGCTCACGGCGGTCGGGCCACCAAGGGATGTGCACGCGCACCTCGAGCTCGTATCCGATGGTGGCGAGCGAGCTGCTGTACGTGGGCGGCGCGTCGCGCGGGATGTCGAACGTGACCTCGCGCTCCCACAGCCCCGGCGCGAGCACCCCCGGCGGAAAGCTCACCCCGAGCCGCAGCACCTCGCGACGGTGGTAGTGCCGCGTGCTGCTGTCGTTGTCGCTCGTGGTGGACTTGTAGCGCGACTCGCTGCCCACCAACACCACGTCGATGGCGTCGTACGGCGTCTCGCCGTGGCTCAGCAGCTGCACGCGGGCCCGCAGGCGCTCGCCGGGGCAGACCTGCGTCGGGGTCAGGAACACGGTCAGATCGGGGCGGCTGCGCACCACGAAAGTGTACACGCCGCAGCCCGGGCCTCGGGCGCTCAAGGGCGTCGATAAATCGCCCCAGCGCGAGCGCGCCCACAGCGGACGGGCGAAGGAATACGCCAGTATTTCGAGCC
>CAZEAA010000279.1:0-1838 GCA_964510015.1 uncultured Sandaracinaceae bacterium
GTCCTCTACTACGGGCGCGCCGCAGCCGACGGCGGCCTCGCGGGGATGGGCGCCAACTTCGTGCTGCGCGGCATCCTCTTCCCCTGGGGTCACCCGGTCTACACCTCCATGACCGGCATCGGCTTCGGCCTCGCGCGCGAGGGCAACAACCGCGTGGTGCGCATGCTCGGGCCGCTCTTCGGCTACGGCCTCGCCGTGATGCTGCACGCCATGTGGAACGGCGGCGCCACGTTCGCCGGCATGAGCGACCAGGGCGGCGCCATCTTCTGCTTCAGCATCCTGATCTGGTTCGCGTTCGTCACCGCGTTCATCGGCATGATCATCGCGCTGGTGCGGCGCCGCGGGCGCATCCTGCGGGCCCACCTCTTGGATGAAGTGGCCCTCGGCAACATCACGCCAGGCGAGCTCGAGGTGGTGACCAGCGCGTTCGGACTGCTGAACTTCCGCATGAAGTACGGCAGCGACGGGGCCGAGTTCATCCGCGCCATCGCGCGCCTCTCGCTGTCGAAGTGGCACACCACCCGCGCGCAGTCGCAGAACACGCACACGGTCAGCATGGACTTCATCCTGCCGCTGCGCGTGAAGATCGCGAAGGGCCGGCAGGCGCTCGCGCAGCGCGGATACCGTTGACCCCATGACGCTCCTGGTGACCTGCGCGCCCGGCCTCGAGAAGCTGCTTGCGGCGGAGGTGAGCGCATTGTTGGCGCGGCTGGACCTCACGGGCCTCACGGTCAGCGTGGCGGCTGACGGCGTGCGCGTGGAGCTCGGCACCGCGGATGCGCAGTCCGTGCTGGGCGCGCTGAACCTCGGCCTCGGCCTCGCCACCAGTGTGCGCGTGGAGCTGGGCAGCTTCTCGGCGTCGCAGTTCCCGCAGCTGGTGCGCAAGCTGAAGCAGCTGGAATGGAAGACGTGGATCCCGCGCGGTGTGGCGGTGGACGTGCGCGTGCGCAGCCTGCGCAGCCGCCTCTATCACACCAAGGCCATCGCGGACCGCACGCGTCGCGCCATCGCCGAGGCCCTCGGCGTGCCGAGCGTGGACGCCCTCGAGCCCGACAGCACCGAGCCGCACGCGCGCGTGCACGTGGACGGTAGCGAGAACCAGTTCAGCGTGAGCGTGGACACCAGCGGCGAGCCCCTCTACCGACGCGGCTACCGCCTGGCCACGGGCAAGGCGCCGTTGCGCGCCGACCTCGCGCGCGCGCTGGTGGTGGCCTCGGGCTGGGCAGGCGACACGCCGCTCGGCGACCCGTTCTGCGGCGCGGGCACCGTGATGATCGAGGCCGCGTTGCTGGCTTCCGGGCGCTCGCCCGGGGCGGGGCGTGCGTTCGCCTTCGAAGCGGCGCCGTGCTTCGACCCGAAGCGCTTCGCCGCGGTGCGCGAGCGCATGAGCGCCGCCACGCGGGCGGAGCTGCCACGCCTGCTGGGCTCCGACCGGGACGCCGGGGTGATCGAGTCGGCGCGCGACAACGCCGAGCGCGCCGGGGTGGCCAAGCTCATCACCTTCACCGTGGCGGCCGTCAGCGACGCGCCCGTCTTCACCGACGGCACCTTGGGCGCGCGCACCCTGGTCACGAACCCTCCCTACGGTCTGCGCGTGGGCGACGTGCGCACGCTCCAGAACCTGTATCAGCGGGTGGGCACGCTGGTGCGTGACCTGCCCGTGGGCTCGCGCGCGGTGCTGCTCACACCGCCGGCCCGCGTGCGCGACCTTGGCCTGCAGCTCGAGCGAGCGTTCGAGAGCAACCACGGTGGTCAGCACGTGGTTGCCAGCCTCGCGGGGGGGTGTGGTCCCGGGGGGGGGGGGGAAGGGAGGGGGGGGGTGGGGGGGGGGGGGGGGG
>CAZEAA010000279.1:1848-8153 GCA_964510015.1 uncultured Sandaracinaceae bacterium
GCCTGCGGTGGCTGTCAACGAGACGCGAGGCTAGGCTAGGGCTCAGGGGAGACCGACGTGGATGTACGACACACCCGTGGCGACAAGCGGGAGGCGCCAGATCCGCTCAGGGGTTCCGTCTTCATCGAAGTCGCCAACAAACGACGCGTGCCCTTGGATGTTGCCGACAGGCGTGGTCAGCGGCGCGGCGAGCGCCGTGCCTTCGCAGCGCGGCACGGCGTTGCCTTGTGCGTCGGCACCGAGGAACGTCACGGGCCCATTCTTGTCAGGCCCAAGGATCGCGAGCGTGAACTGACCGCCCAAGTCCAGCGCTTGCAGCGCATAAACTCCACCGGGGTAGGGCACCGACGTCAGCAAGGTCACGCCAGTTCCGGTGGTCCTCCACACGCGGACGTCGGCCGTGGTGTGTGCCTCGGCGATGTCGCCGTATCCGTCTCCATCCCAATCCAGCACCGCGATGCGATATGGGTTGTAATCAGAGCTACCGGGCGTCAGGACGCAGCCCCCTGCCGCACCGAACCCTCCCACGCCGTCTCCAAGCCGTACGACGAAGCACTGAGAAGCCGCCAGGTACAGGAGCAGGTCGAGGTCTCCATCGTGGTCGTAGTCAAGCGCCTGGAGGGAGCGTGGCGTCCCTGTCTGAGCGATCGCGGTGTCGAGCATGAATCCGCTAGCCGTGCGCCGGATCAGCCGGATGCTCGATGAGTCGGGCTGTGAGACGACGATGTCCGTACGTCCGTCCCCAGTGAAGTCGCCGAAGGCAGCGTCGCCGTGGCTGCGGCCCACATTGGCAAGGGAGATGACAGTCCCGAATCCGCCAGCGCCATTGCCTGGGTAGATGTAGACGCTCTGGGGCGCCTGATGGACAGCGACGATGTCGACATGGCCGTCGTGCGTGACGTCGATGGCGTGCACGCCGACGTTCTCGCTAGCGGTGGTCAACGAGACGTCACGCGTCTTTACTGGGATGCAGGTGTCACCGCACTGCCCGTTTTCACACACCACGTTCTGGCACTGACCTCCAGAGCACACCTGCTCGGCTTCGCACACGTTCCCGCACCCGCCGCAGTTCGAGGTCGACGTGAAGTAGCTCGCCGCGCGGCACGCCCCATTGCACAGCGTCGTCCCGCTCGGACACGCACACACCCCGCTGGTGCACGGCAGCCCGCCCGAGCACGTCACCCCGCACGCCCCGCAGTCCGAGGTCGACGTAAAGTAGCTCGCCGGACGGCAAGCGTCGTCACACGACGTCGTTCCCGCCGCGCACGCGCACACGCCTCCCACGCACGACTCGCTGGCCGTGCATACGTTCCCGCAGCTTCCGCATGCGTCCGTAGTCTCGAAGTACGCTGCGCTCCGGCACGCGCCATTGCACACCGTCGTCCCGCTCGGGCACGCGCAGGCCTCGTCGGTGCAAGGAACGCCGCTGGGACACATCGCTCCGCACGCCCCGCAGTCCGAGGTCGACGTAAAGTAGCTCGCCGGACGGCAAGCGCCGTCGCACAGAGTCGTCCCGTTCGGGCATGCGCAGGCTCCGCCCACACAGGACACTCCGGTGGGACACGCCACTCCGCACGCCCCACAGTGGAGCGGGTCGTGCTCCGTGTCCACGCACGCGCTGGCGCACAACGCGATGGCCACGCCGAGCTGCGCCGGATCACAGACCAAGACGTACCCCAGGTCGTTCGTGATGCTCTGCCCCGTGCACGCATCACGCTCCAGACACTCGTTCTCGCAGTGGTCGGCGCTGGTGCACACCTCGGAGCGCTCGTCACAGCCACCACAGTTGAAGCCACCACACTGCTTCCCCTCGCAGACGCTCGCGAAGAACGCCGCGCACCCGCCTGCGAAGCCGTCCGAGTCGAAGCCGAAGACGATGGGCTCCTGCACCTCGCCACGCGTCGGCAAGACCCCGAAGCGCACCTCGCGCGTCCCCGAGCGGGACGCCGAGCAATACTTGAGCAGGTGGGTGGCCTCCGCGTGACCCGCGATCGTCGCCGCGAGGGACTCGAACTGCTCGCCGAGTTCATCGCGTGTTCCCTCTTTGAGCCAACGCGCGTCACCGCCCAGGATCTCCAGCAAGCTCGCACGCGCGTTGGCCGTAAAGTCCGTGCCCCGCAGCGCTACCGCGTAGGTTTGCACATTCGCTTGCTCGCCATCCACACCCCGCGCTTCGCGACCGACAGCCACCGCGTCCGCCGCGCTCGAAAGTGTGACCAGGTTCGCCGTATCGCGCCCATCGGTGAACACCACCACAAAGCCGCTGGTGACCACGCCCCCTCGATTGTGCGCGATGACCTCCTCCTGCCGCTGCTGCAGCGCCGGCACGGCCAACGCGATGGCGCCGTTGAGGTTGGTGGAGCCGGGGTCCGGACCCGCCCCCACGTCGCCATCCCGAACCCGCTGGACCGCGGCGGTGAGCTCCGCCAGGTCCGGCGTCGGCAGCTGAACGGTCACCGGGGCGGTGCGGCCGTCGAAGAGTTCGAGCCCAATCCACACACGAGGGCTCGACTCAAGCAGCGCCTCCACGAAGCGCTGCACGGAGTCCAGCAGATCGTCGGACACCGCCTGGGTCGAACTCGAATAGTCGAGTAGCAGGCTGACGTACGCGCGCTGGCCGAGAGAGTGCTCGATGAAAGGCACCGCCTCGCTGCTGAGCGACTGGCCATTCTCCGTGAGCGAGTAGTAGTCGAACACCGATTCTCCATCGCCAGGGACGAGCGTCATAGACTCCCCGTCGCAGGTCTCCAAGCGGTAGAGCATCGCTACCGCCGAGGGATCGGTCACCCACAGCCGCAGCGGCACCATCCTCGCGCACGGCGGTCGCAGGCCCATGTCTGGCTCGGCCGCGTCGGGCGACGCTCCAACGTCCAAGCCTGCATCCATCTCGATGGAGTTCGTTCCGCCGCACGCAGGGACCAGCAACCCCACCAACGCGGCGATCACCCACGGCCAGGCCGAGAAGATGGGCTGATCGAGTTGGTTGGCGCGCACCGTCGCGCCCAGGCGTGCAGCGTCCGGGCTGGAAACGACACCAGGGTTGTGAGCCGCGGAGCGTCGCAAGATCCAAAGCGGGTTGAGCGCCTCGACTCCAGGCGTCGCCACCTCAACCCTCCCTCGCCCGACTGCTCGTCGTAGGTCCCCCAGACCCAGCACCGATACTTTGTTCGCTCGCATCGTCGTCACCTCCTCTGACGCAAGCGGGCATCCGACACGCTGCGGCACTCGACGACGTAATTGATTTTTATGTCATGGTCAAGTTCCACTTTCACGCGCTTCACAGATTCCTGTGCCGCGCCGTCCAGGAACTCGATCCCACACCTCCGATGAAGCGGAGAGGGAGCTGCGTGCGCTTGGGGCGGCAATTCGACGTGAGCGCGACCGTCGCGGGTGGACGCTCGAAGCTATGTCGGAGGCCACAGGGCTCGATCCCGCATACCTGGCACGAGTCGAGAGTGGGAGGATCAACATCACGTTCCGATCGCTACACCGGATCGGCGCAGGTCTCGGCATGACCACCAGCTCACTGTTTGCAGGCGTGGAGTGAGGTCCGCCCAAGCCCTCATTGCAGGTTCGGCCGCCAACACACGCGCTCGTCAAGCGCCCACGCCAGCGCTCTCGAGAGCATTGCACCGAATGTCTCGATGTGGCTTCGTGCCACGGTGATCACCACGCCCACCACGCCGCACCCGTACGGCATCCTCGGCGAGCTCCACGTCCCGCTGGCGCTCGGCCTGCTGCGCCTCTCGACCGAGGGTCGGCCCTCCGAAGCCGACGCCATCGACGTCATCCGCTTTGCCCTCGACGAAGGCGTGCGCGTGCTCGACACCGCCGACTCGTACGGGCTCGATGACAAAGACCTCCACTACGGAGAGCGACTGGTCCGGGCCGCCCTCGACGGCTGGAGCGGCCCGCGTGACGAGGTGCGCGTCATCACCAAGGCTGGCCTCGCGCGCCCCAAGGGGCGCTGGGTCCCGAACGGCCGCCCCGAGCACTTGCGCAAGATGGTCGATGGCAGCCTCACGGCCCTCGGCGTGGAGCGGATCTTCCTCCTCCTGCTGCACGCCAACGACCCCAAGACGCCTCTCGAGGACAGCCTAGGCGCGCTCGCCGCCCTCCAGAAAGAAGGGAAGATCGAGCACCTCGGGCTGAGCAACACCAGCGTCGCCGAGGTCCGTCAGGCCGAGCGTCACTTCCCGGTGCGGGCCATCCAGAACGAGCTCAGCGTGATGGACCGGCACGCCGCCGTCGATGGTCTGGTCGCGCTGGCCCAGCAGCTGGGGATTCCTTTCCTCGCGCACCGCCCTCTCGGGGGTCACGCCAAGACCGGGAACCTGCTCAAGAACCGCGCCGTCAAGCCGCTCGCCACGCGCCACCAGGTTCCCCCGCACGAGGCCGCCCTCGCCGCCCTGGTCGATCTCGGCCCACCCGTCCTCCCGCTCGTCGGCGCCACCAAGCGGGCCAGCGTCGAGTCGAGCCTGCGCGCGCTCTCCATTCGCCTCGACGAGCGCGACCGCGCGGACCTCGCGAGCAAGATCACCTTCACCCCAACGGCCGAGGCGCTAGCCCTCATCGCCCCGCCCACCACGCCGCCCGGCCTGCGTGCGCTGGTCGCGGACGAGGGCCCCGGCGACAGCCCCGAGGTGGTCGTGATGATGGGCATCCAGGGTGCGGGGAAGTCGTCGGAGGTGGCCCGCTATCTCGAGCGTGGCTACGCCCGCCTCAACCGCGACCTGTTGGGCGGCGACCTGGACGACCTGATCCCGAAGCTCGGGGAGCTGCTCGCGTCCGGCCAGCAGCGCGTCATCCTCGACAACACCTACGCCACGCGCGTCTCTCGCTTCCCGCTGATCCGCATGGCGCACCGTCACGGTGTCCCGGTGCGTTGCCGTTACCTCGCCACGCCGATCCACGAAGCCTACGCCAACGTCGTCCTGCGCGTGCTCGAGCGCTACGGCCGCCTGCTCGGCCCCGACGAGCTCAAGGAGCTGGGCAAGAGCGACCCCAACCTGCCGCCGCCGGCCGCCATGGCCAAGTACGCCGCCACGTTCGAGGCCCCGCAGCTCGACGAGGGCTTCGCGGTGGTCGAGGAGATCCCCTTCGTGCGGCGCCCCCAGCCCCACCACCACCGGCGCGGGCTGCTGCTCGACGTGGACGGAACGCTGCGCAAGACGAAGTCGGGCGAGATCTTCCCGCGCAGCGCGGACGACGTGGAGCTGCTCCCCGGCCGCCGTGAAGTCCTGAAGCGCTACGTGGAGGACGGGTACGAGCTCTTCCTCGTGTCGAACCAGAGCGGCATCGCGTCGGAGACATTGACCACGGCGGACGCCGACGCCGCGTTCGCGAGGACCATCGAGCTGCTGGGGCTCCCCGTCAAAGAGGTGGCCTATTGCCCGCACCCCGCGTTCCCCGTGGGGTGCTTCTGTCGCAAGCCGCTGCCGGGCATGGGCATCGCGCTCATCGAGCGCCACCAGCTGGCCCGTGAGCACTTGCTCATGGTGGGGGACATGGACAGCGACCGTGACTTCGCGCGCTCTCTCGGCATTCGCTACGCGGACGCGGCCGACTTCTTCGGCTGACGCTCAGTCGCTCGCGCCAGACAGCAGGTCCGCCGCCGCGGCGGTCATGCCCGCGAGGTCGGCGCCGTCGGCGTAGACACCGTCGATCATGAGACGACAGAGCCCATGCACGGTGGCCCAGCGCGCTTGGGCGCGGCGCAGCCCCGCCTTGCCGCGACCGACCGCGGGGTCCATCGCCGCCACGTAGTCGAGGTAGCGGCGGAAGGTGCTGAACGCGAGCGACCGCAGGCTCTCGGTGGGCTCGCCCGCCTTCCAGATGCTGCGGCCGAACATCAGGTCGTAGATCTCGGGGTGAGCCGCCGCGTAGCCCACGTAGGCCCGCACGAAGCGCAGGGTCCGGTCACGCAGGCTGCCCGAGCTGTCGCCCACGGCCTCCCGGACCACGTGGTCGAGGTTGGTGAAGCCCTCCTCGGCCAGCGCGCACAGCAGCGCGTTCTTGTTGTCGAAGTGATGGTAGAGCGCGGACGCGCTGACCCCCACGCGCAGGGCCAGCTGCCGCAGCGAGAGCCCGTCGAGGCCCACCTCGCGGACCATGGCGTGGGCCTCGCGCATGAGTGCCGGGCGCAGGTCGCCGTGGTGGTAGCGCTCGGGGGTCTTGGGGGGCATCGCGCTGGATCTTGACAGTGTTCAGACGGGGTGTCATCTAAACGCCGTACAGATAGGAGCCACTCATGTCGCAGCCTTTTCCGCACCTGCTCTCGCCCTTGGACCTGGGCTTCACCACCC
>CAZEAA010000280.1:0-4196 GCA_964510015.1 uncultured Sandaracinaceae bacterium
CGCCGGAGGATCTCTAGAAGGAGACGGGCATCGCGGCCGACAAGCTCTAGAAGATCAAGGGCTATTGGGCCGAGACCCCGTTCTCGCTCGACCGCCCCGTCAACGACGAGGACGGCCGTAAGTTCATCGACTTCCTCGAGCAGGAGAACGTCCCCACCCCGTACGAGCAGCTGGTCAGCCAGAAGTGGAGCGAAGAAGTTCGCCGCCTGCTCGAGACGCTGACGCCCATGGAGGCCCGCATCCTCCGCTGGCGCTTCGGCCTCGACGACGAGGACGAGCTCACGCTCAAGGAAATCGGCGACAAGTACAACCTGTCGCGCGAGCGCATCCGCCAGCTGCAGGAGCAGGCGCTCGGCAAGATTCGCCGTCAAATCAAGGAGTGAGTTCCTCGCTCCCGGGCCATCTCGGTGGCCCACCCCTTTCCGCAGGGAAAGCGGCTCGTCTCGGCGAGCCGCTTTTTTTATGCCCTCGCGGCGGAGTGAGTGGTCACGCCACGACGACGAAGTCGTGGCCTTCCACGAAGCCCTCGTTCAGCAGGTACGCGCGGATCAGCTCGCGGGCGCCCACGGAACCCACGGCCGCCACCACGTGGTCGTGACCGAGTCGGAGGTCCTCCATGGGCAGCACGCGCGCGCCATGCACCGTCTGACCGATCTTCCTCGGGTCCACGTCCACGAAGTTGTCGGGGCGCTGCCCGGCGCTCGTGAGCGCGCGCGCGAACCGCTTCCCGTCGCGGCCCGCGCCCCACAGCACGAGACGGCGCCGAGCGCGCAGCGGATGCGCCGCGAGCAACGGCGCCAGGTGCGAGACCTTCAACGCGCGCATGCGCTCGGGGCTCAGGCGCGGGTCGGTGAACGTGGTCTGCCGCTCGTGTCGTCGCCACTGCAGCAGCACGCGCGGCAGCTTCTCGAGCGTGAGCCCCGCGCGGTGCAGCCGCAGGAAGAGGTCGTAGTCCTCGGCGAAGTCGCCCTCGCGATAGCCGCCCACGGCCAGCAGCGTGGCTCGCCGCAGCATCACGCTCGGGTGGCACAGCGGCGAGTCGATGAACAGGTCACGCGCGTGCTCGGCCGCGGTGAGCAGGCCGTTCTGCCACTCGAGGAAGCGCCGGAAGCCGTCCGTGGGCTCGCTGCCGAAGACGGAGACCTGCGTGCCCAGCGCACCAATGCGCTCCGAGGCATCGAGCGCGAAGTGGTCGAGCTGAGCCCCGAGCCGCGCGGGGTCGCTCAGGTCGTCGGCGTCCATGCGCGCGACGAAGTCGCCCTGGGCAACGTGCAGGGCTTGGTTGAGCGCGGCCGCGATGCCGCGACCGACCCCGCTCAGCAGCCGCACGCGACGGTCTCGGGAGGCGATGCCCTCCACCATGGCGCGAGTCTCGTCGCGCGAGTCGTCGTCCACCACCAGCAGCTCGAGCGGCACATCGGGGGTGGCCAGCACGCTGTCGAGCGCGGCTTCGAGGGTGTCCGCGGCGTTGCGCGCGGGCACGAGCACGGACACGCGCACGTGGGACTGAGCCGGCGTGGCCGTCAGCGAGCGCACGGCCACGTCAAGCCCGGGTCACGCCGGACCGGGGATGATGGAGATGCGCTCCCCGTCGAACGAGTCGCTCAGCTCGGAGAGGTGCATGAGCGCGGTGGGGTAGTGCGCCGCCAGCTCGTTGAAGCGGCCTGCCGGGAGGCGCAGCACCAGCGCGTCCGTGCTCGCCATGACCGTGGCGTCCGAGGGCGCGCGCGTGAGCATGGAGGCTTGGCCGATGACGGTGCCCAAGCGCACGCGGCCGAGGAGCCGCTCCCCGTGGTGCACGTCGAGGCGCCCCAGCAGCGGCACGTAGAGACCGTCGGTCTTCTTGCCCTGCTCCAGGACGATGGTCCCTGCCGTGGCGCGCCGCACCTCGAAGAGACGCGCCAGCTCCGTACGCGTGTCCGGGTCGAAGCCGGCGAAGAGCGGGTTGGTGCGCAGCAGGTTGCCAATCAGGCGACGCGTCAGCAGCTCGAGCAATACCTCGCCCACCGCGGGGAACTCGGCCTCGATCTCGTCTAGCACGGTCTTCGGGATGCGCAGCGCGCTGACTCGCGTGACGGTGCGCACGTCCGCGCGACGCGTGACGGCATCCAGCAGACAGGCCTCGCCCACCACGCTTCCCTCGCCGATGGCGAACGGCGTGCTGAGGCCGGGCCAGTGCACCTCGAGGTCGCCGCTCACGATGACGAAGAGCGCGTCGGCGGGATCGCCCGCGCGGATCAACAGCTCGCCGCGGCCCAGCTCCACCAGGTCGGCCGCTTGGATCATGCGCGTGAGCGCGGCGGGCGGGACCTCGGCGAACAGCGAGATGGACGGCAGCGACGCCAGCTCGAGCGCCGAGCGGCGCTTCTCTTCGGGCTCGTGGTCGTCGTCGAACAGCACCACCTCGTCGGACTCGACCGCCTCGAGGTCGGCCTGCGACATCATCTGCGAGTCGTCGATCTCCATGGACGAGAGGTCGATCTCGATGGCGTTCGCGTCGTCCATCACGTCCGAGAAGCGCAGCTCGTCGGCTGCCGCGTCGGCCACCCGCTGCAGCTCCACGGCGGAGAAGCTCAGGCTGCTGCGCTTGCGCCGCGGGCGCGGCGTGGCGCGCGGCGGCAGGTCCTCGTCGGAGGTCCGCTCTTCGGATGCCGGCTCTTGCGCCGCGGGGGGAGGCGGCGGCGCCGCGCGGACGGGCGACGGAAGCTGCGGCGGGACGCGACCGGGCAACGGAGGAGCCACGGCCGAGAAGGTCTGCGCTGGACGAGGCGGCGGCAACGGCGGCCGCATGGGGGGAGGCGGCGGCGGCACCCCGATGGACGTCGCAGGCAGCTCGCTGGGCAGCGGCGGCGGCAAGCCCGACGGCGGCTCCGACAGCGCGGTGACCAGGTCGTGGCGCTGCTGACGGTGCAGCCTGCGTGCCTCGTCCGGGTCGACGCGCTCGAGCACGTCCACGCGCGTGGGGTCGATCTGCAAGATGAGCTTGGCCATGGCGGCCGCGCGCGCCACGAAGCCCTGCTTGGCGTACAGGCCGACCGCCACCTCGTAGGCGCGGATGGCGGCGGCGTCCTGCTTCATGCGGCGCAGCAGGTCGCCGTGACGCTGCGGCCAGCGGGGGTCGGCAGGCTCGGCCTGCCCCAGCTCCTCGTAGAGGCCCAGCGCCTCACCGAATCGCTCCTTCTGGAGGGCGACGGCGAGCTGCTCGCGGAGCTTCGGGACGTTCGGCTTCTTCGGCGGCATGAGCGGCGACCATACCAGGCTCGCGTGCCGCGCGGCACCCCGGCGCGTGCCGTTTCCCGCCATGCGGACGCAGGGGTGGGCTGCTAGCATTCGCCCCGCAACATGAGCCTCTTCGTGCGACTGGTCCGCGCGCTCTTCATCCTGGGGCGCATTTTCACGAGCTACCTCTTCCAGCTGGCGCTGCTGAAGGTGTTCCGCACGTGGAAGCCGGACCCCGAGACGGGCCGCGAGGTGGCCGAGATGCCGGCGTGGCTGGCACGGCGTCAGGCGCGCGTCGACGATCTCAACGCCAAGCGCTTGCTCGCGGGCATGCTCGACTTGCGCGGCGTCTACATCAAGCTGGGCCAGGTGCTCTCGGTGATGGGCGGCTTCCTGCCGGACGCGTACGCGCGCGAGCTCGAGAGCCTGCAAGACGCCGTGCCGCCGCAGCCGTGGGACGTCATGGCCACGGCGTTCGAGGAGAGCCTCGGCAAGCCTCCGTCGGCGGTGTTCGCGCGCATCGATCACGAGCCGCTCGCGGCGGCGTCGCTCGGGCAGGTGCACGTGGCCTACTCCGAGGCTGGGGTGAAGTACGCGGTGAAGGTGCTCTACCCGGGCATCCGCGACGTGGTGCGCGTGGACCTGCGCGTGGTGAACCTGGGCTTGCGCCTCTATCGCATGTTCGTGCCCGTGCAGAACATCTCGGCGGTCTACGACGCGCTGGTCGACCTGCTCAAGCGCGAGACCGACTACGTGCACGAGGCGCAGTGCATGACGCGCATGGCGAAGAACTTCGCGAGCGAGCCCGACATCCTCTTCCCGGAGGTCATCGAGGAGGCCAGCTCGGCCGAGGTGCTCACCATGACGTTCATGGAGGGCATCAAGATCACGCGCTTCGACGAGTACGAGCGGCTGGGCATCGACCGCGACGCGGTGGCCGAGCGCCTGGTGAAGTGCTTCTACCGGCAGCTGTTCCT
>CAZEAA010000280.1:4206-8146 GCA_964510015.1 uncultured Sandaracinaceae bacterium
TAAGCCCGGCAGAGGGCGAAATCGAGGCCGTGATGTTCCTGGACCGCTTCTTCCACGCGGACCCGCACCCCGGGAACTTCCTGGTGCAGGCCGGCGACACGCCTCAGACCCCGAAGATCGTGATCCTCGACTTCGGCGCCATCAGTGAGACGCCCCAGCACGTCATCGACGGGATGGTGGACGTGCTGCGCGGCATCTTCGAGCAGAACGACACGCTCGTGTTGTCGGGCATCGAGACGCTGGGCTTCGTGGCCCCCGACGGGGACCGCCAGCTGCTCGAGCAGACCGTGAAGACCTACTTCGCGAAGCTGCTGAAGATCAAGGACATCACCGCGGGCGCGTTGATGCGCGCCAACGCGAAAGAGCTCGAGGCGCTGGCCAACCCCGAGGTGGCGCGCCGCGAGCTGCGTGCGCTGATGAAGTCGGTGCGCTACCCGGACGACTGGTTCTACGTGGAGCGCGCGGCGGTCATGAGCTTCTGGCTGATCGGGCAGCTGGCGCCGGACCTCGACGCCATGAAGATCGGCTTCCCCTACGTGCTGCCGTTGCTGGCGGCCCGCACCGCAGCGGCGCCTACGGCCATGCCGGGATGAGCCGCTATCTCGGCGTGGATCCCGGCGCGGTGCGCATCGGCCTCGCGCTCTCGGACGACGACGGGGGGCTGGCGTTGCCGTTCGAGACGGTGAAGCGCGAGAAGAGCGACCGGGCGGCCGCGCGTCAGGTGCGAGCGGCGCTCGAAGCGCACGACGTGGCCTGTGCCGACCTGGCCGGCGTGATCGTGGGCTTGCCGCTGCGCCTCGACGGGTCGGAGGGGGAGGCGGCCCGTCGCGTGCGCCTCTTCGCCGACGCGCTCCAGCCCGTGCTGGGGGTGCCGCTGCACTTCGTGGACGAGCGTCTCTCCACCGTGGTGGTGGAGCGCACGCTGCGCGACCTGAACGTGAAGAAGGCGGAGCAGAAGCGCGTGGTGGACCAGGCCGCCGCGGCGCTCTTGCTGCAAGCCTTCCTCGACGCTAGAGGACAAGAGAAGTGGCCGGAAGCGGACAGCGACGAAGTGGCGGAGGAGCTCCCCCCCGGCCCCGGCGACCCAGCAACGGGCGCAAGCGCGCGTCGCGGAGCAGCGCGTCCTCGTCGAAAGCGTCGCTGAGCCCGCGCG
This sequence comes from uncultured Sandaracinaceae bacterium, assembly GCA_964510015.1. Taxonomy (GTDB): domain Bacteria; phylum Myxococcota_A; class Polyangia; order Polyangiales; family Houyiibacteriaceae; genus JADJJE01. Next base: position 5,360 of record CAZEAA010000280.1, read on the forward strand.
TCCGGCTGCTGACTGGGCTCACGGCGCTCTTGCTGTTCGCCGCGGTGGCGGGGCTGGTCTACGTGCTGGTGGTCTATCCGCAGACCGAGGGGCCGGGCGAGGGGCGGGCGGTGGTGCTCAGCATCACGGCGGACAGCACGGCCACCAGCCTGGCCGACACGCTGGAAGCCGAGGGGGTGGTGGAGCGTGGCTGGCTGTTCGCGCTCTACCTGCGCTTGCTCGGGGCGCATCACGCGCTCCGCGCTGGGCAGGACGTGCGCGTGGCCGACGATCTGACGCCGGCGGAGCTGGCACGACGCGTGGCGCGTGGGCTCGGGCCGCGCAGCATGGATGTGGTGGTGCCCGAGGGCTTCACGCGCTTCGACATCGCGCAGCGCCTCGACCACTACGGCTTGATGTCCGAGCAAGCGTTCTTGGCCGCCACGGTGGACCCGGCCATCCTGCGTGAGCTGGAGATTCCGGGGGAATCGGCCGAAGGCTACCTCTTCCCCGACACCTACACGCTGCGCGACGACCTGACGCCCACCGAGCTGATGGCGCGCATGGTGCGCAGCTACCGCTCGCGCACCGAGCGCCTCGAGCAGCGCTACGAAGGCCGGCTCACGCGCTTGCGGAACGAGCTCGGCTTCAGCATGCACGAGGTGGTCACCCTGGCCTCGGTGGTGGAGCGCGAGGCCGCGGTGGCCGAGGAGCGCCCCATCATCGCGGGGGTGTTCTTGAACCGCCTGCGCTCGGACACGTTCCTGCCGCGGCACCGTCTGCAGGCGGACCCCACCGTGAGCTACGGCTGCCGCGCCGAGCCTTCGCGCGCGCCCAGCTGCACGGGCTTCCGCGGGCGCATCTCGCGGGCCATGCTGGAGGACCCGCAGAACCGCTACAACAGCTACCGTCACCCCGGCCTGCCGCCCACGCCCATCTGCAATCCGGGTGCGGCGGCCATCGAGGCGGTGCTCGCGCCCACGCAGCACGACTACTTGTACTTCGTGGCGCGGGGAGGGCGCCGCCACCACTTCAGCGCCACGCTCGAGCGGCACAACGAGGCGGTGGACGACTACCTGCGGGGCAGCGAGTGACCACGCGCCGGCGGCCGCAGCTGGGTCTCTTCGGGGCCGGCGACGCATCGCCACCCCCTGACCCCGAGCTGGTGGAGCTGGCCGCCGCGCTCCCCGGGAAGCTGCGCTTCGGTACGTCGAGCTGGACGTTCCCGGGGTGGCAGGGGCTGGTGTACCAGCGTCGCTATCCCAGCCAAGCCGCCTTCATGCGCGAGTCGCTCGCGGAGTACGCCGCGCATCCGCTCTTCCGGACCGTGGGCATCGACCGGAGCTTCTACGGGCCCATCCCCGCGCACGAGCTGGCCGAGTACGCCGCGCAGCTGCCACCGGGCTTTCGCGCCTGCATGAAGGTCTGGGAGCGCATCACCACGCGCGTCTTCCCGGACCACGCGCGCTATGGCGAGCGCGCGGGCAAGCCCAACCCCGACTTCCTGAACGCGGACCTGTTCGCCGAGTTCGTGGCCACGCCCATCGCCGAGGGCTTCGCCGACTTCATCGGCCCGCTGGTGCTCGAGATCCCGCCGAGCCGCGCGCCCGTGGAGGTGGTCGAGTGGGAGACCGCGCTCGTGCGCTTCTTGGAGGCCGTGCCGCCCGCGCTGCAGGTCGCGGTGGAGGTGCGCGACCCGGACCTGCTGACGCCAGGCTACTTCCCCATCTTGAGCGAGCATGGCGCCACGCACGTCTTCAACTTCTGGTCACGCATGCCCAGCATCGGTCAGCAGCTCGCGCTGCCGCTGAGCATGCCCGGGCCGTTCGTGGTGGCTCGGCTCATGCTGCCGCCCGGCGTCGCCTACGAAGACGCGAAGCAGCAGTTCGCGCCCTTCGACCGCGTAGTCACCCCGCAACCCCAGATGCGCGCCGACGTGGTGCGCTTGATCGAGCTCGCCGTGGAGCGCGGCTTCGAGATCTACGTGGTGGTGAACAACAAGGCCGAGGGCAGCAGCCCGGGCACCGTTCGCGCATTGGCGGAGCTAATCCGTCCGCATCATTCCGAGCCTTGAACAGGGCGGTTGCGGCTTGCGGGGCGCCCCACGCGCACTATGGTCGCGAGATGTCGCAGCAGCCCAAGGCCAGCAACCTGACGTTCCACATCGGTGAGCTGACGCGTGAAGCGCGCACGCGCGCGCACGGGCACCGCGGCGTCACCTTGTGGCTCACGGGCCTGAGTGGCTCGGGCAAGAGCACGCTGTCACACCGCGTGGAGCGCCTGCTGACGGAGCGCGGCGTCTTCGCCTACGTGCTGGACGGCGACAACGTGCGGCACGGCCTCAACCGCGACCTCGGCTTCGCGCCCGAGGACCGCACCGAGAACATCCGCCGCGTGGGCCAGGTGGCGAAGCTCTTCACCGACGCGGGCGCCATCGTGCTCACGGCGTTCATCTCGCCTTACCGCGAGGACCGCGCGAGCGTGCGCGCCACCATGCCCGAGGGCGACTTCCTCGAAGTCCACGTGGCCGCCGGGCTCGACGTCTGCGAGACCCGCGACGTGAAGGGCCTCTACAAGAAGGCCCGCGCCGGCGAGATCCCGGACTTCACCGGCATCAGCGCGCCCTACGAGGAGCCCGAGGCCCCCGAGCTGCGCGTGGACACGGGCGGGCAGGACGTGGACGCGAGCGCGCGGGAGGTGATCGCGTATCTCGAGGCTCAGGGGTATCTGAGCGCGGGGTGAGCGGGCGCCTCGGTCCGCGAGGCGCGGTTCGATTGCGACTTCGTACGTCGACGTCGACGTAGACGT
>CAZEAA010000281.1:0-8123 GCA_964510015.1 uncultured Sandaracinaceae bacterium
GCGGCGAGGCCAGCGTGAACAACGATGGCGACACCGTGACCACGCTCGCGCAGCGCCTGGTGGATGCCTTCCACGCCGACGTGTTCGCGCCGCGCGTGGACATGTCGCAGGCCGAGATCAACTCGCTCGACGGCAGCGCACAGCCCACGCGCAACCCGCTCGAGACGCTGTTCGGGCCGGTGCCCGAGGTCACGCCTCCCTGAGCGGGATCACCCCTCCGCGATCAGCACGTGCTCGCGCATGAGCATCACGCGCAGCGTGCGCATGTCGAGGAACGAGCTCACGTCTTCGAAGATGCGGGCCATGTTCGCGTCGTCGCCGCCGTAGAGGCGCTTCGGGTCGGTGGCGTCCTCCAACTCGCGGAAGTGCAGCGCCACGATGCCCGACAGCGACGGCGTTTGCTCCGTGAGGCCGTTCAGCACGGCGTTCCGGTCGTAGCGCCAGATCGGGTGGATCTCGAGGGCCAGCGGCCCGTGCTTGCCGTGCCAGTGCTCCATGAAGTCGGCCTGGGCCATGCCGGGCTTGGGCCGCAGGAACGTGATCTGCCGCACCCCCGGCGAGGGCGTGCCCAGCTCCCACGTGCGCTCGTAGTCGCGCGGGATGTCCTGCGACACGGCGTAGCCATCCACGTACTTCCCCGTGGGATCGAGCACGTTCATCAGCGCGAGCGCGTCGCCGCGTTCGCTGAGCGTGGCGCTGACCAGGCCGCTCAGGATGGCGCCATCCCCCTCGCGCTTCGCGTTGAGCGCCGCGCCGCTGTCGGGCGGCAGGGCCACGTCGATGGTGAGCGCCTGCGGACGAAAGCGCTCGAGGGCCTTCGCCGTGGGACCGAGCAGCGCCTGCGAGAACGCCTCGAGCGAGGCACCCACCGGGCGAGAGAGGACGAACTGGTAGCGTTGGGTCATCACAGGTCCGGGATGTCGAAGGGGGTGTTGCTGAGCTCGATCCCGCCGTCCACGGCGAGGATGCGACCGGTCATGTAGCTGCCCGCGTCGGACGCGAGGTAGAGCGCCGTCGCGGCGATGTCTTCCACTTTACCCACGGCGCGCAGCGGTGTGCGCTTGATCAGACCATCTCGTACGGCGGGGTTCGCCAGGAACTTCCCGAGCGCGTCGGTCTCGATGGCGCCGCAGCAGATGGCGTTCACGCGCACCTTCGGGGCCAGCTCGTTGGCCATCAGCCGCGTCATGTGCTGCAGGGCGGCCTTGGCGGTGCCGTAGGCCACGAAGCCGCGCCCCACGATGCGGCCGAGCGAGCTCGAGATGTTCACGATGGAGCCCTTCCCGCTGGCCAAGAGGTGCGGCGCGGCGAGGCGCGAGAGCAAGAAGGCCTGCGTCACGTTGAAGCGCAGCGCGTGCTCGAAGACCTCTTCGCTGGTGCGCAGCAGCGGCACGTGCGGCGCGCCACCGGCGTTGTTGACCAGCACGTCCAGGCGCTCGTGCGCGCGCAGCGTCTCGGCCATCAAGGCCTCCAGCTGGCTGCGGTCGGTCACGTCGCAGGCCACGGCGGTGGCGCGGCGTCCGAGAGCACGGGCGGCCTCGGCCACCTCTTCCACTTCGCTGAGGGTGCGCGAGGCCACCACCACGTCGGCGCCCGCCTCCGCATACGCGAGCGCGATGCCACGACCGATGCCCTTGCCCGCGCCCGTGATGAGCGCCACGCGCCCGTCCATCCGAAATCTGTCGAGAATCATGCCGCGGACTGTACTCCCCCTCGGGACCCGCGACCGCGGAACCTGTCCACCGAGGACACCCATCCGACACGCGCTGTAACGGGGGAAGGGTACGGAGGACACCCACCCGAGGCCTCGTCTCTGTTATCTTCCGTCCATGTTCGACAAGCTGAAGGAGATCGAGAAGCGCTGGGACGCTCTCCCGGTGGGTCCCTGGCGTGTGGACGGCGGCGACCCGCGCTGGGTCGTTCGCGATGGGCACGGGCGGGCGATGCTCGAGACGTCGGAGAAGAGCCTCGCGCGCGATCTCGCGGCCAGCTACGAGGACGTGGCCTACCTGATTGGCGAGCTGAAGCGCGCGCGCCGCGAGGCGAAGGACGCGCGCGAGAAGAGCGGTGATTTCCTCGGCAAGGGGCACGACGGGCGCATCACGCTGGCCACGTACACCATCGAGCCGGACGACGGCGAAGGCTGACGCTTAGCGCGTCGCTCCGTGCGTCGCTCCGTGCGTCGCTCAGGGTGGGGCGACGTACGCCAGTGTCACGGGGGGGCGCTGCCTCGCGGGCTCCCCGGCGGCCGCCTGTGGGCGCACATCACGCGGCAGGCGCTCGGCAGGGAGCAGACCGGTGAGCGGCGGGCGCAACACGTGCTGGGGGGACCCGTGCGCGATGGGCGGCGCGGGCGCGAGGTCGAGGGCGCTGCGCAGCACCGTCTTCCCGAGGCTGTCGAGGGTATCGTGCTGCAGCGCGCGCAGCAGCTGACGCACCCGCGTCTTCAGCGTGTTGGGGGAGACACCGAGGCCGCGCAGAATGTCGTCGCGGCCCTGCGGGAGCGTCGCGATGGCGGTCAGCTCCATCTGGCGCGCGGTGAGCTCGTGCTCGCGACCCAGGTTCTCCACGGCGGCCGCCACCAGCCCGCGACCGCTCACCTCGTAGGCCAGGCAGTAGCCCAGGAAGTAGCGCTCCTCGGCGCGCGGGGCGCTCTTCGGCAGCCAGCGGTGCGGAAAGGCCACCGGGTCCAGCTCGGGGCGTTCGTCACCCACGAGGAGGACCGGGGGCGTCGACGTCTGGGCGCGGGCACGCCACAGCGACAGCAGCTCGTCGTGCTGCGTGGGGCCCTCGATCCACCAGCCGAGCCAGCGCTCCGTACTCCGAACGCGGGTGCGCGCTTCGGCCACGGAGGCCACCACGTGGGTCTGGGCGTGGGACGACAGCCGGTCACCCAGACGGCGTGCGCTGCTGCGAGTGGCCACAACGAGAAAGGTGGGCGTTTGAGTCATGATTTGCAGTCCGCTTGGGATTCGTAGGTGAATAGCGGGGCCTGACGGCATGCTGACACCCAGGTCTTGGTTCCCATCGAGGGATATATATACCCAATACAGGGACGGGTCGTCAAGCGGGCTCGGGTGGGTGTCCCTCGAGGGCTCGGGTGGGTGTCCCTCGAGGGCTCGGGTGGGTGTCCCCGCAGCGTTTGGGTGGGTGTCCCCGCAAAGTCGCCGCAAAGTCGTCCCCGCAAAGTCGGCTTTCTGGTGAGCCAGCCGCCATACTTCTCGGGACCATGCGCGCGGCCACTGTCCTTCTCTGTCTCTTGTCCACGCAGGGCCTCCTGGGGTGCGGGGCCCGGACCCTGCTCGACGAGGGGGTGGACTCCAGCGTCACCGAGCGCGTCCCGGAGGAGGAGCGCTGCGACGGCCTCGACCAGGACTTCGACGGAGCGGTGGACGAGGACTTCCGTGACGAGCTCGGGCGCTACGTCACGGCGCGGCACTGCGGTGCGTGCGGGAACGAGTGCGTGGTGCCCAATGGCCTGACCCTCGAGATGGACTGTCTCTTGGTGGACGAGAACCCGGTCTGCGGGGCCACGCGCTGCGTCCCCGGCTTCTGGCCTTCGCGCTCGGGCACGTGCGTCCCGGCCTACGACTACCTGTGCCTGCCGTGCACGCTGGACGAGGACTGCGGGCCCGGTGCGCTGGCCCGCTGCGCGGACGTGGGTGGCGAGCGGCGCTGCGCCGTGGGCTGCGAGGTGGGCTGTCCCACCGGCTACACGTGTCAGGAAGACAACACCTGCGTGCCCGCTGGAGGCAGCTGTCGCTGCGAGCCCTCGGACTTTTTCGAGCTGGCCTGCGTGGTGCTCGACTCCGCTGGCGGGACGCCTCCGCCCGGCGACCCGACTCCCGAGCCGCCCATCGACATGCTGCGCTGCCCCGGTCGCGCGCTGTGCAACGCGGGGGTGCTGTCCGAGTGCGTGGCCCCCGCCGAGGCGTGCAACGAGAGCGACGACGACTGCGACGGAGAGGTCGACGAAGACTTCCGCAACGCGGTCGGCGGCTACGGGGACATCCACCACTGCGGCGCCTGCGGCGTGGACTGCACGGTGTCGCCCGTGCCCGAGGGCGACCTGGTCTGCGGCGGCGACCCGTTCGCGCCCACGTGCGTGCTGAGCTGCCCCGACACGCTCGACGGCATCCAGCCGGGGGACCGCGTGGACGGCGACCGCGACATCGCGACCGGCTGCGAGTGCACGGTCAGCGCGCTGACGGACGTGCCCGGCCCGGTGGGCGCCGTGGGCGAAGACCTCGACGTGAACTGCGACGGCGCGGATGGCGAAGTGCCGCGCAGCTTCTATGTGGCCACCGACGGGAACGACACCGGTCCGGGCTCGCCCACGCGTCCGCTTGCCACCCTTGGTGCGGCCATGCTGCGCGCACTCGACGAGGGTCGCGCCGACGTGTTCATTGCGAGCGGCACCTACGTGGAGGCCGTGAACCTGCCGAGCGGGGTGCGCCTGCACGGCGGCTACCGCCGCGACTTCCTGGCGCTCGATCCCGTCGGGTTCACCACCATCCTGCGAGCCCCGCTCGACACCCCGTTGGCCGGTGGCGCGGCGCTCGCGTCGACCGAGTGCGCCACGGGCGACACCGTGGTGGAGTGGATGACCATCCGCGGCCGCGACGCCATCGAGCCCTCGACGCCAACCATCGCGATCTGGCTCGGGTGCACGGCCGGCGGTCGCAGCGTGCGTCTCGACACGCTCGACGTTCGGCCGGGGGTGCCCGGAGGCGGCGCGAACGGACTCGCGGGGCAGCCCGGTGCCTCGCCGCCCACGGCGCCCCAAGCGGGCTCGCCGCCGCGCGGGGCCGTGGAGAACAATCGCTCCTGCACGTTCGGCGCCCAGAACACCGTGGCGGGAGGCGAAGGAGGTCGGCACGCCTGCAGTGGCCAGAGCACGGCCGGTGGCGCGGGCGCATCGGCGTCCTGCCCGTTCTTCGCAGCGTTTCAGCCCAGCGGGGCCACGGGACAGGGCCGCGCGCCAGGGCGCGGAGGCGATGGCGGACAGGACTCCCGTGGACCCGTGGTGGGCTCGAGCTGCATGCAGGCCGTGTGCTGCGGACTCGCCGACTTCGTGGTGCCCACGCAGTTCACCGGACCGCGCCCGGGCTCGGCGGGAGGCGACGGCAACGCGGGCTCGGCCGGGCGGGGCTGCACGAACGCGCTGGGCCGCTTCGTGGACGGCGCGTGGATCCCCGACACGTCTACCAACGGCACCGCGGGCGCTGCGGCGTCGGGCGGCGGTGGCGGAGGCGCGGGCGGCGGCGCCGAGATGGAGTACTTCCCCAACCAGTGCGAGTTCGCGGACGGACTCGGAGGCGGCGGCGGCGGCGGCGGCGCGGGCGGCTGTGGTGGCGGCTCGGGTACCGCTGGCACCAGCGGAGGCCCGGCCATCGCCATCTACATCGACGACGCCAGCGCCCCGGGCGTGGTGCTGCGCGGCTCGCGCGTGACCACGCCGGACGGAGGTCGCGGAGGTGACGGCGGCGCGGGCGGCGGCGGCGGCGCAGGAAGTCCGGGCGCTCTGGGCGGCTCCATCCCCATGGCCGAGCGCATCACGCCGACGCTGGCGGGACCCTTTCCAGGAGAACGCGGCGGCTCGGGCGGACGCGGCGGGGACGGTGGCGGCGGCGGCGGCGGCTGTGGCGGCCCGAGCGTGGGCATCTGGGGCGGCAGCGGCGGCGACGCGTCGCGCTGGCGAGCCCTGAACACATTCGACCCGGGCGAAGGCGGTCGCGCAGGGCGTGGCGGAGGCGGTGCAGCGATGGGTGGCGACGGTGCCGCGGGAGGGTCGTTCGATGTCCTCTCGCGCTGAGACGAAGACCACACGGTGGGTCCCGCGCGCGGCGACCTCCATGCTCGCGCTCTCCTTGTGGCTGAGCGCCATCCTGCCCGGCTGCTTCCGCTCGCACCGCTGCGGCGACGAGACGTGCGACTACGGGGACGACGACTGCGACGGACGCGTGGACGAGGGCTTCCTCGACGACGGGCTCTACGTGTCCCCCGAGCACTGCGGAGGCTGCGGCGTGAGCTGCGCCAGCGTGTTCCCCACGGCGCTCGAGACGGCCTGCGAGCTGACCGACGGCGTGCCCATCTGCGTGCTGGTGAGCTGCCCCCCGGGGATGCATCGCGCCGACGCCGGCAGCTGCGTGCCCGACGTGCCCGTGGCCTGCGCGCCCTGCACCGGCGACGCGGAGTGCGCGCTGCGCCTCCCGGGTTCGGTGTGCCGCGCGCTGGCCAGCGGCGACGCGCGCTGCTTCGAGCCCTGCAACGAAGGCGGCTGCGCACCGGGCCTCGCGTGCACGGATGGCGTGTGCGTTCCGAACTCGGGCACCTGCGAGTGTCAGGGCGTGGACGTGGACGCGCGCTTCGCGTGCTTGCTCACCAGCCCGAACGGCGACGTGTGCGCGGGTGAGCAGCCGTGCGAGCCCGGTGGCCTCGGCCTGTGCGTGGCCGTGCTGGCCGAGTCCTGCAACGCCGAAGACGAGGACTGCGACGGACTCATCGACGAGGACTTCCTAGACGAGCAGGGGCGCTTCGCGCGCGACCCGCTGCACTGCGGCGCGTGCAACACCGCGTGCGCACCCCCGGGCCCGAACATGGTGGCCACGTGCGTGGGGCTGCCTTCGCCCGGCCCCGATGGCCTCGACGCGCGCTGCGACGTCGCGTGCGAGGAAGGCTTCGTGGACGTGGACGGCTTGCAAGCGAACGGCTGCGAGTGCGAGCGCTGGGACGGCCAGGGCCCTCCGCCCACGGTGGGTGGCGACGCCGACTGCGACGGCGTGGTGGACGACGACGACACCTTCATCCACGTGACGCCCACTGGCAACGACGCGAACCCCGGCACGCTGGTGCAGCCCATGCGCACCGTCAGCGCGGCGCTGCTGCGCGCGTCGATGGTCGGCAAGGACGTGCTCGTCGCCGGCGGCGTCTACTCCGGTCTCGTGACGATGGTGGCGGGCGTCGACGTGTTCGGCGGCTACCGCATCGACTTCCGCGACCGCGACCTCGCGCTCTATCCGGTGACCCTCGAGCGGCCCGACGCGCCAGGGCAGCCGGTGCTGCGCTGCACCAACATTCGCACCGCCACGCGCTTCGAAGGCTTCCACGTACACGGCTCGGACGCGAGCTCGCCGGGGCGCGGCAGCACCGCCATGTACCTGGACGGATGCGGCCCGGAGGTGACCTTCGCCAACGTGAGCGTGGTGGCGGGGCGCGGCCAGGACGGTGTCGAAGGCGACGACTCGAGCGACAACCTCGCCGAGCTCGATCCCGCGCTCGTCTCGCTGGACGAGCTCGAAGGCCACGAAGGCAGCTCCGGCGGGTCGGGCACGGGCGATGGCACGTGCCGCAACGTCCCCGGTGGCGCTGCGGGGGTCTTGCGCTGCGGGCCCACCGACGTCTCGGGCGGGCGTGGCGCCGACGAGAGCTGCGTGCGCCTGGCCTGCACCAACGGACAGCCCTGCGCGAACGCGGGCTGCACGGACTTCACGTCCGGCGGCGTGTGCGACATCGCCACCGTGCTGGCGCTGGCGTCACCGAACCCCTCCGCTCAACCGGGCCGCGGCCCCAGCGCCGGAGCCGCGGGGGCGACCACCTACGACGCGCCGACCAACCGCGCCGCCTGCAACTTCTGCGACGACAACCCCACGCTGCAGCGCGACGGAGACGACGGCGGAGACGGTGCCCATGGGTCCGACGGAGCGGGCGGTCCCGGCTGTCCGGGCATCCCCGAGTTCGACCCGCTGACCGGCTTGCTGCGCGGTCGCTCCGGTTCGGACGGCGCCGCGGGGACGCACGGCAGCGGCGGCGGCGGCGGCTCCTCGGGGGCGGGCTACGCCATCATCGGCGGCACGGGCTTCTGCTTCGGCGGCGACCGCGCCGGCGGAGGCGGCGGCGGAGGCGGTGGCGGCGGCGGCGGCTCGGCCCGCGCCGAGGGCGGTGACGGTGGCGGCGCGTCGGTGGCCATCGAGGTGCGCCTCGGGGCAGGCATGACCCTAGGCCCTCGCTTCGACCTGTTGCGCATCCAGACCGAGAGCGGCGGCGAAGGCGGCGACGGCGGCGTGGGCGCGCGCGGCGGTCAGGGCGGCGACGGTCTCGCCGGCGGCGTCGCGCCGTTCTGG
>CAZEAA010000282.1:0-8097 GCA_964510015.1 uncultured Sandaracinaceae bacterium
CGCTGCCGCTCGACGGCGTGGTGCCCGCGGCGTGGGACGTGGAGCGCCTGCGCGCGGAGCTGCACGTGGCGCGCGACCGCTGGTCGCAGCTGCTGGTCGCGAGCCGACTGCTGGCGGTCCTCCCCGACGGGAGCGCTCGGCAAGGCGCGCTGCAAGAGGTGGTGGCCCTACACCTCGACCTGCGCGAGTACGAGTCCGCCAACTACTACGCCGAGCGGCTCGTGTCGCACGCCGGCGCGGAGTCGCCGATGGCCGCGTGGGCTCAGCTGATGGACGCGCTGGCGCGGCACCGGCGCGAAGACCTGGCGCTCGCGCGGGGGCAGCTGAGCCGCGCCTACGTGGAGAGCGAGCAGGCTCGCTTGGCCGACGTACGCGCTCTGTGCGTGCCCTCCACCGCGGCGCAGCCAGCGGCTCCCGTGCAGGGCGCGGGGCCCACCATGGACGACATCTGTGCCCTCTCCACGCTGGTGGCGAGCGAGCTGCTGGACGACCTGGGCGACAAGGCCGAGGCGCTGGCAGCGCTCCAGCGGGTGGGCCGTGAGCTGGTGGGGCGCGTGCGCGACCCGCATACGTTGCGGCTGCACGGCGCACTGGCCGCCAAGCTCTACGGTCACCTGGGGGATCGCGACGCGCGCATCGCCGTGCAGTCCACGCTCGCAGGGAACGCCGCGCTGCCCGTGCAAGACCGCATCATCCAGGCACTGGACGTTGTCACCGAGCTCACCCGCGGACGCGAGCGAACGGCAGCAGACGCGGCGCTCGAGGCGGTCCGCGCGACGGCGGCCGAGGGCGGCGAGCTGCGGCTCATGCTGGACGTGGAGCTGGCCCTGCGCGGGCTGCTCGCACCCATCGAAGCCAACCTGGCCGAGACCGAGCTGAGCGACGACGCCGCGCGATCGGCTGCGACGCGGGCAGTCGAAGAGACGGCGCGCGAGCGCATCTTCGGGCTGTACACCGCAGACCGCGACGTCGACCGCAGGCGGGCCATCGCGCTCCGCACGGTGCAGTTCGCGTCGCGTCACGGCAGCGAGTACCTGCAGTACCAATTCGCCACCACCTGGGCGAGTGGTGTGCGCCCCGAGGCGCCGGAGCGCCGCTACGCGGAGGAGCTCTACCGCGCCATCGTGCTCGAGCGTGCCTACGGCGAGCTGTACGAGCAGGACCTGCGCGAAGCCTCCGGCTACTTCTTCCAGGCCAGCCGCAACGCGGGCATGTTCGATGCCCACGTGGGCTTCATCGAGGCGCGCGCCGCCCAGGGCGAAGACCTGCGCGCGACCTACGACGAACGCTTCGCCAGCACGCCCGACGACCCGAGCTACCTCTTCGGGATGGCCTACATGGACGCGCGCGAGCTGCCCGGGATCGCTCGTGACGAAGCCGGCAACGAACGCTTCGCGCAGCGCGTGCAGTCCACCCTGGCGCGGCTGCGCCGTGTGGACGCTGCGTTCCCACGCGACGTCACCGTGCACCACCTGTGGGGCTACGTGCACCACGAGCAGGCGCGTCGTGAGCGCTCGCGCATCGCCGCCGCCGAGGCCAACCACCACTACCTGCTGGCGCTCGACCTGGCCAATGCGCGGCCGCGCGCGCGTGCGGCGCTGCTGCAGGCGCTGGGCACGTTGCAGGCCTCGCTCGGAAACCACCGGCTCGCCGTCTCGCACTTCGAGCGGCGCGCGCGCCTGCCCTTCATGCGCCCCGAAGCGGAGCTCGCGTTCCACGTGGCCCTGGCCCGCAGCCTCTTCCACGCCCGTCGCCAGCCGGAAGCCGTGGCCTCGGCGCAGGCCGCGCTGCGCTTCCTGGACGCCCATCCCGAGCTCGCGAGTCACCGCGCCCTGGTGCTGGATCTGCTCGCCTTCCAGCTGGCCCGCAATGACCAGCACGCGGAGGCCGCTACGCGCTACGAGCAGCTGCTCGAGGCCCTGACCGCGGGCGACGACACCCCCGTGAACAGGCTGAAGGCGCTCATCGGACTCAGCGCTGCGCGGCTGTCGCTGCGTGAGTACGCGCCGGCGCTGGCTGCCGTCGATCAGGGCCAGGAGGTCCTGCGCCAGCACGGCACCATCCAGACGCGCCCCGAGGGTTCGCTCCTGGACCGCTATGTCTACGGGCCGCAGCGCTACGAAGCCCTGCTCGCTGGGCTGCGTGCCGAGGCCCTGGTGGGATTGGGCCGCAACGCCGAGGCCGAGCGCTCGCTCGCTCGCCGCGACCAGCTGCTGACGGGCTTCTTCGACGAGTCCGACTCGGAAGACGACCTCCTGCCGCTGGCGCAGGTCTCGCTGCGACGCGCCATCGTGGCACGCGCCGAAGGAGAGTCCGAGCGCGCGCTCGAGCACGCCCTGGCCGGCTGGCGACGCGTGGCCCTGTTCAACGAGCGGACCGGCAGCGTGGTGACCGACGTGAGCCAGGGCCTGCTGGTGCAGCTGGCAGAGCTGGTGCTGTTCGATGGCATCCCGCGCGCGTCGCTCACCATCGACCTCCAGGCGCAACTGACGGAGGCCTATGCGTTCATGACGCGCTTCCCCAGTCCCCGCTGGCGCCGGGACCGGCTACGCTTGGAGCTGTACCTCACGTTGCTTCGCCTGCGCGCGGAGTAGTCGCCCCAGCCCCCCATCAGGAACCGAGGAACCACGAGATGAGTCAAAGCAACGGGAAATTCTACTTCGGACTGGTGCTCGCCGCGCTGCTCGCCCCCGCAGGCGGCTGCGGCGAAGAGGACGTCGTCCCCGGAGACGACGGCGGCGTCCGCGACATGGGCACCAGCGCGCCGACCTTCGACGATCTCTATGCCAGCTCCACGCTGCAGATGTGCGCCGACTGCCATGCGCCGGGGGCGGATGGCTTCGTGCAGGGAACCGAGGCCACCCAAGACTGGTCCACACGCGAGACTGCGTTCAGCTCACTGCAAGGCAACGCCAGCGGGCTCGAGGGCAACTTCGCGGGCTGCAACGACGTGCCGCTGATCGGCGCCACCTCGGACACCAGCTTGATCATCGCCGTGCTCGATCCAGACGTGCGCGCGGACTTCAGCGTGGAAGGGTTCCCGAACTGCAACGCGGACGCGATCCCCGACGAGACGCTGCGCCCCGTCACCGTGTCGCCCACCGTGCTGCAGGACCTCAAGGACTTCATCGACGAGGGCGGCTTCAACTGAGGCCGCCCGCAGAGCACCCCCGCGTCGGGGTGCTCTGCGGGGTGACGCGAGCTCAGCGTGAGCGCCGGCGGGCGTGGCGGCCGAGTCCGAAGACCAGCGCCAGCAGCCAGACCGCATGGCTCGTGCCGTCGCCGGAGGTCAGCCCCACCGTGCACGCACCCCCGCCGAGAACGCCTTCGGGCGTCGCGGGTCCGTGCGGGGTCGTGGGACGACCAGCGTCATCGCGCTCTCCAGCGTCCGCTCCCGGCACGCTGACTCCAGCATCGTCATCGCCCGGCTCCACCACGGGCGGCGGTGCGAGGCGGCTGCGGTCCGGAAGCTGGGTCGCGGGGTCGCCGAGCAGCAAGTAGACCGCCAGCTGGTCGCGTGAAGCGGCGGCTCCCGTGACCTCGTCGTGCAGGCTCATCACCACGTCGCCGATGCGCGCGTCCGTCAGATGGCTCCCCGTGAGCAGGTTGCGCTGCCAGGCCTCGGCGATGTTGCCGGACTCGTGACTCTGGCCCGCGCCCGACGGCCCGAACAGGGCGATGGCGCCACCGGGAGACCCGTTGAGCAGCAGCTCCGAGATGCTGTCCATGCCCGGCACCTCGAAGCGCGCCGTGGAGCACGACATGCCCGTCATGATCGTGAGCGCGCCGGCGTTGGTGAGCCCGGCCACGTCGGTCAGCGTCAGCAGGCCGTCGTCGTCGAGCTGCGTGCTCGCGCCGTGCCCGTGGTAGTGGAACCAGAAGCTGCCCGCGTTGATGCCATCGATCAACTGCACGCGCGCGTCGCTCAGGGAGAGGCGTCCGCGGTCGATGCGCTCGGCGTCGATGCGCGTGTCCAGCTGCGCCTCGAGCGTGTCCACGTAGCCCGTGAAGTCCGCGCCGCGGTTGATGCCCGAGACCAGCAGCGCGTGCCGTCCGAAGGCGTCCAGGTCCGCGCTCTCGTAGGCCACCACGCGCTGCACGAAAGCATCGGCTTCGGCTGCGGTGTGCGCGGGCACGCGGCCGATGGCGAGGTTCGGCCAGCCGTCACCGTCGGTGTCGGTCAACGCGGCGTCGCTCGCGTACACGCCGCGATCCGTGCGCACCAGCATGGGCGGGATCGTCCCCGAGCCAGAGGGACGCACGCCGCGGTAGTCGTAGTTCCCGTCGCCCAGCAGCAGCACGTAGCGCGGCGCTGTGGACCAAGTGGCCTGCGCCACACGCAGGAACTCGCGGATGGCACGGGGGTCGTGCTCGCCATGGCCGAACGCGTCGTAGATGTCCTGCACGTCCACCACCGCCGCGCTGAGCCCCTGCGTCTCACGGCGGGCAGCCAGCGCGCTGGCCGTGTCGAGCAAGGCCGCAGGCGCGATGACCACGTAGTCCGCCGCTCGGCTGGGGTCGTCGAAGTGCTGCTCGCTGCGAGCGCGCAGCCCGGCCGGTGCTCGCAGCCCCGCCTCGCTCGCCACGAAGTACTCGTGGTTGGCCGCGGCCTCGAAGGTGAAGCGCGCACGCGAGGCATCGATAGCGGCGCGCGTCGCGGTGATGCGCTCACCGCGGGTCACGTCCACGATCCACACGGGCTCGCCATCCGCGACGTCGAGCTCGAACGCGAGTGCACCGCTCGCGGCCGCTTCGAAGCGCCCCTCGGCGCCGAACTCGAGCGGCGCCCCGAACGTGACCTGGTAGGCATCCACGTAGGCGAGCGCCGTCCCTGCGGGCAGCGCCGAGGTGGCCCTCACGAGCACGCGGTTCGGACCTGCCAACAGCGCACCTGCGGGCAGCGTGAAGCGCGCGACACCGAGGCCCGCGCTGCTCACGTCCGCCGTGCCTGCGGCTTCGCCGTTGATGCTGGCGGTCAGCGTCATCGGGCTGCTGCTCGAGAGGCCCGGCGCCGCGTAGTAGCTGAGGTCGAACGTGGCCGACCCGCCGTCCACGTCGTCCACGGTGAACGAGGCCTCGTACTCGCGGAACGCGTCATGGTTGCCGAGCGAACGCTCGAACCAGAACTCCTGCGTCGGGTCCGGGCTCACCACGATGGCTGGGAACGAGTCCACCTCGTGGTGGAAGCGCAAGCGGCCTTCCCCGGTGGCCGCGTCGGTGGTGGCGGCATCCACGGGGACCAGCTGCACCCCCGAGGTCAGTCGAACCTCGTACGGCCGAGTCGCGCTGTACACGCTCTCACGCCGCCGCGCCGCGAACACGATCGCGGTGGGATCGCCGGCGGTGTGAGCCCACGCCACCGCGTTGCCGTGCTCACGCACGCTCAGCTCGCCCTCGGCCACGTGAGCCGCCACGGCAGAGACCGGCACCTGCAGTGCCTCGGCGAGCTCTGCGAACGTGACGCGCAGCAGGCCCTCGCCATCGGCGAGCGCGAACACACCCGTGGGCTCGTCACCCGCTGCCTTGCGCCGTCCCGCCTCCGAAGGCGGAGCGTCCACGGCCATCTCGGGCGCGCCCGTGAGCGCGTTGGCGGTCACCCCGAAGGCCTCGCGGCCCAAGGTCGCCGCACCACCCACGAACCGTGGCGTGCCTTCGTAGACGACCAGGCTCTGGCCTCCCAGCTCGTGCTCCACGATGCGGATGATCTGGCCACGCAGGCTGCTGGCCCGAAGACGATAGACCGCGCCCTGCCCTGCCTCAGGCAACGCGGGCAGCACGCCTTCGTGGAGATCACGCCACGCGCCGCGCTGCTGCACGGAGACGTGGAAGCCGAGCGTGCCCGCCTCGGACAGCGTGCTCCACTCGAGCTCACCGCCCACCACGCGCACGTCCCCGATGATCGCCTGCGCCGCCAGCTGGCAGCAGCTGCCGTCCGCGGTGCGCCCGCACGCGGTCATGCCCGGCAGGAAGTCGGGGTCGCCGTCATCTTGGCCGCCGGGCAGCGCGCAACCGTAGCCCGGCGTGACCGTACACGTGGCGGTGCAGCCCACGCCGGTGCCGTTGAGTGCGCCCTTGTCACACGCCTCCGGCATGGCCACCGCGCCGTTGCCGCAGAAGCTTGGGCCTTCGCACACGTAGCGCTGCGCGGTGCGGCACGGGACGTCGTTCCATGTCCCGCTCGCATAGAGCTCCACGCAGTCTTCGCGGTTGCTCGCGTTGTTGGGTTCGTCCATCTGCCAGTTGGTGGGCGAGAGCGCCGCTCCGTCGCGCCACACGAACGTGCCCTCCAGGTACTCGTCGGTGCCTCCGGTCCATGCGCTCGCGCCAATCAACCCGCCGAGTAGCGTGCCCTCAAAGACGCTGTTCACGCGCAATAGGTCCCACCCTGTACCGAAGGAGCGACAGCGGTCGCGGGCGTCGTAGGCGTTCTGGGCGCCCGCGCAGGACATGTACTCCACGCTCGCGGCGTCGCTCTGGAGCGCGACCTCGGCGGCGAGGTCCGCCTCCGTCATGGGGAAGCGGCTGAAGTAGCTGGTGTCTGCGAGGCCGCAGGCGCGCGAGCACGCGGCCGACGCCGTGGTGTCGTAGATGGGCAGCGCTCCGGGACAGACCCAGCCGCGCTCCACGGCACAGGCGCTCGAGCAGCCGTCGTCGTCAGCTGTGTTGCCGTCGTCGCACGTCTCGGCGCCTTGGATGCGCGCGTTGCCGCAGGTGGCCGGGCCCTCCACGGTGCAGAACGAGCTGCAGCCGTCACCGCCGGTGAGGTTGCCGTCGTCGCACGTCTCGGTGGAGCCTCGGAAGCCATCGCCGCAGACGTTCGGGAGCTCGCATATGAACGGCAGGTTGTTCGTGCAGAACTCGTCGTCCCAGCGCCGATCCAGGTCCCCATCCGAGAATCTGCCGCACTGCTGGCCGCCGCCCGCTCCGCCGTTGTTGTTGGGCTCGGCGTTGGCCCACTGGGTGTAGAGGCCGCCAACGGGCGACCCTGCCCCCGTCCCCGTCCAGAACTGCCCTGCGCTGTTGCTGGCCAGCGATGACCAATGCCACGTGCCCTCGGTGGTGAGGTCGTTGCCACCCATCCAGGCAGGGCCACCCGTCGTGCCCACCAGCCCGCCGGTCCGCGTGAGGTGGTACTGCTCGTCGATGCCGTCCACGCGTGCGAGGTGGCCGCCGAGGCTCCGGCAGTAGGCGTTGCCGTTCGCCCACGTCTTGAACGGGCCACCGTCGCACCTCACGTAGACGCTGTTGCCCAGGGCGGAGCGCGACGACAGGAAGCAGACGGGCGAACATACCGACGGCTCGGCGCTCGAGCACACGTAACCAGGCTCCACGGTGCAGGTGGACGAACAACCATCGGAGCTCACCGTGTTATCATCGTCGCAGGCCTGCGGGGCCACCACCCGCCCATTGCCACAAGGGTCGGGGTCCGCGACCTGTCGGAACGTCAGGTCGTCGATGGCGAGGTAGTAGGCGCTCCCTTGCGTATGCCGAATGCGCAGCGTGATGGACTGGCCCGCCGCGCCGATGGCGCCGGTGGTCGTGATGGTGGTGCGCCCGCCGCCTCCGCTGGTCCAGGTGCCGCTGGCTAGCGTGGCACCCAGGCCCGAGGGGGTACCAACGAGCACGGCCCACTCTGCGGAGAAGGTCCCGCCTCCCCCGCCACCGTCCGGCGGATAGCGGTCGAGAATGAACGACATGACTTGCACGCGCCATCCTGCGGCCGGGTTGAAGGTGAAGTACTGGTTGTCTACCGAGTTCGGATCCTCGAGCTGCAGCACCCGATTGCCGTTCCAGTTGTTGTACGTCTGCTTTATCGCGTCTCCGCTCGCGGCCAGATCCATGGTGATGTTCGGGGTGCCCGTGACATCGAAGCCAGAGAAGGTCGTGTAGTTCGCACTCGAAGCGCTGACATTGTCGCCGTAGTCCGCCGGGGGGTTCAGGTTGTCCTGCGTGAAGCCATCGTGAGTGATGACGGTGTAGCCCCCCTGGGCCAGCGCCGTGTTTGGCAACCCAACGCCACACGCTGCGAGCAGCGCCATCGCGAACCAGTGGACCGGGTTGTCACTCCCGCTCGGCGCGCGCGGCGCACACCCTCGC
>CAZEAA010000283.1:0-6464 GCA_964510015.1 uncultured Sandaracinaceae bacterium
ACAGACGTGGAAGCCGTAGCAAGGGGGCACGATGGGGCAAATGATGTGGTCGTACCAGGCGGTGGCTCCGTCGCAGGCGCTGGAGGCGCCGGTGCAGTACTGGACTTCGAACTCGGGGACGGCCATGCCACCACAGACCCCAGTGCAGACGTTGCGCACGCGTGTGGCTTCGAGTGGCCCCTGGCAGCGATAGGTCGCGGGGCGGAAGCCGCAGGCGTCATCGCAGCACGGTTCACTCTCAGGGCAGGCGCAGTCGGCGTCCACGCTGCCTGAGTCCACGCTGCCTGCGTCCCGTAGGCCGGCGCCTTGGTCGCCCTCCTGGCCACCGTCGGGGGTGTTGGTGCCGCTGTCGTCGGCGCGTGTGTGTGGCGACGAACCGCATCCCGCTGTAGCAACACACAACACCACAAGAAGCGTCCCCGTCCTAGTCATGCCAGATAGTCTAGCCTTGCCAGGAAGGCCTGTCACGACCCATCCCCGCATGAGCGCCGCCCGGTAGTACAAGGCCGGTGCGGTGAAGCCCGCGCTGGCGATGAGCGCTTCGACCTCGGCCGGGCTGTGCGCGAACCCGGAGATGTAGCCCGTCGGACCCCCGTTCAGCGGACATTCCTAAGTTACGGAGAAGAGGACATTTCTACCTTGCGCGAACAATGGTTGTAGGCGTTTTATAGAAATGTCGGGTTTGCGCGCCCATCGCGGCGCTCAAGCGCCCGTGCTGGCGACGGCCAGACCAAAGCCGATCCACGCGGCCAGCGCGATGGCGATCACCCCCGCTGAGAGGCGCAGCGCGTAGCCGCGGTCCCGCGAGAGCGCGGCCATCACCACCTTGGTGACGGTGTTCACCGAGAGCGCCACCACGACCGAGAGCATGGCCGACACGGTGTCGAGCTGGCCGCTGTGGTGCAGCGTGGCCGCGGACGCCGAGGTCGCGTGGGCGTCCACGAGGCCCGCCACCGCGGACACCACCACCACGCTGGCGCTGCCGACCTCGGCGCCGAGCGCCGCGCCCACCACGGCCAGCGCCACGCTGGCGCCTCCCACCGCGAGCGCGGGCAGCCACTGGAACGCGCGGCCTGCCGGGGCTCCAAGGTGGGCGTGGGTCTCGGACCGCGCGAACGCGAAGGTCGCGATGACCGCGGTCAGCGACGCGAGCCCGAGCGGCAGCGCGAGGTGCACCACGAGCTGCTCATCCACGGCGGCGATGATGATCGAGTAGAACACCACGGTGGCCACGCTCGAGGCCAGCCCGCCCGCCACGGCGGCGTTGCGCACGCGCGGATCGGCCTTGGCACGCAGCCCCATGGACGCGATGGTGGCCGAGCTGGAGATGAAGCCCGCCGCGAAGCCCGCCACCAAGAGTCCGTGGCGCTGCCCGAGCTTCCGTTGCGCGTAGTACCCCGCGACGCCGATGCCCAGCACCACCAGGACCACCCGCGCGAGGCTCTGGGGGTTGAAGGCCTGGTACGGGCCCATGCCCACGTCGGGCGCGAACCACACGCCCACCACGAGCAACGCCAGGCCAATCCAGTCGGCCGGGGTCGCTGCACCCGACGGAGCCGGTTCGCGTTCGGTGTCACTCACGCGGCTCTCTATAGCTCGGACGCAGCACAGCGCGCGAACCCCTGGGCGTCGGCCTCCACACATACGTTGCCGTTGGTGCAGCGCTCCAACACCCCCTCGTACCCCGCGCTGGGGTCTGCGCCGGTGGGCAGGCACGCGATGACGTCGTTGCCCGAGCACCGACGAGGGCTGCTCGAGGTTGAGCAGACCCCGTCGCTCACCGCGCAACGCGGGGCCCCGCCGACCATGCGGCACGTCTCGGGCGCCGTGCAGGTGGAGCGCATGGGCACGTAGCGCTCCATGAACGGGTTGGCCGACTCGACCTGGCAGTTCACGGCCACCTCCCCTTCGCAGCGCACCTCCTGCGGGTCGCAGTCGTGGAACGGATGCAGCTCGGCCGCGCATCCGCACACCGAGAGAGCAAAGAAGGCGCTGGCGAAGGCGAAGGCGAACACGCGTAACTGGGCTGGGCTCATGTTTCTCCGTGTCATCGACTCATGGGCTCGCAAACGCCTCCGCGGTGGCGCGCGTCAGCTCCGCGGCGCTCTGCGTGCGGCAGCGGGCGTGCCCCGTCCCCGACCACAGCGGCGAGAGGTCGTCCATGCCGGCGGCCTCGGCCGCGGCGCGCAGCCCAACGAGCGGAGGTGCGGCCAGCGGGAACGCGGGGGCGTCTTGATTCATGGGCCCGAGCTCGCGCACGAGGCGGTTCACGAACCCTCGAGCCGGCCGGCCGGTGAACACGTTCGTGATGGTGGTCTCGCGGCTGCCCGCGTGGTTGGCGTCCCAGCTGGCCGCGTGGTGCAGCGCCCGGGCATGCACGGCGTTGGTGTCGGCTTCGGGCGTGAACAGGAACGCCGTGCCCAGCTGCACCCCGTCGGCGCCCGCGTCCCGCGCGCGACGCACGTCCGCGGCGTCGGCGATGCCACCCGCGGCGATCACAGGGAGCGACACGGCCGCGCGGACCCGCGGCAGCAAGGCGAGCAGCTCCGCCTGGCCCGCGAGGTCGAGGTCGCCGCGCAGGAAGTGCCCGCGGTGCCCGCCCGCTTCGAGCCCCTGGACGATGATGGCGTCGGCCCCGTGGTCTTGGAGCCAGAGCGCCTCGTCGAGCGTGGTCGCCGTCGACAGGATGGTGGCGCCCCACCCCCGCACGCGCTCCACCAGCGCGGGGGATGGCAGGCCGAAGTGGAAGCTCACCACGCGAGGGCGCAGCGGTTCGATGTGGTCGGCGATGGCCTCCGAGAAAGGCTCACGGCTGGCCCCGCCGGCGGTGGCTCGGGCCGTCACGCCGAGGGCGCTCCCGACGCGCGCGAGAGACTCGCGCCACCGTGCCTGGCGCTCTACGTCTTCGCTCGTGGACCGATGGCAGAAGAAGTTCAGGTTGAACGGGTTGGGCGTGGCCGCGCGGATCGCGGTGACCTCCGCCGTGATGGTGGGCGCGTCCAGCATGGCGCAGGGCAGCGCCCCGAGGCCGCCAGCGCGGCTCACGGCGAGCGCGAGCCGGCTGCCCTGCGAGCCGGCCATGGGCGCCTGCAGGACGGGATGCTCGACGCCGAGCAGCGAAGGGAGGGTTCGCACGCGACGCATCGTGCGCTCGGCGAGGTGCTTCTGTCGAGGGCGACGCCTCCGCCGAGTGACGGGTTGAAGTTCGGTTGGCACGAACGACACCTGAGATACTCTCTCGCCTCCAACCTGTTTCAAGACGGATGAGCGGCGCGAGATGACTGACACGAGCGAGCGTACGTGGGCTCCACCCGGCCCCGGTCCCTGGGAGGCCGAGGGCGTGCACTTCCCGAGGCCCATCACGCGCTTCGGCCGCGAGGGCTTTCGCCGCGCCTTCATGAAGGGCTTCGCCGAGAGCACCGCGCGCTACGGGCTCCTGCTGAGTCACTTCGAGGTCGAGTTCGTGAACGACTTCTGGTACCAGCAGCCCGCGGCGTTCGGCGCGCCGAAGGGCGCCAAGGGGCCGCCGCCAGGGCCGGTGCTCTGGCTGCTCACGCGGCTGCATCCAAGCATGCGCGCGCGCATTCGCACCATCCGCGACGCCTTCGCGAACAAGGTCTGGCGGCAGGACCTGCGCCACTGGGACGAGGTGGACAAGCCCGCTGCGCTGAAGCGGCACGCCGAGCTGCTCGCGGTGGACGTGAGCGCGGTGGACGACACGCAGCTGGCTGCACACCTGCGCGACGCCGACGCGCACGCCGAGGCGATGGTCCGCCTGCATCACAAGTACACCATCCCGTGCATCCTCCCGGTGGGCGACCTCCTGGCGCACGTGGCCGAGTGGACCGGCGAGTCGCCCAGCGCGATCCTCGAGATGCTGCGCGGCTCCACGCCCATCTCGCGCGGCATCTTGGCCGAAGAGCTCGAGGCGCTGGCCAGCGCCGTGCGCTCGGACCCACGCGCCCGCGAGCTGCTCGACGCGAGCGACGCTGCGAAGGCCACCCGCGCGCTGTGCGACCTCGACGGGGACGTGGGCCGCGCGGCGCGCACGTTCTTCGACGCCATCGCCCACCGCGCGGTCAGCTACGAGATCTCGGCCAAGACCGCGGGCGAGATGCCCGAGATGGTGCTGCGGGCGGTGCGGGCCACCGTGGACGGAGTCCGCAACGACGAGCGTGGCGACTCGGCCGCGCGCATCAAGGCCATCCGCGCCAAGGTGCCAGCCGTGCACCAGCCCACGTTCGACGAGCTGCTGGCCGAGGCACGCCACATCAACCGCTTGAGGGATGAGCGCGGCATCTACGCCGACGGCTTCGCGGTGGGCATCGCGCGAAGGGCGATCCTCGAGGCCGGTCGGCGCTTGGTCGCGCGCGGGCTGCTGACGGACGCCGAGCACGCCGTGGACCTCGACGCCGACGAGGCCACCGCCCTGCTCACGGGACGGCCCGGGCCCTCCGCCGACGAGGTGGCCGCGCGCGTGGCGTGGCGCACGTCGAAGACCGTGGCCGACGTGCCGGCCGACCTGGGTGGCATGCCCGCGCCCCCGCCCGACGCGAACCTGCTGCCCGCGCCCGCCCGCCGCGCCGCCAAGGCGGTGGACGCCGTGCTGTCGAACCTGCTGAAGGAACCGGAGAGCACCTCCACGGCCACCGTCATCCGCGGGCTGTCGGTGAACGAAGGCGTGTACGAAGGCACCGCCCGGCTCATCGAGAGCGCATCGCAGTTCGAGACGCTGAAGCAGGGCGACGTGCTCGTCACGCGCGCCACCGCCCCGTACTTCAACGTGGTGCTGCCGCTGCTCGGGGCCATCGTCACCGACCGCGGCGGACAGCTCTGCCACGCGGCCATCGTGTCGCGCGAGTACGGCATCCCTGGGGTGGTCGGTACGAAGGACGCCACGCGCTTGATTCCGGACGGCGCACGCGTACGCGTGGACGGCACCAAGGGCGAGGTGGTCGTGCTCTCGGTGGGCCCATGAGCACGATGGCGCTCACGCTGGCCCCGCACGTCCCGCTGCGCGACGCGCTCGATGAAGCGCGCTTCGGGGGCAAGGCCGCGCAGTGCGCCCGTGCCCTGCGCGAAGGGCTGCCCGTGCCGGACGGCTTCGCGCTCGCGTGTGACTCGGCGGGTGCCCAGCACGGAGACGCGCAGCACGGAGACGCTGCTCGGCGCACGCTCGCCGCCATGCTGGACACGCTCGGCGGCCTGGTGGCCGTGCGCTCCAGCGCGGTGGGCGAGGACTCGGCCGGCGCGAGCTTCGCCGGGCAGCATGCCACGGTGCTGGGCGTGACCTCGGTCAGCGGCCTGATCGAGGCGCTGCGCGAGGTGTACGCCTCGGCCAGCACGGCCTCGGCGGCGGCCTATCGCGAGAAGCTCGGGCTCGACCTCCGCGCGAGCATGGGCGTGGTGGTGCAGCGCCTGATCCGCGCGGACGCGGCCGGGGTGCTCTTCAATCGCGACCCCATCACGGGCGAAGACGTGCGCGTGATCGAGGCGTCCTGGGGTCTCGGTGAGGCCGTGGTGCAGGGCCTCGTGACCCCCGACAGCTTCCGCGTGGCCCGTGGCGGGCGGGTCCTCGCGCAGCAGGCCGGCGACAAGGATCTCATGTTCCGCTGGTCGCCCGACGGCGGGACGCACGAGGTGCCGGTCGAAGGGGAGCGCGTCTCGCAGCTCTGCCTGAGCGACACGCACCTTCAAGCGCTGGACGCGCTGTGCTCGCGGTGCGAAGCCGTGTTCGGTGGCAGCCAAGATCTCGAGTTCGCCGTCACCGGCGACCACGTCCACCTCCTCCAGCGGCGCGCCATCACGCGTGGCTGACGGCGCGGCGAGCGAGCCCGTGAGCCCTCCCCCTGCGAGCACGTTTCCTCGTCGCCTGGTGGCCTCGCTGGTGCTGTCGTCCATGCTCACGCCGCTCAACTCCACCATGCTGAGCGTGGTGCTCGGCCCCATCGGGCGCGAGTTCGAGCAGCCCGACGGCATGGTCACGCACGTGCTGGTCACCAGCTACCTGATCACCAGCATCGTGATGCAGGCCCCTTCCGGGAAGCTGGGCGACCGGCTGGGCCACCGCACCACGCTGGCCTACGGGCAGTGGGCCTTCTTGCTCGGGTCGCTGGGGGCCTTCTTCGCCCCCACGTTCTGGCTGCTGGGGCTGGCGCGCGTGGTGATGGCCACGGGTGGCGCGCTGATCGTGCCGAGCGCCACCGCCCTGCTGCGCATCGAGCTGCCCGCCGAGAAGCGCGGCGCGGCGTTCGGAGCCTTCGGAGCGGCCATGGCGCTCTCCGCGGCCATCGGTCCCGTGCTCGGCGGCTTCATCACCGCGCATGCCTCCTGGCGAGCCACGTTCTTGGTGAACCTGGTGGTGCTGCCCATCGCCGCGCGCTTGGCCCTTGTGCCGCACGCGCGCCCGAGCGCCGAGACCCCCACGCTGCGCGGGTTTCGCTTCGACGGCGTGGGCTCGGCCC
>CAZEAA010000283.1:6474-8088 GCA_964510015.1 uncultured Sandaracinaceae bacterium
GCCCTGATCGGGGTGTCGCTCGCGGCCTTGGTGGTGGGCACGCGCCTCGAGGGCATGGCGCGCGTCATCACCATGAGCGCGGGCGTGGCGCTCGGGCTGGTGTTCGTCTCGTGGGAGCGGCGGCACCCCGAGCCGGTGGTGGACCTCAGCCTGCTCACCCGGAAGGTCTTCGTCGCGGGCGGGATGATCATCGCGCTCCACAACCTGGCCATGTACGCCCTGCTCTTCGAGCTCCCCAGCGCGCTCGACAAGGTGCTGAACCTCGGCACGCACCGGTCCGGGCCGCTGCTCGGCGCGCTGATGGTGTCCATGGTGGTGGCCTCGCCCATCGCCGGTCGCCTGACCGACCGCCTCGGCGCGCGGGTCGTCGCGGTCACGGGGTGCAGTGTGGCGCTTTGTGGCATCGCGAGCCTGATCCTCACGCCCCTCGCGGGCCCGGCCTCCGCCATCCCGGGGTTGGTCATGATGGGCCTCGGTCTCGGGCTCTCCGCGTCGCCCGCGCAGGTCTCGGCCATGACCGCCGTGCCACCGCAGGCGAGCGGCGTGGCCGCGGCGTTGCTCGCGACGCTGCGCTACCTCGGGGGCGTGACGGGCATCGTGATCCTCGGCTTCGTCTGGAGCGGCAGCAGCGACCACCAGGTGGCGCTGGCCGAGCACCAGCTCACCCTGCGCTGCTTCTCCGTCTCGCTCACCCTCGCCTTCCTGTGTGCCTTCCTGCTGCCGAAGCGCACGCCCACGGTCAGCACCCCCACGGACGGCGCCCCCGCACGCTGAGCCCCACCGGGTCAGTGCACGCGGTCGCTGTAGCGCACGCTGTTCGACGCCTGGATGGCCGCGGTGAACTGGCGCTGGAAGTCGCCCATGCGGCGCTCGCGGTCATTGGGCCGCGCGCGCGGATCGCGCAGCGTGGTGACCGCCGCGCGTGCGCTCTCGACGAGCGACTCGATGCTGCGCAGGAACGTCAGATAGCCACCCTCGTAGAGCAGCGTGTGGATCTCGCGCTCGGCCGAGTCGGCGCGCGGCTTGATCTCGGCCAGCCCCGCCGCGAGAGCGTCGGCGGACCGCGTCAGCGCGTCGAGGTCCAGCGTCGCCGCGCTCAGCACGTCGCGCATGGTCTCCACCTCGTTCATCAGGCTCAGCTGGAAGTAGCGGAAGTTCCGGCCGTGGGTGCGCTCGGTGGCCGCCAGCTCCGTCACGCGCCGGGCGCGGTTCTCCGTGTCGATGAACACGAGCAGCTCGGCGTCGGCCGCGAAGTAAGCCTCGAACGCGCCCATCAGCTGCCGGTGGTAGACGTTGCCCTGCGCGCAATTGTCGTTCCGGAAGACGTTGCGCCCGTAGTAGTCGAAGGCCGCGTTCCACGCGGGCACCTGAATGGCAGCCGCGTCCAGCATGGCGGTCACCAGGCGGTCTTGCGGGAGCCGCGGGCCGCGCCGCAGCCGGCGCCGAAACTCAGGAATGGTCCCGGTGCTGTCGGCCGTGTGGTACATGTCGCCGCCCGGCTGGCGCTCCAGGGTGCACGGGTTCTGCGGGTCGAGCCCGGCCAGCGTCGGCACGTAGTTGTCGTGGTTCGCCCGCATCCGCGTGGTGAACATGTTGTGCACCTCGATGTAGAGG
>CAZEAA010000284.1:0-3178 GCA_964510015.1 uncultured Sandaracinaceae bacterium
GGGTTAGCGTGCGCGGGTCGGTGGCGCGGATGGTCCACTCGGCCGGGTTGCCCACCAGCATGCGCGCCGCGGCGGCGCGCGGGTCCAGCACCTGCCCCAGCTTCAGCATGTCGCTGCTGCCGAGGAAGTGGTCCACCTCGGGCATCTCCAGCTCGAGGTCCTTCGCGTAGCGCTGCGACAGGCAGCCCGCGACCACCAGCTTCTTGCACGCGCCGCTGCGCTTGAGCTCCGCCATCTCGAGGATGGTGTCCACCGACTCTTCCTTGGCGGCGTCGATGAACCCGCAGGTGTTCACCACGATGACCTCGGCGGCCTCGGGATCGTCCACCGGGGAGAAGCCGGAGAGGCCGGACACACCCAACATCACCTCCGTGTCCACGCGGTTCTTCGCGCAGCCGAGGGAGATGAAGTGGATCGTCTTGGGGGCGAGCATCCCCCCTCTGGTAGCGCCGAAGGGGCCCCTCGGCCAGTGCTCGCTGCCCGGGCCGCCCGGCTTCGCTGTGGTGTTGGGGGCCCGTTGCCGGCCGCGATCATTGCCGATAGCCTCATGGCGGAACGTGGTGGTCCTTCCTGCATGACTGGCGGCTATCGATTTCGCAGCCATGACTTGGCGCGTGTGCTCGGCACGTGGGGCAGTGGCCTCGGCGACCACACCACCGCGCACGTGGAGGGCAGCGTGCTCGAGCTCAAGCGCGGCCGGGACTGGCGCCTCGTGCGGCTCTCCCTGACCTCGTCGCTGGTCCTCGCGGCGATGACCACGCTGGCCGTCACGTGCACCGTGGTGGTGGCGTTCGACCGATTGCCGCGCGCGCACGAGCTGCTGCTGGCGGTGCTCGTCGCGCTGCTTCCCGGGGCGCTCGGCGTCCTACAGTCGCGTCCCAAGGAGATGGTGGTGGACCGCGCCACGCGGACGCTCTGGTCGCGTGGCAAGAAGAGCCCGCTCGACCCGCCGGTCATGGTGCTGGCGCGCGACCGCGCAGGGCACGACCACTTCGACGTGCTGCTGTCGCTGCGCCACGGCGGGACGGTCTTCCGCCTCACGGGCGTGAAGGCCAACGATGCCTCGCGCGCGAAGGCCATCGCGGTCGCGCTGGCCGCCTGGCTCGATGCCACGCTGGCCGAGACGTCGTCGCCGCGGTCGCTCCAGGCGCTGAGAGACACCGACGCGGCTCATCGTCTGGTGCTGGCCCCTGCGGATCCGCCCGAGCCGGTGCCGCCCAAGCCCCGCGTGCGCATTCGCAAGGGCGAGACGGCGGTGGACGTGGCGGTCTTCGCCGTGGAGCTGCTCAACGCGCTCTGACGCGGGGGGCCCCCACCCGCTGTCGCGCACCCGCTAGCGGGCCTCGCTGGGCGGTAGCGGTTCACGCCCGCGCGGGGCCGTGGTAGACCGCTGGCGATGCCGAAGATGAGCACGCGCCGCAAGCTGGCCATCGCCACGTGGTCTGCCCCTCGCGAGGGAAACATCTACGGGAAGCTCACGGTGGACGCCACGCACGCGCTGGCCTACCTCGACAAGGTGCGCGCCGAGACCGGCGAGAAGGTCACCATCACGCACTTCGTGGGCAAGGTGGTGGCCGCCGCGCTGCGCGAGGCTCCGGGGCTCAACGGCTTCCTGCGCTTCGGCGCCTTCCATCAGCACGGCACCGTGGACATGGCCTTCCTGGTGGCGCTCGACGAGGGCAGCGACCTCGGCAAGGTCAAGGTGGAGCGCGTGGACGAGAAGCGCCTCGAGGACCTGGCTCGCGAGTTCGGGGCGGCGGCGGCCAAGCTCCGCGCCGGCAAGGACAAGGAGTTCAAGAAGAGCAACAACCTGGCGCGCATGCTGCCCACGTGGCTCATCCGCCCGCTGGTCACGTTCATCGGCTGGCTCACGGGCTCGCTGGGGCTGTCGCTGCCGGGCGCCGGGCTCGAGGCCTTCCCCTTCGGCGCGTGCATCATCACCAGCGTCGGCATGCTGGGGCTCGATGAGGGCTTCGTGCCGCCCACGCCCTTCGCGCGGGTGCCCACCTACGTGTTGCTGGGGGCCATCCGTGATCAGCCCGTCGTCGAGCAGGGCCAAGTGGTCATCCGTCCGATGCTCACGATCACCGCTACCATCGACCACCGCTTCATGGACGGCTTCCAGGGCGGTGTGCTCGCGCGGAAGGTGCGCGAGATCTTTGCCGACCCGTCGAGGCTCTACGGAGAGGCCTGAACCGAGCGGCGAAAGGAGCCGGTTTTTTTCGGTGATTTGTTGCGCTCGTGCCTTTTTCCAGGGACGAAAGCGAGACGAAACATTCTCGAAACAATGATCCAGCTATAACGCCCCTCGGACACTCCAGCGAGGCCCGTCGGACCGCAAGGCCGACCCTCGTCAAGACACGACAGCGCACCGGGCGGGATCACCCCGCTCTTCAAAATCGGAGACTTTCGATGGGTAAGATCAGGGCTGAATACATTTGGATCGACGGCACCGAGCCGACCCCCATTCTTCGCGCCAAGACCAAGGTCATGGACGAAGGCGACACGCCGCCCGAGTGGGGCTTCGACGGCTCCAGCACCAACCAGGCGACCGGCGACCGCTCGGACTGCATCCTGCGTCCCGTGTTCACCTGCCCGGATCCCCTCCGCGCCGACGGCGACATCCTCGTCCTCTGCGAGGTCTACTCGGCCGATGGCTCGGTGCACCCGACCAACACCCGCGCCGCCTGCGCCGCCGCCGAGGCCAAGCACAAGTCGCTCGAGCCGTGGTACGGCATGGAGCAGGAGTACACCCTCATGAAGAACGGGCGGCCCTACGGCTTCCCCGAGGGCGGCTACCCGCTTCCGCAGGGCCCCTACTACTGCAGCACCGGCGCCAGCAACATCATGGGCCGCGAGCTCATCGAGGAGCACCTCGAGGCGTGCATCATGGCCGGCCTCAAGATCAGCGGCATCAACGCCGAGGTCATGCCGGGTCAGTGGGAGTTCCAGATCGGGCCCGCGGGTCCGACCGAAGTGGGCGACCACATGTACATCGCGCGCTACCTGCTCAGCCGCATGGGTGAGTCGTACGGCGTGGACGTCAGCCTCGACGCCAAGCCGGCCAAGGGCGACTGGAACGGCGCTGGCTGCCACGTGAACTTCTCCACCAAGCCCATGCGCGAGCCCGGTGGCTGGGACGTCATCATCGCGGCCTGCGAGAAGCTCGGTAAGCCCG
>CAZEAA010000284.1:3188-8065 GCA_964510015.1 uncultured Sandaracinaceae bacterium
TCAAGCTGCACATCGCCAACTACGGCCACGACATCGAGAGCCGCCTCACCGGCAAGCACGAGACCTGCTCCTACAAGGAGTTCAAGTACGGCGTGTCGGACCGCGGCGCCTCCATCCGCATTCCGCTCGCCACCAAGCTGCAGGGCTACGGCTACTTCGAGGACCGTCGTCCGAACGCCAACATGGAGCCGTACACGGTCGCGCGTCTGCTCCTCGAGACCACCTGCGATTGATCCGAGGTGAGCCGCGAGGCTCCCTGGCGCCGTGAACCCTGCGCCGAACAGAGCGCCGCGAGCCGAGAGGTTCGCGGCGCTTCTCTTTTTTTATCACGGGCGCGCGGTGAAGACGCTCAGTCGCAGCGGCCGCTCTGGCTGCGCACCAGCACCTGGATGCGCCCGCGGTTCGGGTCAGTGCGAGGCGCGGCCGCGCAGAAGCGCTCGAAGGCCTTGAGGCTGTTCAGGCGGTCGCCGAGCGCGGCATAGCACTCGCCTTCGGTGCGGTAGTAGAGCGGCGAGCCACCCGCGCGCAGGGCGGCGGCCACGAGCTGCGTGCAGCCGAGCATGTCGCCACGCTGCTGGGCCGCGAGCGCGTCCGCGTACAGCGCCACCGGGTTGCCGGGCTCGGTGGCGGGGGCGGGCGCCGGTTCTGCGCGGGACACGCCCGCGCCCATGCTGGTCGAAGGCGCAGCGCCGCTGGTTGGCGAGGACGGAGCCCCGCTCTCGGGCGCGACGGTGCGGGTGGGCGCGTCGCTCGCGGGCACGGGTGCGGCGCTGGCTGGCGCGTGCAGCTTCTGCCAGCCCCACACGAACAAGCCTGCCGTGAAGACGCCCGCGAGCAGCGCCGCGAGCAGCAGCGCTACCAACCGCGTGCGGCTCTTCTTCACCGGCTTCACGCGGGTGCCGCTGACGCTGCGGGGCAGGCGCTGCGTCTCGTCGCCGGTGGACGCCCGCGGCTGTTCGCGTGGCCTCCGCGCGCGTGGGCTAGCCACCGCGGTCTCGGGTGCGCTGATGCGGTCCATGGGCAGCTGCGGCACGGCGGCCACCGCGGGCGGCGGCTTGACCCCGCCCGGCGCGAAGTCGCTGAACGAGGCCGGCGGCTCCGACGGAGTGGCGCCCGCGCCGGTGTCGGGCAGGGTGCCCATGGGGCCCATCACGTTGGTGTGGTCGGCTGCCCCGCCGCCCTTCGGCGTGGGCGCTTCGCCCAGCGCCTCGAGCCACGCCTCGAAGAGGGCGCTCGCGCTCTCGTAGCGAGCGTCCTTGGCGCGCGCCATGGCGCGGTGCACCACCACGTCGAGCCCCGGCGCCAGGTCCGGGACGTAGTGCCGGATGGGCGTGACGCGCCCGTGCAGGATGGCCTGCACCAGCTCGCTGGGCGACACACCGATGAACGGCGGGTTTCCCGACAGCGCCTCGTAGAGGATGACGCCGAGAGCGTACGTGTCCACGCGCCCGTCGAGGTTCTTGTCCGCGGCCAGCTGCTCGGGCGCCATGTAGCGCGGCGTGCCCAGCACCTGCCCGGTGCGCGTCAGGCGCTCGTGACCCACGTGCTTCGAGATGCCGAAGTCGAGCAGCTTCACCTGCATCCCGCCGTCTGCCTGCGCCTGCAGGAAGATGTTGTCGGGCTTGAGGTCGCGGTGCACCACGCCACCCTCGTGCGCCACCGTGAGGCCTGCGACGGCGCCCGCGAGGATGGGCGTGAGCTCCGCCTGCGTGAGCCGCTTCTTGGCGCGCATGCGGCCACCGAGCGTCTCGCCCAGCAGGTACTCCATGGCCAGGTAGATGCGGCCGTCGGGCAGCCGCCCCACGTGCTCGATGCCGACGATGGCTGGGTGCGCGAAACGCGAGAGCAGCTCGGCCTCGCGGCGCAGACGGGCGGCGGCCTCGGCGTTGTCGGCGATGGCGTCCTTGAGGAGCTTGAAGGCCACGCGCTCGCCGGTCTGCTCGTCGAGCGCACGGTAGACGTGCGCCATGCCACCCGAGCCCAGCAGCGCCTCGATGCGGAAGCGCTGGGCGAGCACCGTCCCGACCAGCTCGTCGGGCGCAGGCGTGGCGGGGGGGGTAGCGGACATCGCGCTCGAGGGTCAGCCCTCGCTGGAGGAGCTGGGGGTCGTGAGCGCGGGCTTCTCCGCGTGCACCGGCTCACCGGCCATGGCCGCGCCCGACTCGAGGCAGAGCATGCGCACCTTGCCGTGGGCCAGCAGGTTGCCCTCGCCGTCTTCGATGCGCGCTTCCCACACCTGCGTGCGGCGCCCGCGCACCAGCGGCACGGCCCGCGCGTGCAGCGTGCCTTCGCGCGCCGCCTTCACGAAGGACGTGGAGTTCTCGAGCCCCACCGCCGAGCGTCCCAAGGCGAGCGCGTTGAGCGCGGCGCCCACGCTGCAGAGGGTCTCCACGATGCCGGCGTAGACACCGCCGTGCACCAGGCCGTAGGGCTGATGGTGCTGCGGGGTGATCGGCATCTCGGCCACGATCTCCGTCAGGGTGGCGCGCGTGAAGCGCAGCCCCATCGCCGAGTCGTAGCCGCCGAGCCGCTCGTTGAGGCCCGCGGCGTAGTCCTTGCTGTCGTCAGTCACGTGGGATCCCTATCACGGCTGCTCGCTCCTTCCTATAGCGGCCCGCGGGTTGACTGTGGGCCACTCGCCTTCATCATCGCACACCATGCGACATCGCCTAGGGCTCATCGTCGCCACCCTTGCGCTCGGGACGCTCGGGGGGGCCAGCACTGCCTTCGCGCAGGCCGCGACGTCGGCATCGTCTTCGGCGCCGGCATCGGCGGTGGGGGAGTCGTTCGCGGGTCAGCCCGTGATCTCCATGGCGGCGCTGGTGGCGCTCACGCTGCTGCCCTTCGCGTTCATGACCATGACCAGCTTCACCAAGATGTCGGTGGTCTTCTCGCTCTTGCGCAACGCGCTGGGCGCTGGGCAGGTGCCCTCCGGTCTCATCCTGTCGGCGCTCGCGGCGGTGCTCTCGCTCTACGTCATGGCCCCGGTGTTCTCGCGCGTCACCGACGCGGCCGCTCCGGCCATGCTGCGGGTGGACCGTCAGGCGCCGCTCGAGGGCGAGAGCCTGGACGCGGTCTTCGAGGCCGTGACGCTGGGCAGTGAGCCGCTGGTGGCCTTCCTCACGCACAACGCCGGCGAGCGTGAGCGGACGCTGTTCTACGATCTCGCGCGGCGTGCTCGCGACCCCGGCGACCGGGACGCGGTGCAGCCCGACGACCTCTTGGTGGTGCTGCCCGCGTTCGTGGTGACGGAGCTGGCCGAGGCCTTCCAGATCGGCTTCCTCATCTTCCTGCCGTTCCTGATCGTCGACATGGTGATCGCCAACATCCTGCTCGCCCTGGGCATGCACATGATGTCGCCCACCACCGTGTCGCTGCCCTTCAAGCTGCTGCTCTTCGTGATGATCGACGGCTTCTATCTGCTCTCGCGGGCGCTGGTGCTGGGGTACGCTCCCTGAGCCCCGCGGCAGCCCAATTGGCGGCAGCCCCGATTGGTGGCAGGACATCGCGCGCGAAGTGATGCTTTTCCCGTAGAAGCGCTACACTCGCCCCAGTAGCCGTCACTCTTGACTGATCGTGTGCCTGCCAGCTTGCAGGCCTCGGAGGACCAATGTCGCCATACCGCTCGTGGATCTCACTCGTCTTGTGCGTCTCGTGCGCTGCTAGCGCATCCTCGCGCGCGCTCGCGCAGCCACCGGCCGGCGAGGCACCCGCCGCGGACCCGGCCCAACCGGTGAGCGACCCCGCCAACCCGGCCACGCCCCCGCCGCCGCCGCCCGCGGGCACTGACACCTCGGATGGCACCACGCCGTTCGCGCCCACCGAGACCAGTCGTCGTCCGGACGGCTCGGTGGACACGGCCGACGTCACGCAGAGCGGCATCATCTCCGACGAGCAGGTGCTCACCGAGCAGCACCTCGGTGTGGAGACGGTGCGCCGCGGCACGGACCCCTACGAGGATCCGAACAAGCGCTACTTCTTCCTCGGCGGCTTCTATCACCACCACTTCATCCCCTCCGGGATGATCGAGCTCTTCGTGCAAGAGGCGCCCGCCGTGGCCAACCCGCAGGCCGGCATCGAGCTGACCATCCGGCGCGACTCGTTCGAGGTCATCGCCAGCGCCTGGTACGCGGACTTCACCACGGTGGGGCCCTTCCTCGCCAATGGGGATCCCCCCGTGGACGTCGAGATCATCGACAGCAACCTGCGCGCCGTGATGGCGGGCGCCACCATGCTGTGGAGCACGATGTTCAACGACTACATCGGCCTCGAGTACGGCCTCGGGCTGGGCGTGGGCTACGTGTTCGGTGACATGATCCGCACGGAGGCCTACCCGAGCGAGCGCGATGGGGGCTTCAACCCCTGCACCACGCCCATCACGGGCGGCGGGTACGGCGGCGCGCAGCCCGGCGACACCGTGGACACCGGGCGCTCGAACGGCGCCGACATCCAGGACTACTGCAACCAGGCGATCGGCACCCCCGCCCCCATCACCAATCAGGACGGCGAAGAGGGCGCGCACTACGGCATCGTCGCCCGTCAGTGGTTCGACGGTGGCAGCGTCCCCAACCTGTGGTTCCGCCTCGCGCCGCAGATCTCGCTGCGCATCAAGCCCATCCACCAGCTCGTCATCCGCGCTGACGTGGGCTTCGACATCTTCAGCGGGATCTACTTCGGTGGCGGCATCGCCATCGGCGTCAACTGACCGATGCCACGCAGCACCTCCGTTCGCCGGGCGCTCACCACGCTCTCGCTCTTGCTTTCCCTCGGGGGAGCGTCGCTGCTCGGGCGTGCGGCGCACGGCCAGGCGCCCAACCTGCGTGAGGCGCGCCGCGCCGCTCCCGCGGCCGAGCCGCCCGCCGCGCCGGATGCGGCTC
>CAZEAA010000285.1:0-6916 GCA_964510015.1 uncultured Sandaracinaceae bacterium
ACCGAAACCTGCGTGCCTTGCTTGGCCATACACAGCGCGAGCTACGGGACTTCGTCGACACTGGCTTCGGTCGCCTACCGTCAGGCTGTACCATCCAGTTCGAAGAGCGGGCGCAGCGAGAGATCCTCGAGCGCATTGCGGCGTCTGTGCCGACGGACGTCAAAGACCTGCGTCGCGCGCTACGGGACCACGCGGGCGAGAACTGGGACCTCGCAATGTTCCTGCACGAGACCGAAGCGGACGTCTACGATCTCTATCGGGCGAAGCGGTCTTGGACCTCGCTCCGCGTGGATGTAGGGCTCGTGGCGGAGCCCGTGGCCACGTACGACAAGGTGGGCCTCCCGCTGACCGGGCGCTTGCTGCACGTCCGAGACGCGCTGCGGCTGGGCCAACTCGAGCGCCTGCTGCGCGGCGAGCGTCCCACCACGGTACTCGAGCGCCGCCTTGCCTCCATGCTGTTGGTAGTCCTCTTCGAGAATTTCGAGGCGCCAGAGCTGTCCACGATGCTCGACCACTTCGACCAGAGCCCTGCGCTCAGAGACGAGATCCGTCAGTTGTTGCCTGTGCTCCGAGCGATGGTCGATCGGCTACCACGCGACGAGCCGCTGCGACCCGACGTGCCGCTGGTGCTCCACGCCGAGTACTACGACATCGAGTTGAGCGCCGCGTTCAACGCCATCTCGAAAGAGAAGCGTTCCTTTCGGCACTTCTACACGGGGGTGGAGAAGGTCGACGACGGACGCCATGACCTCTTGCTTGTCACGCTAGACAAGGGCGACCAGGAGCACGAGCACCTGCGCTACCACGATCTCCCGCTCTCCCCCACTGTTTTTCAGTGGCAATCGCAGGCCGCGACTCGCCTCGACGACGAGAAGGGCCGCCGTCACACCGCACCGGAGGCAGAGGGCGTGGTGCCATTGCTCTTCGTTCGCGAGCGCGCCAAGGACCAGCGTGGAATGACCGTGCCCTTTCGCTACCTCGGTCCCGTCACTCCCGTTTTGCACCGGGGCGAGCGCCCCATCACGGTCGAGTGGAAGCTGTCCGCGGAGATCCCGCCCGAGCTGTTTCGTCACTGGACACGCTGAGCCACTTGGGTCGCCGTCTCGTCTGCACGTGAGCTCCGTCTGCACACCAGACGCGCTAACGTCCATCCATGTCAGACCATCGAGGCGCTATTGAAGAAGCATTGGAGTTGTTGAAAGCGGCAACCGGCGCGAGCAGCGACGAACTCTTCGGTGACCGGATCATCGACACCGCCGGGCGGCTGCCAGCCCCTGTTGAGCGTGCCGCAGGGATCATCGAAGGCGCAGCGTTGGCACTCGGCCTCACGGCTCTCGAGTTGCTCGACCAACTCGAACTGGCGTGAGGGACTCGTACTCGACTCTTCGCCACTCCCGGTGGGTGCGGGGCTCGCGGCTGAGCGCGCCGTGACGCGGCATGGCATCTCGCTGAGCTAAGTCGAACGGCGGCGGACGGCCCCAACTGCACGTGCGGGTACTGTCCCTTCGCCAAGCAGGCGTCTTGTCACGCTCGCGCGCGACCGCGAAGAGTCAGAGGTGCGCCTCGCGATACAGCTTGCGCTGCTCATGTCCTGGCGCACGCGTTGAGCGCCACCACGATCCGATGCAGCACCTCGTCAGGATAGGGGATCACCGTGACCCCCGCGGCAACCGACGGGACCTCCACCTCCTCGCCGTCCCGCGACACGCGTCCCGTGGCGATGCTGATGGAGAGGTTCCCGGCGCGCACGTGGCGACCATCCACGAAGGGCCGCTCGGACTCGGCCGAGGACCCGAACATGCGCGTCAGGACGGCTCGCCTCTCTCGCGCGCTTGGGGTCTCCACCGACCGGGCCGGGTCCAGCGCGAAGGCCGAGACACCCACCAGCAGGTCGACGGCGCGCAGGCACTCGGACACCAACTGCGGATCCTCGGCGGCGAGGTCGAGGCTCTTCCGCTCCGCCCCGCGGAAGAGGTGGATCGAGAAGCAGCGGGTCGTCCCCTTGGCTCCCGGGAAGACGCGGCCCACGTCCAGCTCCACGCGGAGAGGGCCCAGCCTCCGGACGAGCCGTTCGTCGCACAGGACCCAGCCCTGCGAGCGAGCGAGGCCAAGCAGGGTCTCCACGTCCAGCTCGGGCGCCAAGAGGCTGGCCACGCTCTTGGGCGAGTACGTCTCTCGGAACAGCTGGTTGAACGGCTGCTGGACCTTGTGTTCGAGCACCCACGCTCGCCACGCGCTCGCATTGGCGCTTTGTTGCAGCGGGTGCCAGAGCGCGACGGTGCCCTGCGCTGGCTCCCGCGGCGTTCCGTCGCTGCCCATGAACACCCAGTGGGCTCCCTTGCGCACCGGGACGAAGGCGGCCCCGCAGTCGCTCTGCCACACCAGGCAGGCGGCGCGCTCTCTTGCGGTCTTGTTGCCCAGGATGCGCGCCATCCAGACCTCGAACGGGAGCGGCGAGGCACGCAGGAACAGCGCTTCGAGCGCGCGGGTCACCGTGCCGGCGAGCGCCTTGGGAACGGTGGCGCCGGGGTCGAGCTCCAGCAGGAAGTCGTCGTGCTCGAACAGCCGGCGCTCCGCGACCGTGAGAAAGCGGGCGAGCTTCTTCTTGAGGCCCGCGTGGCGGACCGTTGCCACCGTGGCCTTCATGCCGGCGACGAGCGGCGCCGACGGACGCTCGGCGATGGCCTTGGCGATGGCGATGGACGCGCTCTGCGACGGGACGGTGTTGGCCTTCTCGAGCGGGGCCACGCTGAGCCCGGCCAGCAACGGGAGGGCGGCCTCCGCGGCCCACGGCGCCCCTTGGTCGAGGCCGGCCCGCAGCGCGGCGTGCACCGCGTAGGGGTCGTCGGGGGCGAACGCCTTGTCGGCCGCGTAGGGGACCGCTCCCGACTGGATGGCGCGCGTGCGGTCCAGCGCCTTGGCGGTGAGCTTCTCGGCGAACTCGAGGTACCCGGGGAGGAGCGCGAGCGGGTCGGCGCCGCGCGGGGTCAGCTCGTCATCATCGACGGCGAAGCTCCACGCGCTGCGGATGCGCCCCATGCAGATGCGGTCACGCAGCGACACCAGGCTGCACAGGAACGCCTGCTCTTCGCGCCCGAGCTCGCCCTGGGGCTCCGGCACCTCTTGCCCCGCCCAGCTGAGGAGCGCCACGCCGAGGAGGTCCGGCTCGCGGCCCATCTCCAGCTCGAGCAGCGCGCGGAGTGCGCTGTGCGCCGGGGGCTCGCTCACCTCCACACAGCCGCACACCACCTGCGCGGCGGCTTCAATCACCCACTGGACCACGGCGGGCTCGTTGGCCGCTGCGCGCCTTCGGGCGCCTTCTGCCAGAGCGTGGAGAGCGGCGACGGCCGTGTGCTCCGTGAAGACAGGCGCCCGGCCGCGCAGCACGGCGCGGAGGTCGCTAACGTGAACCCCATCGGCGTCCGGCGCCCAGGCCAAGCTGGCGAGCGCGCCCAGCTCGGCGTCGGTGAGCGCGCTCATGTCGGGCTTGGCCCCGATGACGGGGATGCCGGTGAGGAGGCAGCGAACCAGCTCGGCGTTGGGGGACAGCGGGGTCATTCGATTCACTCTCTGGCCTGGCCCTGCTGGAGCTCGACGCTGCGCCCGTCCGGGTCGAGCACCACCGCGCGCCGTCCCCAGGGGGAGTCCTTCGGCGCAGCGCGAACCGATGCACCGAGCGCCTGCAGCCTGGACACAGTCGCGTCTACGTCGGCCACCGCGAACCCCACCCGGGTCCCGACGTCGGCCTCGCCCGGGTAGAGCTCGAGCGTCATGCCGGCGAGGGTGGCCGCGTAGTGACGCGGACCCTCGCCGTGCTTCTCCTCGACGAAGTGCGCGCCGAGCGCTTCGTAGAAGGAGCGCGCGGCGTCGAGGTCGGCGCACCGGAGGACGAGCAGGGTGCAGCGGAGCGCAGGGGCGTCGCGGGGCTCGGGCATGGCGGGAAGCGTACGCCAGCGAAGGGGCCGCATGCTCTAGCCGTGGTGGACCGGAAGTCTCACGTTCGGGCGTACTTGGCGCGAAGCTCACGACGGACGTCGTCCCACTCTCGCGTTGCCACCTCGCCGCGCTCGGCACCTTCGAGCCGGGCGAGGACCTCGTCATCCCACGCGCGGGCGATGGCTGCTGCGCTGTCTCGCGGCAGGCTCTTGCGCAGACGTTCGGCCAGCGCGCGCCGCTCGTCCTCCGAGAGGGCGAGGGCGTGCTCCAGGATTTTCTCGACGGGCGACGTCACGCACCCAAGTCTGGGCGAGTGGGAACAGTCACGCCAGACCTTGGCGGGACCGCGTCAGGGGGTGACGGGCTGCGCGGTGAGACCGGGAAGGGCGGGGTCCTCCACCGGAACTCCTGGACCCAGGGTGGCGCCTCCGAGCGGCTCCAGCTCCATGCGTCCTTCGCGCAGGCGGAAGGCGAAGTCCACGTTCATGTCCCGCGAGCGAAACGCGAGAACCGGTGGCGACCCCACCATGCGCGGAGCGTCGAACCCAGTGGGGTTGTAGCTGCCGTGGACGCGCGCGTACCCCGCGCCATCCCTCGAGTAGTAGACGATCTTGTACCAGCCGGGGCCCTCCTCGAAGACGAGCGCACGGAGCGCAGCGTCGCCGTCGGTGTAGTCGTATCCGGCGACCGCGCCGAGAGAGCGCGCGACGGGCATGACATCACCCGCGGGCAGCGTGTCCGGGAGCGATGCGACCAGATGGGTGGCTGCGGACGTAGGCCGCTCGGCGTGGTTGGTGGCGTCTCGGCGCGACGTGAAGTGCCAGCCAATCGCCCCCGCCACAACGGCGAGGGTGACGAGCAACGCGCGGGGATTCCACTCGACTGTCAGCAACATTACAACCTCCACACCAGCTGCAGGTACACCCTGGGTGCCATGCGCCGACCGTACAGCACGGCCGGATGGTGCGCTCTGCGAACTGCAAGCGAGGCAACCCGATGGCTGCCTGCAAGCGTTCGGCCTCGCCAGCGACGCGTCCGTGATGTTACGCCTGTGCCACCCATGCGCCCACTTCACATGACCGTCCTCGCTGCGCTCGTGCCGTTGTTCTCCGCTTGTGGCGGCGCAACTCAGCAGCCGGCGGAGAGCGGCCAGACCGACACGCCCAGTCGGGCTGAGATCGACGCACTGGCCCGAGACGGGGCTCAAAACCTATGTCCGATCTTCGTTGCGTGCGGCACCTCGGACTACCGCGACGTCGCCGAGTGCGAGACTCGCTGGGCCGAGGAGACCGCGACTGCCCTCGCCGAAGAGCTTGCCCGTCGACCGACCTGCGCCCGTGAGCGGTTGGAGTCCTACCGATGTCTCCTGACGCAGCCCTCTCAGTGTGAGCCCGGTTCGCCCCCGCGCCCGGCCCCGGCGGACATCGCTCACTGCGATGCGGTGGAGACCCGTCTCTACGAGTGCCTCCCACCCCCCGTGGAG
Source organism: uncultured Sandaracinaceae bacterium (assembly GCA_964510015.1). Classification (GTDB taxonomy): domain Bacteria; phylum Myxococcota_A; class Polyangia; order Polyangiales; family Houyiibacteriaceae; genus JADJJE01. Next base: position 5,420 of record CAZEAA010000285.1, read on the forward strand.
GAAGACGGCGACTTCGACGGGGCGGGAACGAGCGCCGATACGACCCTCTGATGTGCCTGGATGCCCACACTCCCGGCTGGGCGTGCACAGCAGCACGCAGCTTCGCGCGCTTGACACCCGCCCAGCCCAGCACGGACCATCCCGGCCATGGCAGGGACGCGCCGGTTCGAGTTGGTTGAGGGAAGCTCCAGCAAGTTCTGGGAGGTCACCGTCGCAGACGGGTCCTACACCGTGACGTATGGACGCATCGGTACGGCGGGGGTCAGCAAGACCACCGAGAGCGCCACCGCCGAGGCAGACGCCGAGAAGCTGGTGCGCGAGAAGCTGAAGAAGGGCTACCAGGAGGCGGGGGCCGCAGAGGCCAATTGGCGCCCGCCCGTGCATGTGGGCACCGAGAAGCACATCGAGCGGTTCCTCAACTACAAGGTCACGGGCTTCAACCCCGACGGGGAGGGCGAGGTCGATGACTACGGAAGGCGTGAGCTGCCCGCGCTGCGCGACCTGGACAAGTTGGTGTTTCGGGTGGGCGTCACCTACGACGACGACCCGAACGCGTTCGTGACACGGCTGGACGCGCTGCTGGCGGATCCGCGCGTGGGCGATCTCCGCGCGCTGGTCATCGGGAACTGGTTCGCCGACGTGTGCGAGGACCCCCCGAGGGAGCTCGTCGCGCGGCTGCTGGCGCGTGGCAAAGAGCTTCGCTCGCTCGAGGGGCTCTTCGTGGGCGACATCATCCAGGAGGAGTGCGAGATCTCCTGGCTCCATCAGATGAACTACTCGGACGTGCTGCGCGCCCTGCCGCAGCTGCGTGAGTTCTGGGTGCGTGGTGGCGACGGGCTCCGCTTCCTGGACTTGGAGCACGCTTCGCTGCGTACGCTAACCGTTCAGACGGGAGGGCTGTCCAAGGGCGCCGTGCAGGACATCGCCAGCGCACGGCTGCCCGAACTGCAGACGCTCACCTTGTGGTTTGGGAGCGACAACTATGGTGCGACCAGCGATGTGTCCGACCTGGCGCCCATCCTGTCGGGCGAGCAGTTCCCGAAGCTCGAGCACCTGGGGCTGCAGAACAGTGAGGACGCTGACGCCATCGCGGTCGCCGTGGCTGCGTCGCCCATCCTTGGGCGCCTCAAGGGCTTGGACCTGTCCATGGGCACGCTGACCGACGAGGGAGCGCGGGCTCTTCTGGCGGCCCCCGCAGTGCGTGGTCTTCGGCACCTCAACCTGCGGTACCACTACGTCTCGCCGGAGGTGGTGAAGCAGCTGAAGGGGCTTGGCATCGAGGTCAACACCGCCGACCGGCAGGAGCCCGACGGCGACTACATGTTTGCCGAGGTCACCGAGTAGTGCGGGCGCCCGTAACAGCCCGGTGGAACTGAGGCTGCCGCAGTGGGTGGCAGGCTCGTGGTGGTGGCGTCGCCCGGGGACAAGCGCCTGCTTGCTCTCACGCGGGCCATGGAACGCGTGCCCGGCGCGACCCTCGTGGTGGTGCCCTGGGGC
>CAZEAA010000285.1:6926-7979 GCA_964510015.1 uncultured Sandaracinaceae bacterium
GTCACGCACAGCCCGGCGACCGGCTCCGCATCGAGTCGCCCGGCGCTTGCGAGGACACGTGGCATGCGCTGGCGAGGAGGGGCGGCTTCGAGGGGACCGTGCCGTGGGGTCAGTGGCGGCCGGGGCGCGCCTGGTTCACCGGATTGTCGGCGGCGCTCACCGACGTGGAAGCGGCGGCGCCGCTGCTCCAGCCCACGCACCCGGCGGAGGGCATCTTGGCCATGGTGGACAAGTGGCGCTGCGACGCGCGCCTGCGCGAGGCCGGGGTGCCCGTGCCCGACACATGGCTCGCGCCCAGCACGGCCACAGCCCTGCGCGCACAGCTGGAAGAGCACCAGCGTCATGCCGTGTACGTGAAGCCGCGCTGGGGGTCGTCAGGCGCTGGGGTGCTGGCCTTTCGCTGGACCGCGCGCGCCGAGCAGCTGACCACCACGGCGCGCTGCGTGGATGGCCGCATCGTGAACGACAAGCGGCTGCGCACGGTCACCGACCGCGCCACCATCGACCGGCTTCTGGACGCGGTGCTCTCGGATGGCGCTGTGGTGCAGCGCTGGTTGCCCAAGGCGGGCGTGGCAGGCGGCCCGTTCGACGCGCGCGTGCTGGTGGTGAACGGCCGCGTGGGCCAGCACATCGCGCGGGTGGGCCGCGGCACCGTCACCAACCTGCACCTCGACGCGTCGCGCATGGACCTGGCGAGCGCGCTCGCTGCATTCGGTCCTCGGGCCATCGAGCGCGTGTTCGAGGTGTGTCTTCGCGCGGCGGCGTGCTTCCCTGGGCACTCGGCCGTGGGCGTGGACGTGATGCTGGACCCACAGGGCCGCGCCTTCGTGCTGGAGTGCAACGCCTGGGGCGACTACCTGCCCGGCCTCCTGGTGGGTGGGCTCGACAGCTATGACCTGCAGGTGCGCGACCTCTTCGCGCAGGAAGCGGCGTGATGCTCGGCTCTGCCCCACGAGCGCTGTTGCTGGACCTCGACAACACGCTCATCGACCGTGACGCCGCGTTCCTGGCCTGGCTGGCCTCGCTGTGTGCGCGCGGCGCCACGCTGGATGT
>CAZEAA010000286.1:0-7749 GCA_964510015.1 uncultured Sandaracinaceae bacterium
ACGCGGGCCAGGGTGGCGACGCCGGCTACAGCGCCGACCTCTTCATCGACGCCGCCGGCAACTGGCACGTGGCCTACGTGGACGGCGCCTTCGAGGAGCTGCGTCACGTGTCCATCGACGGCGCCCAGGTCGTCGCCGGCAACGCGAACCCCGCGATGGTCCGCAGCCTGGTGGACAACGGCACGCGCCCCCCGCGCGAGCGCAGCATCGTGGGCACGGACGCGGACATCGTCGTCCTCGCCAGCGGCGAAGTGCGCATCGTGTACCAGGACTCCACGCAGTCCGAGGCCTTGGTGGCCACCCGCGCCGCGGGCCAGGGCAGCTGGGTGCTCCAGGGCGGCAACGCCGGTGACCCGCTCGACGACGAGGAAGCGACCGGGTACTGGACGTGCCAGACGCTCATCGGGGACACCTCGCACCTGGCCACCTGGTGGTTCCGGGCGAGCGAGACCGACGCGGCCAACGGGACGCGCCTCTTCACCATTCCCTGAGCGCAGCGCGAACCCCTCATCGACGAGGCCACCCACTGGGTGGCCTTTTCGTTTCCGTCCTGGACCCTCAACCCTCTCGGCCCCCGCCGCTTTTTTGACACTGAGGGGCCTTTTCAGGCAGCAGGGGAGAACGCGCTGATAGGACGATGCGCGACAGGAGGTCCGCCATGACGACAGACGAGCTCAAGGACACGCTGCGCGGGATGCTTCGAGACATGTTGCAGGCGCGCTTCGAAGGCGGCCGCTACGCCGACCTGGCCCGCGCCCACGGCTACGCCGACGGCTACATGCGCGCGCTGATGGACACCGGCTTGGTGGACCACGCGGAGTTGCTGCAGCTGGTCACGCGAGAGCGGCGGAGGTTCGTGGACGAGGCGCCGGTCGCGGTGCACAGCGCGGTGGCTTGAGCGGGGGGCGGGGGGCGTCGACCGTCGCCGTCGCCGTCAAGGACCACGCCCACGACCACGACTACGACTACGGGGCGGTGAAAGCAAAACGCCAGCGCCCTGGAGGGGGCGCCGGCGGTGCCGGGAGCGGGACTCGAACCCGCAAGATGTCACCATCGAGCGATTTTAAATCGCCTGCGTCTGCCGTTCCGCCACCCCGGCCGAGACGGGGCTGGCCTCAGTTGGCCATCTCGTCGATGTGGCGGGGCATCATCGGGCCCGGGCGCTCCTTGGCCATGTCGGTCATGCGGTTCTGGGCGTCCACCAAGACGACCTTGGGCGTGTGCTCACGCGCCTCTTCGTCGGTCATCTCGCCGAAGGTGGCGATGATGGCGATGTCGCCGGGGCGCATGAGGTGGGCCGCCGCGCCGTTGACGCAGATGACGCCGGAGTCGCGGGGACCACGCAGCGCGTAGGTGGCCAGACGCGTGCCGCGCGTGACGTTCCAGATGTGGACCTCCTCGTGCTCGAGGATGCCGGCAGCCTCGAGGAGGCGCTCGTCCACCGTCACGCTACCTTCGTAGTCGAGATCGGCGTGCGTCACGGTGGCCCGGTGGATCTTCCCGAGAAACATGCGTCGGCGCATCTGCGTACCTTTCTGAATGTCCGTGGCGTCCTCTTGGGTACACCCGGTGCGAGTAGACTAGCGGCCAAGAGACGCCCCTGCAAGCGGCACATTCATCCGCGAGCCGAAGGGGCGCCTCACGGGCGCGCGGCAGGGCGCGGACGTCCGGCCGAGCGTGGGCGCGCGGGCCTGTCCGCATGCTCGAGGGCGGCGAGCTGCTCCTCGATGCGCTGCACCCGCGCCGACACCACGCGGTCCCACGTGGCGGGGGTCTCCACCTCGCTCAGGTAGCTCTGGAACGAGCGCAGCGCGCGCCGCAGGGCGGCCCGCTTCTCCTCGGCGTCCGTGGTGGCTTCAGCCATGGCGAGCGCGCCGAGGCCCTCGTACCAGTGGATCTCGCTCTCGGGCTCGAAGAAGACCCCGTTGCTGCGCAGGAGGGCCATGGTGCCGCCGCTGGCGTTCAGCGCGGCCCCTGCCCGCTCCACCGCAGCGGTGCCCTCCCCCAGGCGGTCGCTGGCCACGGCGCTGCCCCACAGCGCCAGCGCGAGGCTCAGCGGGTCACCGCTGTACTGGCGCGCGATCTCGGCGGCGCGCTCGTAGTGACGCAGCGCGAGTTCGGCGTCGCCGCTCAGCATGATGACCTCCGCCAGGTTGGCGTGGGCCGAGACAGTGGAGCGCGGATCGAACGCGCGCAGGATGCCCCGCTGGTACTCGGCGACGGCGCGCGCGTACTGGCGCTGCCGCGTGTAGAGCAGGCCTAGCTCGAAGGCCACGGACTCCGACTCGTAGTCGGCGTCGAGCGCGCGCAGCTCTTCGTAGAGCGCGATGGCGTCACCGATGGCGCCGGCGGCGTCGGGCTGGCGCTGCACGAGCTGCCGCTGCGAGCTGGCGAACGCGAGGAAGTAGAGCACGTCCAGGTCCTGGGGAGCGCGCTCGTGCGCGCGCCGCAAGCGCGCCACCGCCCCCGCGAGCGCGGCCTCGCGCTGGACCGGGTCATCGGTGCGGAGCGCCTGCGTGAGCTGCCGCAGCCCGTGGCGCAGCAGGGTGTTGGCGCGGCGCACGCCGGGGGTCTGCACCTCGCGCCAGAAGTCGCTGACGGTGACGTGCGCGCTGCTGGGCTGACGCTGCGCGGCGGCGGGCACGGCCGACTCGCAGCACAGGACGACGCTGAGTGTGAGCCCGAGGAGCCCTGCCCCACGCGGCCGCCAACGTGCGGCGCTCATCGCGGCGCCCTCCGGCCCGGACGTCGGGTCGGGGCCGTGCCCGCCGCGGGCCCAGCGACGCGCGCACGGGCCGCCGCCACCCACTCGCCGTACAGCGTGCCCTCCTGCGCGTCGAGGTAGGCCGCGCGCGCCGCCGTGGCGTCACCCGCCACCTCGGCCAGCACACCCGTGCGCGCGGCTCGCTCAGAGCGCGGGACGGGCAGCGTGGCGATCAGCTGATCGAGCGGGCCCGGCGCCACGGCCCGGCGCAAGAGGAGCAGCGCCTCGGCCTGCTGCCCACGTCGATGCAGCGCGAGGCCGAGCCCCAGCACCGTGCGCGAGTCCGCGGGTCCGCTCTTCAGGGCCACGCGGTAGGCGCGGGCCGCCTCGTCGAGGTGCGCGGGCCCGAGCGACTGCGCCACGTCCCCGAGCAGCGTGTAGAGCTGCCTGCGCATGTGCGTGGGCGCCATGGTCGCGAGCGTGCGGCGCAGGACGCGCGCGGCCAGCTCGTTCTCGCCGGCCGTGGCCAGCAGCAGCGCCACCCGCGCGCCCCACACCGGGTCGTCGTACGCGCCCTCGTCGAGCGACAGCGCGAGCGTGGCTTCGCTGGCCATGCCGGGCACGTCACCGCTCTCGGCCAGCGCGATGGCGCGCAGCGCGTGAGCCTCGGGCTGGTTGGGCAGCGCCGCGATGGCCACCTGCGTGGCGTCGAGGGCATCGGCCGTGCGCCGGGCCGACAGCGCCACCTCGGCGCGCCGCACGTGCGCGCGATAGGCCGCCTGACCGGGCTGCCGCACCTCCTCCCAGAAGTCGCCGCCCTGGGCTGCGGCGGGGGCCACCGCGAAGAGCAGCGCGACGCCGAGCAACGCGGGAAGAACGGCCCTGGTCGTGCTGCGGCTCATGTCGCGGCCAATGTAGCAGGCGCGACCGGAATGCGCGCTGCATCCGGTGCCCAGAGTTGGTACGGTGCGGCATGGGAAAGAGCCGCCCGAGCAAGTCCGGAACCCCGAAGAAGCGCGAAGTGAGGCACCGCGCGGCCGCCCCCGTGGCAGCGCCCGAGCGGCAGAGCGCGCCCATTGAAGGGGTGGACGGCGTGATGTCCGGGATGGTGGGCGGCTTCAAGCGCGCCATCGGCGCCGAGCGGCCCGCGCAGAAGACGTGGATCGACGGCGCCCTCTTGTGGGTGCTGTTCGCGCTGGTGCTCGGCATCGTGGCCTGGCGCTACCTGGGTTGAGGCCGCACCAAGCCCGCACCGCATCGGCTAGAACGCGTGCGTCTGGCCTTGGTGGCGCAGCCAGTGGTCGGCCAGCACGATGGCCACCATGGCCTCGGCCATGGGCACGAAGCGCGGCAGCAGGCACGGGTCGTGGCGCCCGCGCGTGGCGATGGTGGCGGCCTGCCCGTCGCGACGCACGGTCTCCTGCTCGCGCGAGAGGCTGCTGGTGGGCTTCACCACGGCGCGCAGCACGATGGGCATGCCGCTGCTGATGCCGCCGAGCATCCCGCCGTGCCGGTTGGTGCGCGTGCGCGTCTGCTCGCCCTCGCGCACGAAGGTGTCGTTGTTCTCGGAGCCGCGCATCGTGGCGGCGCGGAAGCCGATGCCGTACTCCACCCCGAGCACCGCGGGCAGCGAGAAGAGCGCCGACCCGAGGTCCGCCTTGAGCTTGCCGAAGGCCGGCTCCCCGAGGCCGGCGGGCACGTTGCGCGCCACGATCTCGGCCACGCCACCGATGCTGTCCTGGTCCTTCCGGACCGCCTGGATCAGCTCCACCATCTTGGCGCTCACCGCGGCATCCGGGCAGCGCGTGATGTTCGGCGTTCCGTCGGGCAGCTGCTCCACCGCGTCGAGCGTGACGGTGTCGGGGTTCACGTCGGCGACGAGATCACCGACCTGCACCACGTAGCCCAGCACCTCGCCGCCGAACGCGCGCGCGATGATCTTCTTGGCGATGACCCCCGCCGCCACCCGCGCCACCGTCTCGCGCGCGCTGCTGCGCCCGCCGCCGCGGTAGTCCCGCGTGCCGTACTTGGCGTCGAAGGTGAAGTCCGCGTGCCCGGGGCGGTAGAGGTCCGCGATGTCCGTGTAGTCTCGGCTGCGCTGGTCTTCGTTGCGCACCAGGATGGCGATGGACGTGCCCGTGGTGCGGCCCTCGAAGACGCCCGCGAGGATCTCGGGCGTGTCCGACTCCTTGCGCTGCGTCACGATCTTGCTCTGACCAGGCTTGCGCCGGTCGAGGTCCACGATCAGGTCCTCCACGCTGAGCTCGATGCCCGGCGGGCAGCCGTCCACGATGACCACGTTGCCGGGGCCGTGGCTCTCACCCGCGGTGGTGATGCGGAAGGCCTGTCCGAAGCTGTTTCCGGCCACTCAGCCCTCCGTCGCTTTGTGGGCCTCGGGCGCCTCGGGAGCCAAATCGCCCGGCAGCGGGTGACGTGCGACCACGTGGCCCACGAAGAACGGGCCCATCTGCGAGATGTACGACGACGTCTGCTTGGTGCCGCGCATGGTCTGCACCACGTGCGAGAGCGGGTGCAGGGTCTTGCCCACGAGCCCGATCACGAACTCGTTGTCGTTGGTGTCGAGGCCGTGGCACGCGAGGCGCACGTCGTGCGCGAGGTCCTGGCCGCCGTACGCGCGCCCGATGGTGGCGTGCTCGCGCAGGATCTCGCCCTTCTCGCGACCCGGCAGCAGCTCGAACGCACCGCTGCGCCGCAGCGGGTACCACACGGCCCAGTCCCAGCCCGCGTGCTGCACGGTGTGCCGCGGGCGGTCCAAGATCCAGTGCCCGAGGTCTTGCTCGTAGCCGCTGCTGTAGGTGCGGCCGAGCATGGTGAACTCGGGGCGCAGCACCAGCGCCGACAGCGAGTCGCGCCCGAGCGCGGGGCGAACGTGCGTGACGAACTGCGTGGGGTCTTCGCTGTAGGACAGCACGGCGAGCCCGCGCGGGTCGTTCACGTCCTCGTAGACCACCGCGCCCACGCCACACTCGGCGAGGGCCGTGGACAGCAGCCGAGTCAGGTCCCCGATGAGGGCGCCTTCGCGCGCGTGGAAGACCAGCAGCTGCATGAAGAGCCGCCGGTCCATGGTCTGGGGCACGCCGTCCACGGTGGCGCCCTTCTCGCGCACGTCGATGGTGGGCAGCGCGGGCTCACGCGGGCGGCCCGGCTCGGCAGCGGGCGGGCGGAGTGACGGGTTGAAGCTGTCGGGGTCGGACATCCCGGCGAGCATAGCCCGCATCGTGTTGCGCGGTAGTCCCCTTCAGCAGCGGTTCAGCGGGCCTTGGCGCGCAGGTCCCCGCGCGCCCGGCGACGCTCGGCGAGCACCGCCACCACCACGGCGCGCACCGCTCGCTCGTCGAGGCCGACGATGCCGCTGGCGTGGTCGGCGAGGCTGTTGAAGCCCAGCTCCATCAAGCGCCGCCGCTCGAGCGGAAACGGGATGTGCCCCTGATAGATGAAGCGAATGAAGTTCTCGAGGTCTTCGTCGGGGACGAGGGTCAGGCCGATGGCAGACTGCATGGTGGTGGTCTCTCAGCGCATCAACGCGGTGTGGGGCGCGGGGGCGACAGGCGCTGGGCGGACTCGGGATTGCTGGAGTGCGCCCACGGGTTCAGCACCTCGCTGCCGTAGTAGTAGCGATCGACGGCGATGTTGACGTCGCTGGCCGGCTCGCCCTCGAAGGGGTCTTGGAGGTCCGGCAACAAGTGGATCTCCCCCGGCGCGCTGGGGTGCACGCGCTCGAGCAACCACGGGTCGAGCACTTCGCTGGCCGGGGTCATGTCGCCCCAGCGGTCGAGGGTGCGCACGGCGGCCGCGGCGGGCTCCGCGATCCAGCGCCCCTCGGCGTCGGCGCCGCGGCCGGCCACCACCTCCACCAGCACGGCGGCCTGGTCGCCCGACGCCCGACGAAAGTAGATGTGGGCATGGCGTCCGTCGGCCGAGAACGAGATGGACAGCGTGCCGCGTGCCCGGTTGGCGCCGGGGTCCGTCAGCCGCAGGACAGGGGCATCGAGCGCCCCCGCGATGGCTTCCCGCACGGCCGCGGCGTCCGTGCGGCGGAACTCGGACTCCACCACCACCACCACGGGCTCCGGGGCCATGACGCGCGCGTGGGCCGGACTCGCGGCTGACCCCGACAGCACCGAGAGCACCCCGAAGACCGTGAGAACCCGCTGCACCGAGGGCGCCATCTGCACTCGCGAGCCATTTGCCAAAGGCCGTGTGACGACCAGCGTGGGCAGGCGAGTGGGGGCGTTCATCGGACGGTAGTATGTCGCCAAGGCCGGGAGTGCGCGAAGGCTTTTCTCGGGGCACGCGGGCCGGCGAGCCACGCTCCGGCAACGTCGTATCGACATCGGGCGCGCGCGCCGCAATCATACGGCATGCCTCACGCACTGGTGGTTGGTGGAAACCGCGGCATCGGCCTCGAGCTGGTCCGTCAGCTCGTGGCGCGCGGCGCTGCATCGTGGCGTGTCAGCGTGATCTGTCGCACCCCGACCGCGGAGCTCGCGGCCCTGCCGGTCGCGACGCACGCCGACATCGACGTGACGAGCGACGCGGGGCTCGCCGCCGCGAAGAGCGCGCTCGCGGGGCAGCCGGTGGACCTCCTGGTCGTCGTCGCGGGCCTGCTCGAGCGCAACACGCTGGCCGACCTGGACGTCGAGTCCGTGCGCAACCAGTTCGAGATCAACGCGCTCGCGCCGCTGCGCTTGGTGGCCGCGTTCGCCGACCAGCTGCCCGCCGGGGCCAAGGTGGCGCTGCTCACCAGCCGCATGGGCTCCATCGCCGACAACGACAGCGGCTCGCACTACGGCTACCGCATGAGCAAGGCCGCGCTGAACGCGGCGGGCAAGTCGCTGGCCATCGACCTCGCGCCGCGCAAGGTCGCGGTGGGCATCTTCCACCCGGGCTACGTGCGCACGCGCATGACCGGCAACCATGGGCTGATCGACGCCGACGAGAGCGCGCGTCTGCTGCTGCTGCGCATCGACGAGCTGAGCGCCGCGCAGAGCGGTGTGTTCCGTCACGCCAACGGGGAGCAGCTC
>CAZEAA010000286.1:7759-7969 GCA_964510015.1 uncultured Sandaracinaceae bacterium
GCTCCCGTGGTGACCTCCGAGCAGGACCAGGACACGCGGCACCCGGCGTTCATCTACGAGGCCATCCGCGCAGGGCAGCCCTATCACTTCCGCACGAAGAGCGCGTTGGTGCACAACAGCATCAACCTGTTCGTCACGGCGGCGCTGCTGGCTGCGCTGGGCACCACCGTGTGGCTCGGCACGTTCGTCAACCCCTGGCTCTACGTGCCC
>CAZEAA010000287.1:0-6517 GCA_964510015.1 uncultured Sandaracinaceae bacterium
GCCCGGGGGCGAGCTCCATACGCGGCCGTGGCTCCCGCGCCCGCGGCGCTGCTGGTCCGCGAGGACGACGTGGCCCTCGGGGGCGCCGCCATCGGCCGCCGCGCGCGCGTCGTCCATGGTGGAGTCCGTCTCGGCCAGCACGGTGAGCGAGCGGCCGAAGCGCTCGGTGCTCAGCAGGGCGGTGCAGCGCGCGCCATCGAACACGCTCACGGCGCGGCCCAGTCGAGGCCCAGGTCCACGGCGGGCGCGGAGTGCGTGAGGGCCCCCACGCTGATCACGTCGACGCCCAGCTCGCCCAGCGTGCGCACGCGCTCGAGCGTGATGCCGCCGGACGCTTCGATCAGGCAGCGTACCTTCGCGATGCCGAGCGCGGTGCGCGTGGTCTCGTCGTCGAAGTTGTCGAGCATGATGATGTCGGCGCCGGCGGCGAGGGCCACCTCGAGCTGGGCCAGCGTGTCCACCTCGCACTCGATGCGGCTGGTGTGCGGTGCGTACGCGCGCGCGCGCTCGATGGCCGCCGCCACGCCGCCTGCGGCCGCTACGTGGTTGTCCTTGATGAGCACCGCGCTGCTGAGATCCTCGCGGTGGTTGTAGGCTCCGCCGCATCGCACGGCGTAGCGCTCGAGCGCCCGCAGGCCAGGCGTGGTCTTGCGCGTGTCGGCGATGCGCGTGCGGCTGCCGCTGGGGAGCGCGTCCACGTACCGCCGGGACAGCGTGGCCACACCGGACATGCGCTGCGCGAAGTTCAGCGCCACGCGCTCGCCGCGCAGGATGCTGGCCGCCGAGCCGCTCACGCGACAGGCGTGCTCGCCCTTGCCGAGCCGGTCGCCGTCCGCGCGCTGCGCGCTGACCACCACGCTCGGATCCACTTGCCGGTAGACCTCCACGATCATCGCGACGCCGCTCAGGACCAGCGGGTGACGTGCGGTGAAGGTGGCCGCGCCCTGCACGCTGTTCGGCACCGTGGCCTCGGTGGTGACGTCGCCGCGCCCGAGATCTTCCTCGAGGGCGATGGCCGCGATGCGCTCGAGGACGTGGCGGGGAGGGAGGTGCAGCGTGTGGGGTTGGGTCATGGGACGAAGCGGGGAGGGCCCGAGCTTACCTCAGCGCCAGATCTCGACGGGCCAGCCTTGCAGGGCGGCGCGCAGGCGCAGGCGTGGATCGGGGTTGATGATGCGCGGCTCGCCCACTGCCTCGAGCACGGGCAGGTCGCTGACGCTGTCCGTGTAGAAGCTGCTGCGCGCGAGGTCGATGCCGTGCTCGGCGGCCCACGCCGTGGCGCGCGCGAGCTTGGTCTTGCCGTAGCAGAGCTCTGCCTCGCCCGTGAACAGCCCCGCGTCGTCCACCGCGAGCGTGCTGCAGAGCACGTGCTCGATGCCCAGGGACTCGGCGAGCGGCCCGGTCACGTACTCGGTCGACGCGCTGAGCACCGCCAGCACCTGCCCCTGGTCGCGGCGCCGCTCCACTTCGCGCCGGGCGGCCTGCGTGATCAGCGGCGCGATCTCTTCGTGGTACCACTGCAGACACTCGCGCCGGAACTGCGGCTCGTCCATGCCGGCGAGCGCGCGCAGGCCCTTCTCGCTGAGCTCCACCGGGTCGAGCACGCCAGCGGCGTACTGCGCCATCCAGCCCGCGTAGCGCAACATGTCGCGCTTGCGCGCTTCGTTGCGACGGTAGCGCCACTTCACGTAGAGGGAGCCCGTGTTCACGGGCACCAACGTCTTGTCCATGTCGAAGAGGGCGGCGGTGCGCAGGGTCATGAGAGCCACCCTCGCGTTAGCACCTCGCTGAGCATGTTGCACAACGCGTGGAACACCAGCGCCGCCCCGATGCCACCGCGCTTCGCCCGAATGAGCCCGAAGAGCAGCGCCGGGAAGAACACCGCCAAGCGCACCACGTGCAGCACCGAGGCCAGGTGCACCAGCGCGAACAACACGGCCTGACCCACCAGCACGCTCGGCGTGCGCAGGCGTGGATCGGTCGCGTGCGCGGCGTCGGCGAGGCGCGTCTGCACGTAGCCCCGGAAGAAGGCCTCCTCGGGCAGCGCCACCACCAAGAGCTGCGCCAAGAGCAGCTGCGCGAGGTCCCACGCTTGCGGCGGAGTGCCCACCACGTTGTCCCAGGAGAACGGCGGCACGGGCCGGGTGTAGAAGTAGAAGCCCACCACGAAAGGGGGAAAGACGACCAACCCCACCAGCAGCGCCACGCCCGTCTCGCGCAGCGCGGAGGGCAGCGCAGCGCGGATGCCGCGCAGGAGATCGAGCAGGCCGAGCGGGTCACGCGAGCGGGTCGCCCCCGCGCGAGCCGTCTCCGGGTCGGGCAGCATCAGCCCACCCAGCGTCAGTCCGCTGCGCTCGAGCCCCATGCGGGCGCCCATCGCCATGGCGACCGCCAGGAAGAGCAGCCCCACCAGCTCACCGCGATGTTCTCCGACGATGGGCACGCCCTCGGTCTGCGAGAGCGCGAAGGTCAGCAGCCAGACCACGACGTACACGGCCAGCACCTCCCTGTAGGCGGAGGTGCGCTCGGGCATGCTCGCTGCGTCGGGCCGGGCGCTCATCGCGGCAGCGTGAACCAAGTGCGCTCTCGCGGCCATCCTCCATTGCCACGAGACGTTGCGCTCACTATCTTGCCGGGTCCGATGTGGCGCCGTGAGGACGAAGCTTGAGGATCCCGGAAGAGACCATCGCGGAGATCCGCGAGCGGGCCGACCTCGTGACCATCATCGGCGACTACGTCCGGCTCAAGAAGGCGGGCAGCAACTTCACCGGCCTGTGCCCCTTCCACAACGAGCGCTCGCCCTCGTTCAACGTCAACCCCGCGCGCCGCATGTACAAGTGCTTCGGCTGCGGCGCCTCGGGCGACGTGTTCCGCTTCGTGATGCAGCTCGAGGGGCGACCCTTCCCCGAGGTGGCCCGCGAGCTGGCCGAGCGCACGGGCGTGGAGCTGCCGGTCTTGGACGAGGCCGAGGAGCGCGCCTACCAACAGCGCCGCGCCGAGACCGAGCGGCTGGTCGCCATCATGGACGACGCCACCGGCTTCTTCATCGCGCAGCTGGGCCAGCACCCGCACGGCCACCTCGCGCGCGAGGCCATCGCAGGGCGTGGGGTCACCCCCGAGAGCGCCGCGCACTTCCGCTTGGGCTACGCGCCGAGCGGCTGGAGTGGTCTCGCGGAGTACCTGCACCACCGCGGTCACGACCTCCGCGCGGCCGAGGCGCTGGGCTTGATCGGGAAGCGTCGCGCCGACACCCAGCGTGGGCCCGCTCGCAGCGACGGGGCCGCGAGCTACTACGACCGCTTCCGTCATCGCTTGATGTTCCCCATCACCGACGTGCACGGCAGGGTGATCGCGTTCAGCGGGCGCGAGCTGCCGCCGCCGCCCGACGCGCCCAAGGACGACCGCCCCAGCGCCAAGTACATCAACAGCCCCGAGGGCCCGCTCTACACCAAGGGCGAGGTGCTCTACGGCCTGTTCGAGGGGCGCGTGGAGACGCGCCGCCAGGGCTGGCTGATCATCTGCGAGGGCAACTTCGACCTGGTCGCCCTGCACCAGGCCGGCTTCCAGAACTCCGTGGCGCCAATGGGCACTGCCTTCACCGAGGCGCACGCCAAGCTGGTGCGCCGCTACGCCGAGCGCGTGGTGCTGCTGTTCGACGGCGACGGAGCTGGCAAGAAGGCGACCCGCACGGTGGGTGAGATGTTGCTCGACCAGGGGGTCGCGGCGCAGGTGGTGACGCTGCCGAAGGGGGAGGACCCCGACACCTTCCTGCGTTCGGCCGGGGCCACCGCGCTGGACGAACGTATCAAGGCGGCTCCACCGCTGATCCAGTCCTTGATCGAAGACGCGGCGGCGCAGGGCGGCGGCGATCCGTCCCGCAGCGCGGTCGCCATCGGGGACCTCGGCCCGATTTTGATGAAGCTCAAGAATCCCGTCGAGGCGCAAATGTGGCTCGAGCAGGTGGCCCGCCGCTTTGGGGTGTCCGACCTCGACATGGTGCGAAGGCAGCTCCACCAGGGGGTTCGTGCTAGCCGGCAAGAGCGCCGCGTCCGAGAGAACGAGCCCAGCACCCCGGTGGCCCCGGTTCGGCAGCGGCCCCCCGAGCTGCCGGCCATCGAGACCGACCTGATGGCCGCCCTGCTGGACCATCCCCAACTCTTTGTCAGCGAAGACTCAACTAATTTCGGCGAGCTTTTGACGAGTCCCGATCTTCGCGCCATCTTTCAGGCCTCGTCGGCCATGTTCGAGTCGGTAGGAAGCCTCGACGGACCGGCGTTGCTTGCAGAATTGCTCGGGAATCCCGCGCTTACTTGGCTAGAAGATCGCCTGGCTCGGCAGACGATGGATGAATCGGCGGCTCGACGAATGCTGGGGGATGGCGTTCGTCGGCTCGCCCTGCGGAACATTGAGGCAGAGCTCCCGAAAGTCCAGAGACGAATCTTAGAGGCGCGGCGAACCGGCGATGAGGCGCTCGCTGCAGAACTGACCGAAGAACTCGTTGCCCTCTCCCGAGGGGCGCACAAGCTGAAGCAACAGAGCGGCAGCAGCATCAAGGGGTGATAATGGCGACCAATATCCCGGCTCCCGATGACGACATGATGGACAGCGCGAACGCAGCGGGCGGCAAGCCGGCGAAGGCGGCTCGTCAATCCAAGGGCAAGGGTCGGGAGCGACGCGAGGTGCAGGCGCTGTTGGAGCGCGGCCGCGTGAAGGGCTTCCTCACGTACGATGAGGTCAACGACGCCCTGCCACCCGAGATGGTGACTTCCGAGCAGATCGACGACCTCATGGTGTGGCTCGGCAACGAGGACATCGAGGTGGTGGACCAGGCCAGTCAGGTGAAGCGTCGCCCGGAAGCCCCGAAGGCCAAGACGCCCACCCTGCCGCCGGCCGCCAGCGAAGACGCCTACGCCGCGAAGTCCAACGACCCCGTGCGCATGTACCTGCGCAAGATGGGCTCCGTCTCGCTGCTCACCCGCGAGGGCGAGGTGGAGATCGCGAAGCGCATCGAGGCCGGCGACATGCGCGTCTTCGACGTCTTGCTCAACTCGCGCGCCGGCATCGCCGAGATCGTGGAGATGGGCGACGCGCTCAAGAAGCAGCGCCTGCGCATCAAGGACGTGGTCAAGGACGTGGCCAAGTTCGGCGACCCGAACACCACCGCCACCGACGACGAAGTGCGCGACGCCGTGGTCCGCATCGTGGACAAGGTGCGCCGCCTCGAGGCCACCTCCGCGAAGCTCCGCGAAGAGCTCGCCGACAAGAAGCTGGTGGACAAGGCGCGCAAGTCGCTCGAGCAGCAGCTGCTCAAGAACCGCCGCGAGCAGATCCACGCCCTCGCCGAGATCCAGTTCAACAAGAAGCAGATCGACCGCATGGTGCTCAGCATCAAGACGCTGATCCGCAAGGTGGAGCGGGCCGAGCGCAACGTGCAGGAGTGCGAGCGCCGCGTGGGTGGCCTGAAGCACGCCGACATGAAGCGCGTCATGCGCGAGATGGAGGCCAGCAAGGCGGTGGAGCGCAGGCTCTCGCGCAAGTACGGCTCGGTCGAGAAGATCCACATGGCCGACGAGGCCTGTCGCGAGGCGCTGAAGGCGCTGCACGCGGTGGAAGAAGAAGCGGGGCTGCCCATCGAGGCGCTGCGCAAGACTTACCGTGACCTCGCCGAGGGCGAGCGCGCCGCCGACCGCGCCAAGGCCGAGCTGGTGGAGGCGAACCTCCGCCTGGTGGTGTCCATCGCCAAGAAGTACACGAACCGCGGGTTGCAGTTCCTGGACCTGATCCAGGAGGGCAACATCGGCCTCATGAAGGCCGTGGACAAGTTCGAGTACCGGCGCGGCTACAAGTTCTCGACCTACGCCACGTGGTGGATCCGGCAGGCCATCACGCGTGCCATCGCCGACCAGGCGCGCACCATCCGCATCCCGGTGCACATGATCGAGACCATCAACAAGCTCATCCGCACCTCGCGCTACCTGGTGCAGGAGCTTGGTCGCGAGCCCACGCCGGAAGAGATCGCGGCGCGCATGGAGATGCCGCTCGAGAAGGTCCGCAAGGTCCTCAAGATCGCGAAGGAGCCCATCAGCCTCGAGACGCCCATCGGCGAGGAGGAAGACTCGCACCTTGGCGACTTCATCGAGGACAAGTCGGTGGTGTCGCCGGTGGACGCGGTCATCAACGGCAACCTCGAGGACCAGACGCGCCGCGTGCTCAAGACGCTGACGCCGCGCGAGGAGAAGGTCCTGCGCATGCGCTTCGGCATCGGCGAGAAGAGCGATCACACGCTCGAAGAGGTCGGCCAGGACTTCGAGGTGACGCGCGAGCGCATCCGCCAGATCGAGGCCAAGGCGCTCCGCAAGCTGCGCCATCCGAGCCGCAGCAAGCAGCTCCGCAGCTTCATGGAAAACTGAAGCGTCCAGGGCCTATAGCTCAATTGGTTAGAGTCCCCGTCTCATAAACGGGTAGTTCCTGGTTCAAGTCCAGGTGGGCCCACCCCTTTGTCCGCGCGCTCCTGCAC
>CAZEAA010000287.1:6527-7928 GCA_964510015.1 uncultured Sandaracinaceae bacterium
CTCTGGTACCCCCCTGGATTCGGCACTTCGCTTCGCTGCGTTTGAATCCGGGGGCCCCCCAAGTCCCGCTGCCCAGGGCGCCCGTCCCCCTCCACGGTGGCGCTTGGGATTCGCTCGGGGTGCGGGCCTGGGCGGGTGGGGCGCGGGTGGGCCCACCGGGACTTGCGCGAGGGCTCGCCGGAGTGAGACGGGGACTCGGGGCTCCGCCGGTTGATGGTGGGCTCGACGGAGTGCGGCTTGGCTCGGGTGAGCGCTGGGGTCGCTCGCTGGCGTGCGGGTGGCTCGGATGAGTGCTGCGCTCAACGGGCGTGGCGTTGACGGCGGTGTCATTGCGGGGTGGGAACGGTCTAGAGTGTGGGGCTTGGCGCAGGTCGCGCGGTGAGAGGTTCTTCATGAAGCACGCACTCGACTCCGTTGGTTCGCTCGCCGCTTCGCTCGTCGGGGGGCCTTGGGGGGTTCAGATCAGCCGAACGGCCCGGCAGCCCGAGCAGCTGCTCGAGGTGTACGAGATGGAGAACTGTCCGTTCTGTCGGGTGGTGCGGAACACGCTGACGGAGCTCGACCTCGATGCGTTGATCTTCCCTTGCCCGAAGGGTGGAGATCGCTATCGGCCCTACGTGCGGGGGCGTGGTGGGAAGGAGCTGTTCCCGTATCTGCACGACCCGAACACGGGGGCGCGGCTCTACGAGTCGGCCGACATCGTGACGTATCTCTACGACACGTATGCGGGCGGCGATGCGCCGAGCTACGCGGCCATCAAGGCGCTGCGCACGTCACCGTCGATGGCGGCTTCCGCGCTGCGCTTCGGTCGCGGCATCACGGCCCGCCCCGGACGGCTGCCCGAGAAGATGCTCGAGCTCTACAGCTTCGAGGGCAGCCCCTACTCGCGCCTCGTGCGAGAGCGCCTGTGCAGCCTCGAGATCCCCTACATCCTCCGCAACTGCGGTCGCAACCTCGCCGTGGAGTGGATCGTCCTCCCGGCGCTGCGCGAGAAGCTCGCCCCCGACTACGCCCCCACGCAGCGCAACCGCAAGGCCCTGCTGGCGCGCACCGGCCGCATGCAGGTGCCCTACCTCATCGACCCCAACACCGGCAGCGAGATGTACGAGTCCGCCCGCATCCTCCGCTACCTCGACACCACCTACGGCCCAGGCTGACTCTCTGCGCGGGTTCCAACCGTGACCCAGTCGGGGAGTTGCAGGAGCGCGGCGGGCACGGCGAGTCCCGTCGCGTTCCGGAGCCACCACGGACGCTCCACACTCAGTCGAGCCCAGTCGCGCTCCCCCGTGACCAAGCGGACGTCGAGTTCCATCCTCGGGCCCACCCGCGTGCTCTCCCAAGGCGCTACCGTGGAGGGGGACGGGCGCCCTGGGCAGCGGGGCTTGATGGGCCCCAGAAAAC
>CAZEAA010000288.1:0-5015 GCA_964510015.1 uncultured Sandaracinaceae bacterium
GAGCAACACCGCCCGCGCCGCTTCAGACAAGCCAGGACTTCCGCCCATCCTGGCTCACGCTCTAGAGCATACGTGCTGGCGGCATCGTGCTGTGCCGGGGCATGAGCGCCTCGGCCGACGCAGGCGGGTTCGCCGCCACGCGCTCGAGGGCCTCCGGGATGGGGCAGCGGGCCTCACGCAGCTTCGCCACGCAGCGCTCGAGCGCCACCCCGAACGAGTCCACCACGACTTGCTCGTTGGGCGGCCGGAAGACCCAGTGCATCGCCGTCATGGCGCCGCGCACCACCGGCGACCGCACCACCGTGGCCGTGAAGACGTTGTAGCGGCGGATCGACTCGATGGTCTCGTTCTGCCAGTCCGCGAGCCGACGCCGCTCGAGCGCCCCCGGCACTGTGGTGTTCGGGCTGGTCTGGACGAGCGTGGCGAAGCGCTCACGCCGGTCGTACAGCCGGTTCACGTCGGCGATGTACCTGTCCACGTCCTCGATCCCGAAGCGGGCTGGAGTGATGGTGACGAAGAGTGGCCAGTACTGGGTGCTGTATTCGAAGCGGGACATCGACCCTCGGGCGGACGGTATCCGATGCGAGGGCGACGGTGCTACTCGAACGAACCATGGCGCCCCTTGCCCCCCGAGAACGCCGCGGCCCCAGCGAGCGTCTCGCCCGACGCCAGGGTGGCCGTGCCCAGCTCCAGCTCACGGTGCCACGCGTCCTTCCAGGGGAGCGACCACTGGTCGATGGCCGAGCGACGGTCGCCACGCATACAGCGCTGGGGGAAGGCCGCGATCTGGTTCGCGAGCGTGATGGCCTCCGCGAGCGCCCCGCCCTTGGGCACCACGCGGTCGCACAGCCCGATGCGCAGCGCCTCGTCAGCGCGCACTGGTCGGCCAGTGAGGATCAGGTCCATGGCGCGGCCGTGCCCGATCAAGCGGGGTAGGCGCACCGTACCGAGATCGATCAGCGGCACCCCGAAGCGCCGGCAGAAGACCCCGAAGACGGCGTCCTCCGCCACCACGCGCATGTCGCAGAACAGCGCCAGCTCGAGGCCCCCCGCCACCGCGTAGCCCTCGATCGCAGCGATGACTGGCTTGCTCAGATCCATGCGGGTGGGGCCCATGGGGCCGATGGCCTCAGGGCCGAAGTCCCGCGTGTCCCCTTTGGCCAGGGCCTTGAGGTCCGCGCCCGCGCAGAAGGTGCCGCCACCTCCGGTGAAGACGGCCACGTGCGCCTGCTCGTCGGCCTCGAAGTGCTCGAACGCCCCGTGGAGCGCCTGCGCCGTGACGCTGTCCACGGCGTTCTGGACCTGCGGCCGGTGGAGGGTGATCAAGGCCACGTGTTCGCGCAGCTCGTAGGTGACCGTCAGCGTCCCGGGAGTGTCCATGTCGTGTTCCTCGCTTTCGTGGCCAGGGGCCATCGACGCACTAAGAGGCCCCCGCGCTTGCGGCGGGCCAAAGTGCATGATATCTGGCCAGCCCTTCTGATTTGCGGAGTCTAACCGTGTCCAAGGTCTGCGACGTCACCGGCAAGCGCGCTCTGCGCGGCCACAAAGTTTCCCACTCGAACGTGAAGACCGTCGTCTTCAACCAGCCCAACCTCCAGGAGAAGCGCTTCTTCATCCCGGAAGAGAACCGCTGGGTGAAGCTGCGCGTCAGCACCGCCGGCATCCGCGAGATCGACAAGCGCGGCATCGCCGCGGTCATGCGCGAGATCGCCGCCCGCCGCAGCGCCAGCTGAGGCGCTTGGGTTCTGGGCTCCGCGACCGAGAGCCGGCTGGGTCATCCCGCCGGCCTTTCGTCATTCCGTCGTAGTAAGGTCCGAGTGGTGAGACCCACAGCATGACCGAGCATCGCCTGATCGTCCTCACAGGTGGCCCCAGCGCCGGCAAGACCGCCGTGCAGCAGGTGGCCCACGAGCAGTTCGGCGATCGGCTGGTGCTGGTGCCCGAGGCGGCCACCCTGCTCTTCTCGGGCGGGTTCCCGCTCCCGGTTTCGGACGTGACCCGCCGCGCCGCCCAGCGCGCGATCTACTTCGTGCAGCGCGAGCTCGAAGAAGCGTGCATGGCCCACGCCCCGGAGAACGCCGTGGTGCTCTGCGATCGCGGGACCGCCGACGGCGCGGCCTACTGGAAGGGCACCCCCGACTTCTTCACCGCGGTCGGGTCCACGCGCGAGGCCGAGTACGCGCGCTACCACACGGTCATCCACCTGGCGGTGCCCAGCGCGGGCGGCGGCTACAACTTGCACAACCCCACGCGCAAAGAGACCCCCGAGGAAGCGCGGCGCGTGGACGAAGGCATCACGCGCGCGTGGGCGGGGCACCCGCGCGTGTGCGACGTGAGCAACGAGACCGACTTCGTGCACAAGCTGGAGCGCGCCATGCTGCTGATCCAGGCCGCGATGGACGCGCCCCGTTGAGGGGGCTGAGGCTCGGCGCGAAGGGCGACGCTCGTTCAGAGGCTGAGGCCGCCGTCGAGCGAGACCACGCTCCCGGTCATCCACTCCGCATCCAACACCTGGACGATCAGCTCGGCCACCTCCGCTGCCGAGCCGAGACGCCCGAGTGGGTGCAGGAAGGCCAGCGCTTCGAGCTGCTCCGCGACGAGGCGATCGCGCTCGGTGCCCACGGGGATGCTGGTCCCCGGCGCCACGCGCGGCTGTCGAACCATGTCGGTGTCCACCACGCCCGGCGCCACCGCGTTGACGCGGATGTGGCGCGCCGCCAGCTCCTTCGCGAGGCCACGCGTGGTGGCTTCGAGCGCGGCCTTGGTGGCCGCATAGCCCACGGTGGAGGGCGCGGGGCGCGTGGACAGCGTGCTGCTGACGGTGACGATGGAGCCACCGTGCCCTTGCTGCACCATCACGCGCGCGGCCTCTTGGCTGAGCAGCGTGGGCGCCAGCTGATTGACCCGCCACATGGCTTCGAGGGCTTGCGGCGTGAGCGTACCGACCGGCTCGTACTTCACGATGCCCGCGCAGTGCACGACACCGTCGAGGCCTCCGAGCGCCTGCGCCGCGTGGGCCACGAGCAGCTCGCGTTCGGACTCGCGCGCCAGGTCGCCCACCACCGCGGTGACCTGCTTGGACGCGGTGCGCGCCACCTGCATGAGCGCGTCTTCGTCACGACCCACGGCGGCCACGCGGGCGCCGTTCTTCACCAGGCACGCGACCACGGCGCGCCCAATCCCGCGGCTCGCGCCGGTCACGAGGACTCGCCCCTGGCTCACTCTCATCCGCCGACTCCTACGTAGGGACCCCAGGGCGGCTCGGGCGGCACGTCGGCCGGCTCCCCCGTGATGGGCGCCTCGTCGTCTGGGATGAAAGGGGGCGAGTCCACGCAGAGGATGCTCTGCCAACGCTCGCTCTTGTTCTCGTACAGGTGCGCCGCGCCGCGCGGCCAGCGGTACACCGTCCCCGCCGGCACAGGCTGATGCTGGCAGTGGAGCCCACCGGTCAGCACCATCTCGGTCTCGCGCATGATGCGATGGTGGTGCAGGGGGATCTCGCCACCGGGCTGCACGTTCAAGCGGTAGATGCCCGCGTCGCGCGTCTCGTGGATGATGTCCACGGTGCCCCAGGGCTTCTGCTCCTGGACCACTTCACCCCAGCCCTGCGAGCGCACGATCTCGATGGAGGGTTGAGCGAAGCCGCTGAGCGCGCCCGGCTTGGTGAGCTTCACGCGCACCTGCTCCACCAGCGCGCGTTGCTCGTCGGGGGACGGAGGCGCCAGCAGGTAGCGCGCGATGACGTGCGCGGCGGTCTCCAGCAGCCGAAAGCGGCAGCTCTTCAGCAGGAACATCACCTGCGCCGAGGCGGCCGCGTAGTTCACGGTGTCGCGCACGCGCTCGCTGCGCGCCGCCGTCTCGGTGTCCAGCAAGAGGTCCAGCTCCACGTGCAGCGGCTGGTTGATCTCGCGCTCGTGGGGGTACACGCCCACCACGCACTCCACGTGCAGGCCGCGAATGCGAACGGTGTCGAGGTGGGGGGTCGGGCTCACTGCCGGGAGCGTACCAGCCCGCTCCGGGCGCGGCCGGGGGAATGGCCGCTCGTCACTTTTTGGGCGCTTGCCCACATGTCGGATAGCGTCGCACACATGGCTACCCGAGCAGCGACCGCCCCCCTCCCGCTCAAGCACGCTCCCATGGGGGGCGTGGTGTCTACGCGGCCCCTGCGGGATGCGCCACTTCGCGACACACCAAAGCCTTCGCCGTTCATCAAGTGGGTGGGTGGCAAGGGCCGCCTCATGGGTCAGCTCGAGCCGCTCATGCCGCCCGGTGTGGAGCGCATGCGCCACGTGGAGCCCTTCGTGGGTGGCGGCGCCATGTTCTTCGCGCGGCAGCCCGAGCGCGCCGTGTTGTCGGACATCAACCCGGACCTGGTGCACGTCTACCAGTCCATCCGCGACGACGTGCAGGGCGTGATCCGCGCGCTCGCCCCGCTGGCCGCGGCCGGCCACGAGGCCGAGACGTACTACGCCGTGCGTGACCGCTACAACGAGGGCGAAGGCCGCGGGAAGGCGCTGCGCGCCGCGCTCTTCATCTATCTGAACAAGACCTGCTTCAACGGGCTGCACCGCGTGAACATGCGCGGGCAGTTCAACGTGCCGGCGGGTCGCTACAAGAACCCCACCATCCTGGACCAGGCCGGGCTGCTCTCGGCGAGCCGCGCGCTGTCCGGCGCCGACATCCGGGTGGCCGGCTTCGAAGAGCTGCTCAGCACCGCGAAGCCGGGCGACTTCGTGTACTTCGACCCGCCCTACGAGCCGGTCTCCACCACGGCCAGTTTCACCGGGTACGCGCGCGACGGCTTCTCGCGCGAGGACCAGACGCGTCTGCGCGACGTCTTCCGCGAGCTGCACCGGCGCGGCGCGAAGCTCATGCTCAGCAACAGCGACGTGCCCTTCATCCGCGAGCTTTACGCGGACTTCCACATCAGCACCATCGAGGCGGCCCGCGCCATCAACTCGAACGGCGCGGGGCGCGGGAAGATCAGCGAAGTGGTGGTGCGGAACTACGCCTGA
>CAZEAA010000288.1:5115-7913 GCA_964510015.1 uncultured Sandaracinaceae bacterium
CGCAGGTGCGCGAGTTCGTGCACGACCACCATGCGCAGGAACTCGAGGGGCAGCTCCTTGAACAGACTGGCGATGCTGATCTCGTTCTGCGCCTTGAGGTTCGCGCCCTGCACGCGCACCGCATACGTGTGCAGCCCGAACGCGCGGTGCAACGTGCTGATCTTGTCGTTGAAGCGCACCTTCGCGAGCGGCGGGGAGCTGCGCAGGTGCTCGCGCTTCAGCTCCTGAGCAAACTCGTAGAGCGCGGCGTTGTTGGTGATGGCGTGCCCCGCGGCGTAGCGCTCCATCAAGCGCGTCTCGAGCAGACCCTCGCGCCGCAGACGGAGGGCCTTGTCGCGTAGCTCCTCCGAGTAACCCGCCAGGTAGTCGACCACGCTCAGAGCACCTCGAAGCCCGCGTCGTTCAGCAGGTCGGTCAGCGCGATCAGCGGCAAGCCCACGATGCCCGTGAAGTCGTCTCCCACGATCGAAGTGAAGAGCGCGATGCCACGCCCTTCGATCTTGTAGCTGCCCGCGCAGTCGAGCGGCATGTCCGCGGCCACGTAGCGCTCGATCGCTCCCGGGGAGAGCGCACGCACCGTCATGCGGTGCACCGACACGCGCTCGGCGAAGGTGCCGTCCGGGTGGCGCAGCGCGAGCGCGGTGATCAGCTCGTGCGTCTTGCCCGAGAGCCTCGCCAGCTGCGCCTCGGCGCGCTCGGGTGTCTCGGGCTTCCCGAGGATCACGTCGCCCAGCACGCAGACCTGGTCGGACCCCAGCACGTAGGACCCCGGGTGAGCGTTGGCCACGCTCTCCGCCTTCGCGCGAGACAGCTTGGTCGCCAGCTCCAGCGGTCGCAGGCCCATGTGCTTGAAGGCGTCCTCGTTGCAGTGGTGCGCCACGGCCCGAAACGGAACACCCAGGCGCTCCAGCAGCTCGAGCCGATACCGCGAGGTGCTGGCCACCACGAGACGCGGCGGCGCGTTGGGCGGCGGTCGCTCGGTGATGGTGATCATGGGATGGCGTGCCGGAGGTGAAGGCTCTTGAGCCGCGTGAAGCCGTCGAAGCCGAAGCGCGAGAGGGTGACGCCGCGGCCCGAGTCCCGCACGCCCACCCAGGCCAGCTCCGGGTCCAGGTAGTCGCAGCGGTTCATGAACACGGTGCCCACGTCCAGCTGCGCACCGAGGCGCTGTGCGCGCGCGAGGTCCGGCGTCCAGAGCGACGCGGTGAGCCCGAAGGCGCTGTCGTTGATGCGCGCGACCGCCTCCTCGTCGGAGGCCACCGGCATGACGCCCACCACGGGGCCGAAGGTCTCGGCCGTCATGAGGTCCATCTGGTGCGACACGTTCACCAATATCTCGGGGCTGACGTACTGTGGCAGGCGACCGCCCGTGCTGCCTCCGACCAAGGCGCGCGCGCCCATGCCGAGGGCCTGCTGCACCTGGGCACGCACCACCTCGGCGTTGCGCGGGCGGACCAGGGGCCCGAGGTTGGTGCCGGCCTCGCGCGGGTCTCCGAGGTGCAACGCGCGCGCCTCCGCCACCGCCGCCTCGAGGAAGGCCTCCATCACGCGCTCGTGGACGTACACCCGCTCGACGGCGCAGCAGGACTGGCCCGCGTTGTACATGGCTCCGTCCACCACGTTCGCGGCGGCCTTGGCCACGTCGGTGTCCTCGCACACGTAGGCGGCGTCCTTGCCGCCCAGCTCGTAGCCCACGCTGATGAAGCGGCCCGCGGCCGCTTGCGAGATGGCCTTGCCGCCCTCGACCGAGCCGGTGAAGGCCACCGCGTTGACGCGCGCGTCGCGGACCGCGTCGGCCGTCAGCGCGTGCGTCATGTGCACGTGCTGCAGCACCCCCGCCGGGATGCCTGCTTGGAGCGCGCACTCGGTCATGCGCTCGGCCACCAGCGGCGTCTGCTCCGCATGCTTGAGCAGCACGGCGTTGCCCGCCAAGAGCGCCGGCACCACCGCGTTCACGGCCGTGAGCCAGGGGTAGTTCCAGGGGGCCAGCACCAGCACCACGCCCACCGGGACGCGCTGAATGGCGCGTGTGAAGCCGTCTTTGGGCGGAGGCACGTAGTCGGCGAGGGCCTCCTCCGCGAGCCGGGCCATCGTGCGTCCACGGTCGAGGAAGCCGCCGAGCTCGCCGGGGGTCTGCGTGCGCGGGCGCCCCATCTGCGCGGAGAGCTCCTCGGCGGCCTCCTCGCGGATGCCCTCCACGGTGTCGAGGAAGCGCAGCACCAGCTGGATGCGCTCCGCGAGCGGTGTCGCCGCCCAGCCGCGCTGCGCGCTGGTCGCCCGCGCCAGCAGGGCGTCCAGCTCCACGGCGTTTGCGAACGCGCCCTCGTAGATCACGGCGTCGTCGGCGGGGGAGACCACGGAGAAGTGCACGCTGCTCGTCATGCCCGGATCGGGTCACACGCCGGGCTGGCGGTCAAGGTGGGCGAACGCGATGCGGACCGGCCGCCGTCCCCTCACTCGGCGCGGCGCACGTAGCTCATGACGCGCTGGCCCACCACGAGGTCCCGCGACTGCTCGAGGGCGATGACCACCTCCAGCACCTTGGTGTCGTTGCGCTCGATGGGGTCGTCGGTGCGCACGTTCTTGCGGCCCATGCGGCGCGCCACTTCGATGACGCGGCCCGGGAAGTCGCGGCCCGGGAAGGCGATGGCCCGCACCACCACGTTCGAGCCCATGCTGACGTGCGCGAAGTCGCGCTCGTCCACGTCCATGCGCACGTGCAGCTCGCTGGTGTCGCCCAGGACCACGAGCGGGTCGGTCTGGCCGGGGGACACGAACTCGCCCACGCGGTACTTCAC
>CAZEAA010000289.1:0-1108 GCA_964510015.1 uncultured Sandaracinaceae bacterium
GCGCAGCGCCACGCGATAGACCAGCAGCGTGCCGGCGCGCACCCCCAAGAACGTCTGGTTGGGGATGTCCACGCCGCTCACGCCGTCCGCCGGGATCGCGCGCGCCGGCACGATGGCGTCGATGAACTGCAAGACGTCCACGCCGTCGTTGCGGTCCGGGTCCAGCGCCTCCACCGAGATGTCCTGGATGGCCGTGCTGGCGAACGTTCGGATGGCGTCCACCACGCCCGTGGAGAGGCGCTCGCCGGACTCGCCAATGTCGAAGACCAAGGGTCTCCCGCTGCCGTCGACGGCGCCCGTCATGGTAGCCAGGCGTCTCAGCGGAGGCGCCGCAGCGCCACCTCCCGAGTCGAAGCCCAGCACCCGTGCGCCGATGTCGTCGAGGGCGGCCACCGTCTGGTTCCATGTGTGGGGGGTGGGCGAGATGCCCAGGTACCCCGAGCCGGTCTCGAACGGGTCCTCGTGAAACTGCGCGTCGGTGAAGAGCATGATCACCGGCAGCGCGTCCGTGCGGATGCACGCGTAGCCGATGCCTCCCGAGGGGCAGCCCACGGAGGGCGGCACGAACGAGCCAATGCCCGCGCCCGTGGCCACCTGATAGAGCGCCTCCACTTGGGACTCCCGGCGGTCGAGGCCGTTGGAGAGCCGAATGCTGTCCACCGCGCCTTGAGCGGACTCGATGGCCGCGCTGCTGGACGAGTGCAGCGTGAAGGGCGTGTCCCCATCGGAGCTCGAGCCGTAGTCGGCCACCGGGAAGTCCGCGAAGCTGGCCACCGCCACCTGCGAGTCGGGGATGGCCGTGCGGATGGCGGGCGCGATGCGATCACGGAGGCGGTCGCGAATGCGGTCGATCTCGGCCGACATGGAGAGCGTGCGGTCGATCAGGAACACCACGTCCGCGCGGCCGACGCGCGCCTCGGTCTCGAGCTCCACCTCCACGATGCCGCCATCGAAGGGAATCTCGAGGCACGGCACCTCGGCGTCCATGCCCATGTCCATGCCGATGTCCACACCCGCGTCGGGCCCCAGGTCGGGGACGGGCAACCCGGTGCGAGCACCGCAGCCTGTCCCCAAGAGAAGAAGAAGAAGAAAAAGAAAAAGAAGAAGA
>CAZEAA010000289.1:1118-7900 GCA_964510015.1 uncultured Sandaracinaceae bacterium
CTCAATAAGCGAAAGCGAGTCACGAGGCCCCCATGCTAGCCGGCCGTGTCAGCCAAAGCGAGGGGGGCGCCAGCGCGCGCGACGCTTGGCCGCATGCGCCCGCTCCCGGTCGCTACCGAAGATCTTCACGTAGTCGATCTCGACGGGCTCGGGTGGCCGCGCGGGACCGAGGTCGGGGAGCCGCGCGTCCACGGCGTCCAAGAAGCGCAACAGCCCGGCGGTGGCGCCCGCGAAGACGTTGGGGGTCACGGCCGGGCGCGTGGCGGCCATCTTCGCGGCGCAGCCCGACCCGATCAGGCCCTTGTTCGCCAGCTCGGCGAACGACGCGTTGAGCGTGCTGGGGTGGAAGCCCTGCTGGAGCAAGAACCCCGCCCCCACACGCAGGCACGCGAGGGGATCGAGGAGGCCGTCCTCCACCAGCACCAGCGCGGGCTGGAAGTAGTTGAAGAACGGGCAAACGCGCGGCCCGAAGGCCTCGAACATGGCCGGCGACGACACGCGGTCCAGGTGGATGAAGATGCGATGCACGCAGTCCGCGCGCGG
The DNA here is from genome assembly GCA_964510015.1 of uncultured Sandaracinaceae bacterium. Taxonomy (GTDB): domain Bacteria; phylum Myxococcota_A; class Polyangia; order Polyangiales; family Houyiibacteriaceae; genus JADJJE01. The sequence goes on from CAZEAA010000289.1 coordinate 1,662, forward strand.
CACCCGGCCCGCCGTGCGCACGATCTGCGCCATGTTCTCGGGATAGACGCGCGCCGCGTCCAGGACCGACATCAAGTGGCGGTTGTCCACCCGCCCGGCGCACAGGTCGCCATACAGCGAGTAGATGAACGCGTCGGCCTCGGCGTCATCGCCGAAGAGGATCTCTTTGTGGTCCCGCTCGCCGTGCACGCGCGCGGCCAGCAGCGCCTCCAGCTTGTAGCTGACTTGATCCTTGATGACGCGGAAGCGCCCCTTCATCAGGTTGTCGAGGCTGGGCTTCAGCGTGAAGGAGTCCCAGCGGATGCCGTCGAGGCGCAGCTTGGCCTCGAGCACACGCCGCATCTGCTCCGGACTCCCCGACAAGATGAAGACCGCCGCAGGGTCCGTGGCGCGCAGCTCGCGCAGCAGCACGGAGGCGCCTGGCACGGTGCGCTTGCGGGTGGCCGGCTCCACCGCCGTGCGCAGCAGGTCCCGGATGCTGTCGAATTCGGTCCGCAGGTACGTCTTGTCGAGGTCCCAGCGGTACACGACGCGAGCGGGGTCGAGCGGAGTAGCCACGAGGGGACTCTAGCAGGCCATGGACGAAGGGCTCGCCTGCGCGGCTACCGTCCCTGACGGCGGACCAGGGTCTGCTGCGCGCGGACCTCGATGCTGTCGAGGAACACGCTGAGCGAGGCTCTCGCGCGCTGTCGCAACATCAGCACACCCACCACGCCACCCACGAGGGCCGCCGCGAGCAGCCCCAGCGCGTACCTCACGTCGGGCACCATCAGCGCGATGGGAAGGACCGACACCGCGAAGCCCGGATACAGGTACGCCCGGAGACGCAGGGTATCGCCCGTGATCGTGGGCACGATGGAGACCACCCCCATCGTGCGGTTCCAGCCGATGAACTTGTACTTCATGCGCAGCCAGCCCGCGCCGTCTTCCCACCTCCCGAGCGACTCCTCGTCGTCGTGGCGCAGCCCCTCGAGGCCCAGCTCGGCGATGGTCCATCGCTGGGCCACCACCTCGCGGTAGCCCGCCGCCGTCGGGCTGCGCGGCGCGAGAGGCTCTTCGCGCGAGAGGAACGGGACGAACGCCAGCTTCGCGTAGTGCTTGCTGAACTGGTACATCATTACGTACTCGGTGAGGAGCGCGAGGAGCATCAGCGGGATCGCGAGCCGGGCCATGCGCCGTGTATAGCTCTACCCGCGTTCCAAGCTCGCGACATCCGCCGCGGTCAGCGTGATGGACCCGGCGGCGAGGTCCTCCGCCATGTGCTGCGGGTCGCGCGTGCCGGTGAGCGGGAGCATCCCCAGCTGCTGGGCGAAGCGGAAGATCAGCTGGGCCGGTGTCACCCCGTACCGCTCGGCCATGCGCTTCACCTCGCGGCCCTTCACCACAGGACTGTTTGCCGTGAGCAGCGAGAAGCCCTGATAGACGATCCCGTGCTGACGACAGACCGCACGCACGTCCACGTCCCAGCCCCGCGACGCATAGCAGCGGTTCTGCACGAAGCGCGGCTGCACCCGGGCGAACGCCACCAGCTCGTCGAGCTGCGCCGCGCTGGTGTTGCTGATGCCCAGGCTGGTCACCACGCCATCGCTCACCAGGGACTCCATCGCACGCCAGGCCTCGTGGTCGTTGCGGTGGAGGCCCTCGGCGTTGGTGGGGCCGTGCAGCACCAAGCTGTCGATGTGGCGCAGGCCCAGGTGCGTCTGCGAGAGGGCGAGCGACTGCCGCACCTGCTCTCCGATGGGGGCCGCGGGATCGTAGGGCAGCCGATCGTCCTGGCCGCGCGCGAACGTGAACTTGGTCTGCACCCACAGGTCGGCGCGCTTCACGTCTCCCCGCGCGAGGGCCACCTGTAGCGCCGCACCCACACCCGCTTCGTAGTAGTGCTTGCGCTGGTTGGCCGTGTCGATTCCGCGGAAGCCGGCAGCCAGCGCCAGGGTGACCAAGCCCTCGGTGGCTTCCTCCTTCCAGGCGGTGCCGTACAAGAGTGGTGGGGGCGCGGGGCGTCCAGTGCCGTCGATCATGATGCAGGATATCGATTTCCCGCGGCCCAAGAGAACAGGCCGCGCGCGTGCTAGGAGAGGGTCCGATGGCGACCGGAACCCCACGCGTTTTTCTCCGACTCCTCCTCTTGGTCGGGTGTGCAGCACTCCCATGGGGCGTTCGTGCACAGGCCGGCGTGTCCCGAGTGGTCTGCACCGAGGAGCCCGCAGCGCTCTGGAGCGACTCGAGCGCCAGCGCCGAACGCATCGGGGTCGTGGCCTACCAGACCCCTCTCTCCCGCTTGGCGGAGCACGCCGAGCGTTCGCGGGTGGCGCTCCCGAGCCTGCCGCTGAGTACGGCTCTCTGGATCTCGCGCGACGCGGTCGGAGCATACGCCACGCAGACAGCGCGCGTGCGGGGCCCAGCGGTCTCGGTTCGCAGAAGCGACTTGGTCTGCGTGCGCACCGAGGACACCGGAGGAGGTCGCGCGCTCATCTTGGTGCGGACGAGCCTCGACGACGCCGTTCGTCTCGATAGCCACGCCACTCTCGAGTCCGATCGAGGCGGTCAGCAACTCTGGGTGGGGACATACCCTCGGTCGGGCCTCGCAGGAGTCGAGCCGCAGCCCGAGGACCGTCGAGCGAGCGCGAACGTGCAGGCTCTCGCCGCGTCGACCGTCGCGGTGGAAGTGTTCGAGTCCCCTGGTGGACGTCGGATCCTGTCGGTGCTTCCGGGTGCATCGGTGCCCGCAGCGCTGGTTCAGCAGGAGGGGCGTTGGAGCGCGGTCCGTATCGGCGAAGGCCCCTTCGTGGTGGGCTACACACAGGCGCCGCTGCGCGACGTGACAGACCTGCGAGAGCAAGCGAGGCGGCAAGCGATGGAGTTGGCGCTGCAAACGCCGGGGAGCCCCCACGCGCGCTTTTCGAATGCGGTCGTCGGTGGCCCCTCCGTGTCCTCCATCCTGCGCACGCAGGAGACCGCTCAACGGCTCGCCACCCTGCGGGCCGGAGCGGCCCTTCACATCGCTGGGGGAGAGGTCGTCACCCCCAGTCACGCCGTGACGGTACGGGTGGGCGCCATGGAGTCCGCCACGGGGCGCGTGCGTGTACTCGCCGCGCTGACCGACGACATCGCGCTGTACGGCATGGTGAGCTCGGTGGACTTGATGCGCGCTCCGTAGTTCGTGGCCGCCCTTGACGAGGGACCCGTTCGGGTCTCCCATCGGCGCCATACTTCACTCCTACCGCCCTCACCTTGCCCTCGTCGTGTTCGCCCTCTCGCTGCCTGCGTGCGGCGAGACGCCCGAGCGTGGGGCGCTCCCCGTCCCCGCTCCCGCTCCGGTCGTCCCAGCTGCGCCTGCTGCCCCTGCGGCCCACGAGCCCACGGCGGCTCCCACGCCACCCCCGGCGCCCGCCGAGCCGCAGCCGGACCACACCACGCCCGGCTTGGCCAACGCGCGCGCCCTGCCCGTGGGCGCAGAGGTGGCGATCGACGTCACGTGCGAAGGTGGACCCATGTATCTGGGCCCGTTCGCGTTCACACAGCACGGCCAGAGCGTGAGCTTCACCAGCTGGTACACGGAAGACGCCCAGGCCTGCGTGGGCGGTAGCTGGGTGGACGCCTCCGGCGCCTTCGTCAGCGTGGCAGGGTTCGGCTGCGCCGACGGGGGCAACCGGGCGGAATCGACCAACACGTTCGAGTACCAGCCCGACAACGGCGGTCCCAACACCACGCCGGTGTTCCTCCAGCTGGCGTTCACGGGCGACCCGACGCCGCCCACCACCTGCCCGCCCTCACGGGTTCATGTGACGCGCACGCGCTGACGAACGAGGGGGCGTCCGCCAGCGCGTGGGTCAGTGGTCGGCAAGGCATGGACGTCCGTGCATCACTCGATGCCACCGAGGCCGGTGGCCGAATCGGTCGACGCTATCGCGCGGGGTCCAGCGCGCACCCCGCATCGTCACAGCCGGCCGGGCTCGGCTCGGGCACCTCGGCTTTGGTCGCACTCGGCACACGGTGCTCGACTTCAAGCAGCAGGGTCTGGATCTCCGCGCCCAACTGCAGGTCGTCGTGCACCCCGAACACCTGGCGCCGTACGTAGCCTTCGCCGTCGATCAGCACCGTGGTGGGTGTCCCCTGCATGGCGTACGCGCGCATGGTCTTGGGGATGCGGTCGTCGTCACTGGGCTCGTCCACGCCTACCGGGAAGCCCACGCGGTACTCGTGGAGGAACGCACGCAGCGATGGCAGCTGCATGGCCTCGTGGTGCTCGAACACCGTGTGCATACCCACCACTGTCAGCGGCGCACCCGCGAACGCCGCCGCGACACGCTGGGCCTGAGGAATCCCGCGCGCCACGCAGCCCGGGCACAGCATCTGGAACGCGTGCAGCATCACTACGCGCCCACGCAGCATCGCGAGGCTGAGGGGCTCCTTGGTGTTGAGCCAGCTGGTGGTCTGCCACTCCGGGGCCTTGTGCCAGGTCATGTCCATGCTCTCCTGTCAGGGGTCAACGGATGCCGACGAAGCGCTCGAACAGCGCGTCGCGCTCGGGTTCGTCGAGACGCTCGTGCTCGGCGCAGTCGAGGCGCAGCTGGTCGCCGGCCATCGGGGTGCCCACCAGCGCGCAGTGATGGGGCTTCGGCCCCGCGTGCGCGTGCGGGCGGAAGTGCGTGCAGGTGACGCACATGCCGCTGACGGGGATCTGCCCGCGCTCCTGCATGGCCCGAATCATCTTCACGATGGACGTATAGAAGACCGCCTGCTCGTACTCCGACAGCACAGACGCCGCCTCGGCCAGGAACTCCGGCCAGGCGCGCGCCCGCTGACCTTGCACGCGCCCTTTGCGCGTGAGCGTCAGCAAGCTGGCGCGTGGATGACGTGGGTCGGGCTCCTTGGTAATGAGCCCCTTCTCCACCAGCGCGCGCGTGGAGTCGCTGACCGTGGGCAGGGTGAGCGCCATGCGTTGGGCGAGTTCGCTTCCGCTCAGCGGGCCGCTCGCCACGAGCGCGGCGAGGATCTGGCCCTGCGTGGACGAGAGCCCGGCATCGCTGGCCAGGTGGAACGCCTGCTGCTTGGTGGCCAGGCCCACCTTGTGCAGCCCCGTGGCGATGCGCGCGGCGAGCGGCTCGCTGTTGGGATCGGTCACAGGGAGGGATCGCCGGGTCATGGACGAAGTATAACTTAGGAGTCCGAAGTTGTCGAACGACGACCAGTGAACTACCAGCCTTGCGCGTTCCGACGACGTCAGCGCTGACCGGTGGCGCCCCGAACGCAAAACGGCGAGCCCCGAAGGACCCGCCGTCTCACGTGTCGTCGCCGCCCGCGCGGCGTGAGCGCTACTTGGTGAACTTCTTCCCGTTCGCGGCCATCTCGCGCAGCAGCTTCGGCGGCGAGAAGCGCTCACCGTACTTGGCGGCGAGCTCCTCCGAGCGCTTCACGAACTCGGGCAGGCCCACGTAGTTCACGAACTGGAGCAGACCACCGGTCCACGGCGGCGCGCCGATGCCCATGATGGACCCGATGTTGGCGTCCGCCACGGAGCGCAGCACGTTCTCTTCCAAGCAGCGGATGGTCTCGAGGCTCTGGATGTAGAGCAGGCGGTCCTTCATGTCCTGGAACTCGGCCTCGGTGGGCACGCCACCGTCCTTGCGCTGGAAGTTCTCGCGCAGCCCCGCCCAGAGGTGCTTCTTGCCGCCCTCCGGGTACTCGTAGAAGCCGGCGCCCGCGGCGCGTCCCTTGCGGTTGAGCTGTTCCACCATCTTGTCGATGACCGCGTCGGCCGGCGTGGCCACGTAGGACTTGCCCTCGGCCTCGAAGGCCTTCTTGGTCTCCACGCGCACGTGGCGCCCCAGCTCCAGGCTGACCTCGTCATTGACGGCCAGCGGGCCCACCGGCATGCCCACCTGCAGCGCCGCCTGCTCGATGGAGTTGGCGGTGATGCCCTCACCGAGCATGGACACGCCCTCCATGGCGAACGTGCCGAACACGCGCGACGTGAAGAAGCCGCGGCTGTCGTTGACCACGATGGGCGTCTTCTTGATCTTCACCACGTAGTCGAAGGCCATCGCGAGCGCCTCGTCCGAGGTCTCCTTGCCCATGATGATCTCGACCAGCGGCATCTTGTCGACCGGCGAGAAGAAGTGGAGGCCGATGAAGCGCTTCGGGTCCTTCGACGCCTTGCTGAGGCCGGTGATGGGCAGCGTGGACGTGTTGCTGCACATCAGCAGCCCGGGCTCGCCGGCGGCCTCGGCCTCCTG
>CAZEAA010000290.1:0-7808 GCA_964510015.1 uncultured Sandaracinaceae bacterium
CATGACCCAAGTGACCGGGAAGCTCGAGGCCCCGGAGTAGCCCGTGTACGCGAGCGTGTGGCTCGTGCGCCACCACGGCTCCTTGTAGAAGATCATGCACTTGATGGTGCGGCCCATGGGCTGCGCGCTGAGCGCCTGGTAGCCGTCGGGCAGCGCCGGCGAGTACGAGAGCTTGCCGGCCGTGTGGGGTGACATCGCGACCACCACCTGCTTGGCCTCCCACACGTCCCCGCTCGTGGTGGTGACGGTGACGAGGTCGGCTCCGCGCGTGATGCTCTCGACGGGAGAGTTGAACGTGATCTTGTCGAGGATGGGGGCGGCCACCTTCTGCACCAGCGCGTCCACGCCGCACTTCAAGTAGTACTGCTGCGGGCCGCCCTCCTCGTCGTTGCACTCTTGCAGGAAGCCGTCGTTGCACGCCGAGTACCAGAAGAAATAGAAGGGCGAGATCTGCGGCGGCTCCACGGAGATGACCGCGTTGACGGCCACCGACACCAAGCTGCGTGCGCCGGGCGGCATCCAGTCGGCACCCAGCCACTTGTCCATGGTGAGCTGGTCGAGGGGCAGCAGGTTCGCGGGCGACTTCCAGGGCTCGAGCACGTCGATGGCGCGCTCGATGGTCTGGATCTGATCGATCATCAACACCGTGGCGAGCAGGTCGAAGAGGCCGATGCCCGGCGGCAGGCCACCGATGTCGAACAGGCACTTGTCGCGGTCGTAGCAGTAGCGCTTGCCGTTCACGATCATGATCTGCTCGCGAAAGTCCTTGCGCAGCGCGTAGCCGTCCACGAGCTGATCCGGGCAGTGCTCTTGGATGAGGCCCCAGATGGCGGTCTGATCCTGGCCGACGTACTGCGCGCCGTGCTCCCAGAAGAGCTTCGGTGCGCCCGCACCATTGGGGTTGTACTCGAACGAGTACGCGCGGCCCCCGAGGCGCGTGGGGTCGGCTTCGATCAACTGGAAGTCGACACCCAACTTGGCGAGCTCCGTCGCCGCGGCGACGCCCGTCCATCCTCCGCCAATGATCAACACCTCGGTCTGCTTCTTCGCCATCGGTACCTCCGGCGCACGGGTGTATCACGCACGTCTGCCGGAACCTACGACGCCGATCGGCACGGAGACGTGGTATGCCTTGCGGCGGGCATGACGAGCTACGAGGGCTTCGAGATCAAGGACGTCGTTCATCGTGGAGCGCGGAGCACCGTGCTGCGAGCGGTTCGCCGTGCCGATGACCAGCCCGTCGTGCTGAAGCACCCGACCACCGACGTGCCCAGCGCCAGCACGCTGCGCCGCCTGCGCTACGAGCTCGACGTGGGGGCGCGGCTGGGGGCGCGCTCGGGCCTGCCCTATTTGGGGGAGCACCGCTTCGGGACGTCGGCAGCCATCGTCATGGAAGACCTCGGCGCGGTGGACCTCGAGCGGCGCTACGGCGGGGCGCGTATGCCGCTGCGTGAGTGGTTGGTGCTGGCCCGCAAGATCGCGCTGGCGCTGGCCGACCTGCACGCGCTGGGCTTCGTGCACGGCGACGTGAAGCCCGCCAACGTGCTCACCACCGTCTACGACCGCGTGGTCCTGTGTGACTTCGGCAACTCCCTCACGCTCGGGGCGTCGCGGCGCTTCGCGTCCCTCGGGGGCACGCTCGCCTACATCCCGCCGGAGCAGACGGGGCGCACGGACCGCGACCTCGACCATCGCGCGGACCTCTATTCCCTCGGCGCCACTCTGTTCCAGCTGCTGGTGGGGCGTCTGCCGTTCGACTACGACGACCCGCTCGCGCTGCTGCACGCTCACTTGGCCCGCAAGCCACCGCTGGCCAGCGCGCTCGCGTCGAACGTCCCCGCGCCCGTCGACGCGCTGCTCGACCGGCTCTTGGCCAAAGACCCGCGCGACCGGTATCAGAGCGCGGAGGGGGTGGCCTTCGACCTCGAGCTCATCGGCCGCGCGCTCGAGCAGCCTGACCACGAACTGGCCGCCGTCCGGGTGGGCACCCACGACGTCAGCACCAACCTGCCGCTCGAGGAGCGCCTGGTCGGCCGCGACGTGGAGCTGCTGGTGCTGTCCACCGCGTTCGAGCGGCTGGTGCCCGGCACGCCGGAGTTCGTCTTCGTGCGCGGGCCCTCCGGCATCGGCAAGACCGCGCTGGTCCGCGAGCTGGCGCCGCGCTTCGCCTCGCTGCGCGCCCACGTCTCGTTCGGCAAGTTCGAGGGCCAGAAGCGCCGCGTCCCGCTGCTGGCCATCTTCGAGGCCCTGCGCTCGCGCCTGCGCGCGCTGCTGTCGGAGCCCGAGGAGCAGCTGGCCAAGTATCGCTCGCGCATCGTGGAAGCCATCGGCCAGAACGGCGCGCTGCTGAGCGAGCGCGTGCCGGAGCTGCGCGCGCTGCTGCCCGAGATGCAGGGCGTCCCCGACGTGTCGCCAGACGAAGAGCAGGCCCGCTTCGGTCAGCTGGCACAGACCTTCTTGGGAGCCCTGTCCACGCAGAGCGAGCCGCTGGTGCTCTTCCTGGACGACCTGCAGTGGGCCGACGACGCCTCGCTGCGCTGGCTCGCGGCGCTGGCCGGCAGCGGCACCGCGCACGTGCTGGTGATCGGCGCCTACCGCGAGAACGAGGTCGACGCCGCCCATCCGCTGACCAGCACCCTCGCCACCATCCGCGGGCGCGCGCGCGTGGCGGAGGTGCGCGTGGGTCCGCTGCAGGAGGCCGACACGATCGACCTCGTGGCGGGCTGGCTGGGTCGCCGGGACGCGTCGGTCGAGACCCTGGCGGCGGGGCTGCACGCGCTCACGCACGGGAGCCCGTTCTACCTTCGTCAGCTCATCGCCACGCTCCATCGCGAGGGGGTCATCCGCTTCGAAGCCGCGCGCATGCGCTTCGAGTGGGACGACGCCGCCGTGGCCGCCCGCGGCTACAGCGACAACGTGGTGGAGTTCATGGTGCACGCCCTCGCGGAGCTGCCGGACGAAGCCCGCGCGCTGCTCTCCGTGGCGTCCATCGTGGGCACCCGCTTTCAGCTGTCCACGGTGGCCGCGCTCGCCAACGTGGACGTGGACGCCGTCGACGCGGGGCTCGAGCTGCCCCGCTCGCGGCGCTTCGTGGCGCCGGACAGCGATGACGAAGACGGCTACCGCTTCACGCACGACCGCGTGCAGGAGGCCGCCTATGCGCTCATCCCGCGCGAGCAGCGCAGCGAGCTGCACCGCAAGGCCGCCCGCATGCTCATGAGCAGCGACCTGCCGGACGCGCGCGTGTTCGAGGCCATCCGCCACTTCGACGAAGCGCAGACGTTGATCGAGGACCCCGCCGAGCGCGTGCCGTGGGCGGACCTCGCGCTGCGCGCCGCGCGGCTGGCCAAGACCGCAGGCGCCTGGGAGACGGCGCGTCACCACGTGGGCATGGCCGCCGCGCTGCTGGGGCCGGACCTGCACGAGCGGGACTTCGACCGCTTTCGCGCCATCACCGAAGAGCTCGCCGAGGCGAACTACCTGCTGGGGGACTACGCGGCGACGGACGCCGCCATCGACTCGCTGCTGGCGCAGGCGCGCACCAACGACGACCGGGCCGCGGTCTACGTGCTGCGTCCGTTGTCGCTGCTGGCGCGCAACGACCTGGTGGGCTCACTGTCCGCGTCGAAGCTCATCCTGCGCGAGATCGGCGTGAAGCTGCCCCCGCGCGCCAAGACGCACCACATCCTGCGAGGCCTCGCGGCCACGAAGTGGCGGCTGCGCAACGTCACCCCGGCGTCCATCGCCGCGCTCCCCGACGCCACGTCCGTGGACATGCAGATCGCGCTGCAGATCCTGACCGGCATCACCGGGACCAGCTTCCTCGCGGAGCCCGAGCTCTATCCGTTGATCACCTTCGAGGGCATACGCCTCACCCTGGCGCACGGGGTCTCCGAGGGGTCGGCCGAGTGCTTCGCGGGGTTCGCCGCCGTGCTGGTGTCGGGGCTCTTCGACGTGGCGGGGGGCCGGCGCATCGTGGACGTCGCCAAGGCGCTCCTGATCGGCCCGGGTCGAGCGCAGCGCGTGCACCGCATCGCCGCGGCCGAGGCCATCTTCGTGCTGCCGTGGGAGCGCCCGCTCGCGGAGTCCGTGGAGGCGTTGTTCGACGCGCAGCGCGCCGCGAACGAGCAGGGCGACACGGCGTACGCCGCCATCGCGGGGCCGGCGGGCTGCTTTCACGCGCTCGTGGCCGGTCAGGAGCTGGAGGCCCTCGAAGCCGTCCTGACTCGCCAGCTCGCGGCGTCGGAGCGCACGCGCCACCGCCACAGCGAGGGCGACGTGCACCGCCAGCTCGCGTTCGTGCGCTGCCTGCGGGGGACCAGCGCGAGCCCCACGCGCATGGTGGGTCCGCACTACGACGAAGACGCGGACCTCCATGAGCAGGAGAGCGCGGGGGCCAAGAACTCGGCTTCGGCGCTCGCCTGGTATCAGGGTCGCTTGGCGCTGACGTTCGGAGACCACGCGAGAGCGAAGGAGCGCTCGGCGCGCGCGCTCGCCGACGTGAGCGCCCATCAAGGGACGCAGCTCACGCCGCAGATCTGGTTCCTGCACGCCATCGCCCACCTGCGCGACGGCCAGCTGGGGTCGTCCCGCAAGGCGCTCTCCATCCTGCGCGGGATGGAGCGCGCGGTGCCCACGTCCTTCGGTCACCTGGCCGACCTGGTGGCGGCGGAGCGCGCGCGCGTGCGGGGCAACGCGAACGAGGCAGCGCGCTTCTACGAGCTCGCGGTGACCCGCGCCCAGGCAGCGGGCATGCCGCAGGACGCGGCGCTGGCCGCCGAGCTCGCGGCCGAGTTCTGGCAGAAGCGCGAGGTGCCATCCGTCGCCGCCGGCTACCTAGGGCGCGCGCAGAGCTACTACGCTGCGTGGGGCGCCGGCGCGAAGGTCGCCGCGCTCGACCCCCAGGTGAGTCGACACCTCCCGAACGAGACCACCACCAGCGCCCCTTCGGGCTCCATCTCGGCCACCGGGAGCAGCTCGCGCTTCGACCTCGACGCCGTGGTGCGCGCCTCGAACGCCATCGCGTCGGAACGCACGGTCGAGGGCGTGGTGCGGAACGTGCTGCTGGCCCTCATCGGCGACGCGGGTGCCGAGCGCGCGGTGCTGCTGCGCGCCGCCGGGGGCGGCGACCTCGCCGTCATCGCGGAGGCCACCTCGGCCCAGGGCGAGGTCGTCATTCGCAACGTGCCGATCGACGCCTACCCGGACGTGCCCGCCAAGATCGTGCGGTACGTGGAGCGCTCCGGGGTCCCGGTGGTGCTGCGCAACGCGGCGGTCTCGGGGGAGTTCACGCGCGACCCGTACGTGATCCGGCGCCGCTCGCGCTCGCTCGTGTGCGCGCCGATCACCGACAAGAGCGTGTTGGTGGGCATCGTGGTGCTGGAGAACGACCTGGCCGAAGCCTCGTTCACGGCCGGACGCTTGGACGTCATCACCATGCTGGCAGCGCAGGCTGCCGTCTCCATCGCCAACGCCGAGCTGTACCAGACCCTCGAAGACCGCGTGCGCGAGCGCACCGAGGCGCTCGAGGTGCGCAACGCGTTCATTCGTCAGATCTTCGGTCGCTACCTGTCGAACGAAGTGGTGGACAGCTTGCTCGAGCGCAGCGAGGGGCTCGCGTTCGGTGGCCAGCGCCGCGAGGTGACGATCCTCTTCTCCGACCTGCGTGGCTTCTCCACCCTCACCGACGAGCTCGAGCCGGAGCAGGTGGTGCGGCTGCTGAACAACTACCTCAGCGCGATGACCGATGTGATCCAGCGGCACCACGGCACCATCGACGAGATCCTGGGCGACGCCATCCTGTGCATCTTCGGGGCGCCACTGCGCCGCGCGGACGACGCCGAGCGCGCCATCACCTGCGCGCTCGAGATGCAGCAGGCCATGGCCACGGTCAACACCTGGAACCGGGCGCAAGGCCTTCCCGAGGTGGAGATGGGCATCGGCATCCACACCGGTGACGCCGTCGTGGGCAACATCGGCTCGGAGAAGCGCTCCAAGTACGGTGTGGTCGGGACGCCCGTGAACATCGCCAGCCGCATCGAGTCGTTCACGCTCGGCGGACAGGTGCTGGTGTCGGGGACCACGGTCGCTGCGGTGCGTGCGCCGTTGCACGTCACGGACGAGCTGACGGTCCACCCGAAGGGCTCACCGGAGCCCATCCGGCTGGTGGAGATCAGCGGCATCGACGGCGAGACGCCCATTCGCCTCGCGCCCACCCGGGAGCCGCTGCGGCCGCTGAGCGCGCCGCTGTTCGTGCGCTGCGCCATGGTCGAGAGGAAGTCGATCTCCGAGCAGCGCTTCGAGGTGGAGGTGGTCGCCGCGTCGTCCAAGGGAGCCGAGCTGCGCTCGAGCGTGGCCATTCCATCACTGATGGACCTCATGGTGCGCTTCGACGACGAGAGTCCGCACATCGCCGACGCCTTCGCGAAGGTGATCGGCCCGGGGACGGCGCCCGACACCTACGTCGTGCGCTTCACCACGCTCTCGCCCACCGCGCGGGCGCTGCTCCTCGCGCGCATCGGCGGCTAGACGGCGCGCCTCAGTGCTTGCCGCACCGACGGGTCTCACACTGACAGCTGCCGCAGTCGCGTGCGGCGTTGGGCCCGCAGTGGGCGACGAGCCGCTCGCGCAGGGCGGTCTTCGCTCGGTGCAGTCGCACGCTGGCGTTGTTGGGCTCGATGCCCAGCGACCGCGCGGCCTCGCCCAGCGGCTGCCCGTCCAGCACCACGCGCTTCAGGATCTCGCCGTACTCCGCCTTGAGCTGCTCGGCCTGCATCAGGACGCACAGGCAGTCGGGGCCGTCGGCTTCGTCGTCGTCCAGCGCGGCGAGCTGTAGCTCCTCGACGGGGAGCGTGAGGTAGCGGCGCTTGCGCAGCTCGTCCACGACCGCGTTGCGCACCACGCGGCCCACCCAGGCGGCGGCCTTGGTGGGGTCTTGCACCTGGTCCGCGCGGAGCAGGGCCCGCTCGAGGGCGCCGTGCAGGATCTCTTCGCTGTCACTCGGGCTGAGGCTCCCGCCTGCCCGTCCACGAATGATGGCCAGGTAGCGCTCACGGTCGTTGGTGAGCGCCGCGCGCACGGCGTCGTGCGCCGTGAGCGTACTGGCCACCGCTTCGGGACGGGCAGCGAGGGTCACGACGCGGCCGCTCCGCAGCCGCACGACGAGGTGCCGGCCTTGGGGCTCGCGCAGCTACACGAGGGCCCGCAGCTGCAGCTCTTGGCCGCGGAGCGCGTGGTCGCACATGTGCACGGGTCGCAGGTGCAGGGGTTGCACGGGCAGTCGTCGGCGCAGCAGCTCTGGGTGTTCGAATTCTGGGACATGGTCAGCTCCTTGACCGCGAGGGTCGGTTGGGTGGTCGGTCGTGGGGCTCTCCCGCGACACCTACCTGACGGAGCTCGCCCGTCCATCTTACACCGCGTGACCGCCAGGGCCTCACGCGGGGCCCGCGAGCGACTATTCGTCGTCCGGTTCGATGTCGAGCGGCTCGAGCATGTCGTCCTCGAGCGTCTCGCTGCCCGATGAGGGGGATGGCGGCGGGACGGTGGCGCCCGGCGGCGGCGGTGGTGGGACGGTGGCTCCCGGCGGCGGTGGTGCGACGGTGGCGCTCGTCGGCGGCGGCGGCGGCGCGACGGTGGCGCCCGTCGGTGGGGCGGGGACCCGCATGCTGCGCGTGGGCGCCGGGCGCCGATTGCCGCGCGCGTCTCCCAAGCGCTCGACGGCCGCGCTGGCCTCCGCGTCGTCCGGGGCGGCCGCGAGCACGGCCTTCCAGGCGTCCAGCGCCTCGGCGCGGTCCTTCAGGCCACCTTCC
>CAZEAA010000291.1:0-7755 GCA_964510015.1 uncultured Sandaracinaceae bacterium
CGGCCGCCCTGCGCAGCCAGCTGAGGGACAGCTCGCGCAGCCCCGCGCGCGACAGCGCCAGCCCCACGCGCGCGGCGTCGGCCGGGGTCAGGCTCTTGGGGTCCAGCGACTCGGCCGCGCGCTCGGCGTCGGCGGCCCGCGCAGCCGCCACGGAGGCCTCGATCAGGCGCACGGTGATGGCGTGATCGTTCGGGGTGGCGCTCAGCGCCTTGCGAAACTCGCGCACGGCGCGGTCGGGCCGCTCGCGACGCCACTCGGCCTCGCCGCGCAGCCGGCACGCCTCGGCGAAGCGCGCCCCACCCTCTTCGGCCAGCGCCCGCGAGGCATCGCGCGCCGCGTCCACGGCCAGCTGCAAGCGCCCTGCGTTGAGGGCCAAGCGCGCCGCCCACAGCGAGACGCTCGGGTCCAGCGTCGAGTGCGTGCGGGCCTCCTCGAGGGCGGCCAGGGCACCCGCGTCGTCTCGCATGCCCGCCCGCGCCCGCGCCAGCCCGATGGCCGCACGCCCGAGCCCGGGCCGCGTGGCCAGCACGTCCAGGAACATGCGCTCGGCCTCGGGGAACAGCTCGGCGCGCAGCGCGTCGTCGCCCGTCTCGAGCGAGTCCCGCACGTCTTCCGGGAGCAGCAGGACGTCATCCAGGAAGCGCCCGACGCGGTCGAGCAGTCCCATGCTCAGCTCGGTCGACTGGCGGGGTAAGAGCCGAGCACCCGCAAGAACGACGTGCACTCACGCAGCTCGCTCAGCGCGGCCTGCGTCTCGGGCGTGGACGTGTTGCCCTCGAAGTCCACGTAGAAGACGTACTCGAAGGGCGAGTCCGGCTGCGGGCGCGACTCGAGCTTGGTGAGGTTCAGCCCGTGGTTGGCCAGCGTCTGGAGCACCTTCAGCAGCGCGCCACCTTCGTGCTTGGTGGACAGGATCAGCGACGTCTTGCAGTGCAGCGCGGCGTCGTAGACCACCCGCTCGGTGGCCACCATGACCATGCGCGTGAAGTTGTCCTTCTGGTCCGCGATGTTCCGCGCGAGCACCGGCAGGCCGTAGACGCGCGCGGCCTCTTCGCTGGCGATGGCCGCCTGCGTGGGGTCCTGCTCTTCCTTCACGCGCCGCACCGACAGCGCGGTGTCGTTGTACGCCTCGGCGTGCGAGTTGCTGAGCGTCGCCAGGAACGCGCCGCACTGGGCGAGCGCCACGGGGTGCGAGAAGATGCGGCGGATCTGCGTGAGCGGCACCTCTTGCAGCCCGATCAAGCAGTGCTCCACGCGCTGCAGCTCCTCGCCCACGAGGTGCAGGTCCATCTTGGCGAGCAGGTCGTAGTTCTCGTTGATGGAGCCGGCGATGCTGTTCTCGATGGGCAGCACCGCGAAGTCCGCCATGCCGTTCTTCACGGCCTCGAGCATGGACTTGAAGCTGGGGAAGCCCTCGTAGATCACCTTCGCGTCGCGCGCGCCGAAGTGACGCGTGGCGGCCAGGTGACTGTAGGCCCCTTCGCCGCCCTGGTAGCCCACGATGATGGTCTTGCGCGGCTGCCCGTTCGGGTCCCCGGACGTGGAGAAGTACTCCTGCTGCAGGCGCACCGAGTGGTCGATGATCTCGCGGAAGATGCGCGTGAGGAAGTGCGCGTTGAGGCCGGCCGCCTCGCCGCGCGCCACCAACTTCTCCAGCAGCTCTTGCTCGCGCTGTTGATCCCTTATGCCGCGCCCACGCGAGACCTTGAAGCGTGCCACTTGCTTCACCAGGTCGCGACGCTCGACGAGCGCGTCCACCAGCTTGCTGTCGACGGCATCGAGGGCGCCGCGAAGCTCTTCCAGTTCTTGATCCACTTGCCCCCGAATGTGCCTCTTGCGGGTCGCGGCGTCCACCGCTTCGGTGGACCCACGGCTCAGCCCGGAACGGGCTCCACGCGGCGCAGCGGGCCGAGGCGCTCGAGGGTGAAGAAGCTGGGCGTGCGCAGCGTGCGAAAGCCGAGGTCCAGGTAGCTGCAGCCCAGCAGGAGATCCGCCCTGCCCTCACGGAGGGCCACGATGGGGTCCCGCGTGCGGCTGACGGGGTCGAGCGGCGAGGTCCCGCCCAGGCCGTAGTCGATGAGGAGCCCCTGGTACATGGGGGTGGGCATGGCGTACCCAATCGGGCGGACCACCTGATAGTGGCCGAAACAGCGCTCGCGGCCGCCCTTTTGCTGGGGGACGCAGGGGGTGTCGTCGCCGTCCTGCACCACGCGCACGTTCCACCCGCGCAGCACCCCGGTGCCGGGCTCGCGGTGGAAGGTCTTCATGAACTTGCGCCACGTCAGGGCCACCACCGCCGCGGGCAGGCCGAGGCTGATGCCGCGGTACTCGCTGTCGTCGAGCGCGGCCGGATCGATGGCGAAGCCATCCTGCATGAGGTTCTGCAGCGCCCGGTTGTCGAGGCGGGCGACTTCAGCTGCGGTCTGCGGAGCGGCGGGCATGTTATTCGGACTCCCCGCCTTCGGGCGTCGGCGCCGAGCTCGGCTCGCGGCGGATGCGCGCGGTGGTCAGCAGCAGGTCGGCGAAGCGCTCACGGAACCGCGCGCGCTGCTCCTCGATGGGCTGGTCGCGCAGGCGCGCGCGGACGTGGTCGCCCATCAGCAGGTCCCCGAACATCACCAGGGTCATGAGCTCGAGCCCGAACGCCGCGTCGTCGGCCGACAGCTCCCCGTCCTTCACGAAGGCCGACGCGAACGCCGACAGCCCCTGCGCGATGCGCGCGAGGCCCTGCTCGCTGGCGTCCGGGAACGGGTCGCGTCCGTGCGCCAAGAGGTACGCGAGCAGCTGGGCTCGGGAGGGGTCGGCCACGCGGCCATAAACGCTGCTGAGCAGGCCGCCGAGGTCCACCTTGCCCCCCGACCAGGCCCCGGTGACGGCGGCGAGCGCGTCGGCGCGCAGCTCTCGGGAGGCCCGCTGGAAGAGCGCTTCGAGCAAGCCTTCGCGCGAGCCAAAGTGGTAGAGCACCCCGGAGTGCGTGACGCCGCACGCCTCGGCGATGGGCTTGAGACGCACGGCCTCGGGGCCGCCCTGCTCGAACGCCGCCTGCGCTGCGTCGAGGATGTCTTGCTGAGCTTCTTCGGCGCTGCGGCGCGTGCGGGCAGCCGGCTGGGGAGGGGCGGGGGGGTCGCGATCGTCTCGGGTCATTGACATCCGTGGTTGACTAACATATTGTCAGTATATGATTCCTGCCAGCGCCCCCAACGCTCCCAAGAACCGTCTTCGTGTGAAATGGCGGGTGGCCGTGCTGGCCGTGGTGCTGTTGGCCGCCGCCGGTGGCGCCGCGCTGTTCTACACCAAACAACCCACGTTGCGTGAGGTAGCGACGGTGCGGACCCCCAGCACCCCCGCCATTCTCCGCGAACACTGCCAGGAAGGCGTGGGCGCGCCCCGCGTCGTGCGCATCACCGACAACGTGTTGGTGGCGGTGGGCTACGACCTCGCCAACACCATCCTGATCACCACGCCGGAAGGCCACGTGGTGGTGGACGTGGGCATGAGCCCCGCGCGGGCGCGCGCGGCACGGGAGGCCCTGCTTCGCGAAGCGCCAGGGGCCGTCCGGGCCATCGTACTGACGCACAGTCACATCGACCATATTGGAGGAGCCACCGCCTGGATGGAAGAGGGAACCGAGGTCTGGGCCACCGACGCGTTCCGCGACCACTTCATCAAGCAGTACGGCGCCTTCCGCATGGCGGAGACGGTGCGCGGCGGGCGGCAGTTCGGCTGGCACGTGCACGAGGACGCGCTCCCCTGCTCGGCCCTCGGCCGCCGCGTGGACATGGAGGCCGCCATGGAGTCGGGCATCGTCCTGCCCACACGCACCTTCAGCGGCGAGACCGCGTTCGAGGTGGGCGGGGTGCGGATCGAGCTGGTGGAGGCGCACGGCGAGACCCACGACCAGCTCTTCGTGTGGCTCCCGGCGGCGCGCGTGCTGATGCCCGGGGACAACTACTACCGCTCGTTCCCGAACCTCTACACCATCCGCGGCACCAGCCCCCGTCCGGTGGATGCCTGGATCGAGTCGCTGGACGCCATGCGCGCGCGCCGGCCGCGGCACCTGGTGCCGTCGCACACCGTCCCGGTCACGGGTGAAGACGAGATCGCGGGTGCGCTGACGCGCTACCGAGACGCCATCCAGTGGGTGCGCGACCGCGTGGTGGCGCAGGCCAACGAGGGAGTTCCCATCGAGCGCATCGCCCAGGAGATGGCGCTGCCCGCGTGGCTCGCGGAGGACCCGGCGCTGGCGCCTCTCTATGGACAGCTCGATTGGTCGGCCCGCGCGATCTACGGCTCGCACCTGGGCTGGTTCGACGGTCGACCGGAGGCGCTCTACCCGGTGCCCGCGAGCGACATCGCCGCGCGGAGCGTGGGCATGATGGGCGGTCGCGACGCGGTGCGACGGGCAGCGCAGACGGCGCAGGACGAGGGCGATCCGCGCTGGGCGCTGCACCTCCTGAGCCTGCTGCGGGACGCCGGCGAGCTGGACGCGACCCCCGGCAGCGAAGGGGCACTCGCCATCGCCGCGGCGCTCGAAGCCGTGGGCGAGCAAGTGGGCAACAGCAACGGACGCGGCTACCTGCTCGAGAGCGCGTACGAGCTGCGCGAGGGGATGGCCGAGCCGCTGGTCCCGCGTCCCGCGCCGCAGATGCTGGACGGAATCCCCATCGCGCAGTTCTTCGAGGTCATGGCGTCGCGCCTGATCCCAGAGCTCGCCAGCGACACCCACGAGAGCGTGCGCTTCGAGTTCGAGGACACACGCGAGGTCTTCCACGTCACCATCCGTCGCGGCGTCGCCGAGGTCGTGGCGGGTCCCGAGCCCTTGCCCGGCACCCCCGCGCCGATCGCCACCGTGCACACGCGCACGGGCGTGTGGCGCCGCCTCGCCACCGACCTCGAGTCCCCCGTCTCCGCGCTCGCGTCGGGAGACCTGCGCGTGGAGGGCGACGCGCTGGCCTTCCAGGCCTTCACCAGCCGCTTCCGCCGGGGTCTCTAGAGCGCGCGCCCACGTCTGGTCGTCGCCGCGCTCCAGACCACGCACGTTGGCGTAGTCGTAGTCGTCTACGTAAGCCTCGTCGTGCTCGTTGACGTGCTCGTGCTCGTGCTCGTGTTCGACTTTCCAGGCGCCTGCAGTCGTGGTCTCCGTTGACGTCCCGCGGTCACGAGCACGAGCACGAGCAGGACTACGAGCACGCATACGGATGCGGATACGACCACGACTACGGATACGACCACGTGGGCTCAGACGAAGCGCCTTCGCACGCTTTGGGTCAGCGCTCGTCGGGGTGACGCTGAGGCGGGCGACGCTGGCGCTGTCGCTGGGCTCGCCGCCGCGCTTGCTCGGCGTCCACGGCGTCCGGGTGCTCTTCGCGGTACTCGTCGCGCGTCTGGCCGTGCGCGCGGCGCGGCTCGCTGCGGTTCTGCACCCGGTGGAGCGCGCTCTGCGCGAGGCGAGCGACGGAACGGGTGGCCCCCGTCAGGAAGAGATAGAGCACGCGCTGCTCGACGCGCGTCCGGACGTAGACGTCGGTGGTGCCCGCCGGGTTGGTGTCCACCGACAGGGCATCGCCGCGCCCGCGCGACCCGGCGATGCCCATGGTCAGGTGGTATGCGCCCACGTGGACACCGAGGCCGAACGACGCCCCGTAGTGGTGCACCTGCTCGAGGCGATACTCGTTGGTGGTGGCGGGCAGGTTCGGCGCAGCGCTGCGGTTGGTGAACGCGCCGACACGCCAGGTGACGCCGTCGCGCATCACCCACTCGGCGCCGAGCGCGGCGTCCACGGTGGCGAGGCGACGCGTGTCCACGGGCATGAACGGTGTGCGTGCGAGCGCGTCTTCGTCCGCGCCGGGAAGGATGCGGTGGGCATCCACCGCGCCGTGCAGCGCCACGTCGACGGCCAGCGTCAGCGAGTTGGTGGCGTGATAGCCGAACCCCATGCGCACCATCCAAGGGATGGGCATGCGGATGCGCAGGCCGCCTTGGTCCACCACCGTGAACGTGGTGATGGTGTCGCCGGTCATCGGGTCGATGGTGGCCACGGCGCTCTGCTGGTCGAGGCTCGCGCGGGAACGCAGCATCAAGCCAGGCGGCTGGAGCGTGATGCCCAGCGAGAACTTGGCGTTCGGCCGGTAGAAGAACCCGACGCGGGGGAGGAAGCTGTAGCTGCGCGCCGAGATGCGCGTGAGCCCCGTGTAGCTCTCGATGCCCGTGAAGCCGCCATCCGGCGTCGCCACGCCACCGGAGGCCACGTAGAGCGTCTCGTTGTGGATCAGGCGCTGGGTCGCCAAGAACGCGGTGATGCCGAACGCCACCTTGTTCGACAAGTGGAGCGCGTAGCTCAGGCCGTAGAGCGTCTGGCGGAAGGCGTGATCGACGCGCACGGTGGACGGCACGCCCGTCATCGGGTGTTGCAGGTCCACGCGCAAGCTGGTGTCCGTGGTGGCGGGGTAGAGCGTGCTGAAGGCCACGGCGTGGCGCTTGAGTCCGTCGGGCCCGACGGCACCGAAGCGCAAGAGGGCCGCGGAGAACACGGGCAACGAGCGCGACTCCGCGCGGCGGACGTCGGCCACGCTGTCAGGGCCGCGCACTCCCCCCAGCACGCGCATGCGTTCGAAGGCGGTGAGGCCCAAGCTCGCGGAGAAGCTGCGGTTCGGGAGCTCGGCCAGCGCGCCGGGGTTGTAGAACGTGCTGGACGTGTCGGCCGCGAGGCCGGTGGCCGCGCCGCCCATCCCGAAGGCGCGGTCCCCGATGAAGACGTTCTGGTAGTGCGTCTCGTCCGCGCGCGCAGCACCCGCCGTGGCCACCGTCAGCAGCGCCGAGAGGGCCGCGAGCAGCACGCGACAACCCCGCGGCCATCCGTTCACCGCGGGCAGGGCGTTGCGTCGTGAGGGGCCGAGCACGTCAATCGCTGAAGAGCGACTCCACGTCGGCCTTGGTGAGCCCCTTGAGCGGGCTGCCCTCGGACGAGAGCACGTTGCTCACGAGCGAGCGCTTCTTCTCGGAAAGGTCGAGGATCTTCTCCTCCACGGTGCCCGCCGCGATCAAGCGGTAGACGGTGACCACCTTGTCCTGCCCGATGCGGTGCGCGCGGTCGGTGGCCTGGTCTTCCACGGCCGGGTTCCACCACGGGTCGAAGTGCACCACCGTGTCGGCGCCGGTCAGGTTGAGGCCCGTGCCGCCCGCCTTCAGCGAGATGAGGAACACCGGGATGCTGCTGTCCGCGTTGAAGCGGTCCACGCGCTCCATGCGGTCGTCCGTGGAGCCGTCCAGGTACTCGTACTTCACGCCGTCGGCGTCGAGCGCCTTGCGGATGAGCTGCAGCATCTGCACGAACTGGCTGAACACCAGCACGCGGTGGTCGCCGGCCACGGCCTCGCTGACGATCTCGCGGAGGGCGCCGAGCTTGCCGCTGTCGGCGTCGCCGAAGTCCTGGTCCTCGAGCTTCATGAGGCGCGGGTCGCAGGCCACCTGCCGCAAGCGGGTGAGCGCCGCCAGGATCTGGATGTGCGCCTTGGCGATGCCCTTGCTCTCCACCTCGCTGAGCACGCTCTTGCGCACCTGCTCGAGGATCTGCTTGTAGAGGCCCTGCTGCGAGTCGGCGAGCGGGACCACGATCTCCTGCTCGATCTTGGCCGGCAGGTCCACGGCCACGTCGCCGAGGCGCTCGTCGCGGCCGGCGCCGGCCGCCGCGACCGCGAGGACGCCCGCGGGCCCGCGCAGTACAGCCGCCCGGGCCCGCGGCCGGGGGTGCTGCCC
>CAZEAA010000292.1:0-7389 GCA_964510015.1 uncultured Sandaracinaceae bacterium
TCCAGGAACAGCGTGCCTCCGGCGGCCGCCGCGAACAGGCCCTCTTTGTCGCGCACCGCGCCGGTGAACGCGCCGCGGCGGTGGCCGAACAGCTCGCTCTCCAGCAGCTCGGGGGGCAGGGCACCGCAGTTGATGGCCACGAACGGCGCCCCCGAGCGGGGCGAGAGCGCGTGCAGCGAGCGCGCGGCCAGCTCCTTGCCCGTGCCCGACTCGCCGAGCACCAGCACCGTGGCCTCGGACGCCGCGATGCGCGGGATGATGTCGCGCACCGCCGCGATGGCGGGGCTGGTCCCCAGTAGCCGGTCGGTGCCGTTCGAGCCGTCCACGATGCGGCGCAGTCCGGCCACCTCGCGTCGCAGCCGCACACGCTCCACCGCTTGCTGGAGCTTCTGCACCAGCTCGCGGTCGTCGAAGGGCTTGGTCAAGAAGCCGTAGGCGCCGCGCTCCATCGCCTCCACGGCGGTGTCGATGGTGCCGTGCGCCGTGAGGATGATCACGGGCAGGTCGAGCGAGCGCTTCTGGATGGCGTCCAGCAGGTCGAGGCCGCTCTCGTTCTCGAGGCGCAGGTCCAGGAGCATCGCGTCCACGACCTCGCGCTCCAGGATCTCGAGCCCGCCGCGGCAGGTCTGCTCGGAGCTCACGCGGAAGCCGTGGTGCTCGAGCCGCAGCGCGATCAGCTCGCACAGGTCTTCTTCGTCATCGATGACGGCGATGTGGGGCCGTACCCCGCGGTGGTCGGGCATCAGGGGTTCAACGTGCCACAGCGGGGAAGCCGAGGACGAGCGGTTCGTTACTGAGGGGGGGAGGGGCGACGTCGTCGGCCGGCAGCCACAGCTCGAAGCGCGCCCCGGTGCCGGCCCACTCCTCCACCAGGGTGAGGTCTCCGGCGTGCGCCCGCGCCACTTCACGGGCCAGCGCGAGACCGATGCCCACGCCGATGGCCTTGCCAGAGGTGGGCACCTCGTGCGTGACGAACGCATCGAACACCGTGGCCCGGATCGCCGGCGGCACCCCTGGTCCCTGGTCCTCCACGGTCACTCGGAAGCCCGGCGCACCATCGGGCCCCGCCGCGCGCTCGCATGCGATGGTCACCAACTGCCCGCGCTTCGACACCGCCACGGCGTTGCGCACCAAGTTGGCCACGGCGCACTCCATCAGCACCGGATCCAAGCGGCAGCGAGCGCCCTCGGCGTCGAAGATCAGCTGCACCTCCACGCCGCGCGAGGTGGCCTCGGCGCTCTCGTCGTTGACCGAGCGCTGCACCACGGACTCGAGCGAGACCCCGTTGGTGAGCCGCAGCGGGCTGCCCGCGCGCAGACGCGACAGGTCGAGCAGCGTGGTCACCATGCGAATCTCACGCTCGCAGGCCGTCCGCGCGATCTGCACCACGCGCATCTGACGCGGCTCGAGCTCGCCCACGGCCCCATCGGAGAGCAGCGCCAGCGCCTCCCGGATCTTCGACAGCGGGGTGCGCAGCTCGTGCGACACCGAGGCGAGGAACCCCTGCTTCAGCTTCTCGAAGTGCTGCAGCTGCGCGCGCATGCGCTCGAGCTCGTCGGCCAGCGCCACGATCTCGGCAGGGCCGCGCACCAGGACGGGGCTGCCGAAGTCCCCTTGGCCCACGCGTCGCGCCATGCCGGAGAGGGCCGCGAGCGGGCGCTTGAACACGCGCGCCATCTGCGCCGCCAAGAGCATGGCCAGCACGAACGACAGCCCCAAGAGCGGGAACCCGGTCCAGATGGCGGTGGTGGCCGTGGCGCGGGCGAGCTCGTCCTTGGCGTCCACGGCGGCGTGCAGCTCGGCCAAGCGGCCCACCCACAGGTCGGTTAGCTGCTCGTCGAGGGCCGAGCGCCTCAGCTGGATCGCGCTGGCGGTGAGGTTCTGGCAGGCATCACCGGCCACCGCGGCAGCGGCGACCTCGAGGTAGCCACGGGTGACTTGCCGCATGGGCTCGCTGACGGCGCTCACCGCGGAGAGCTGCGCGCGCAGCGCCGCCATGCTCGCTTCGATCCGAGGCGCCACCTCGCTTCCGGGCTCGCCACTGGCGCAGGCTGTCTGGCCACGCCGCATGGACACGTCGAGTCCCCAGGCGGCTCGGTGCACGGTGCCTTCGTCATGCAGGGCCACGAGCTCGGTGCGGCTCAGGGTGGTGAGCACGCTCTGAATGCGACCGAGGGCCAGCAGGACCACGGTGAAGCCCAGCGTCACCACCAAGACGGGGGCGGCGTGGGAGATGAGGAGACGAACGAAGAGGCGCATGTCGGGACGGCTCGGTCGCTCGCCGCCTTGCATGGACCGTTCCGGATTCGGGGCGTTCCGTCCCATGCCCGAACGATAGCGGCTTGCTGGGCCGCATCAACGGATCTGGCGTCACGAACGTCGGGCATCCCCGACGCCCGTCGGTCGAACCTGTCTGCGGCGGCCGACACGGTGCGGGTCCGTCCATCCGCGCGCGCCCCTCGGAGCAAGCACGCCGCGCCATGGCACAGCGCGTGAATAGCGGATTCATCCCAACTCGAGGAGAACCCATGCCGTCCGCCCACGCCCAGTCCAGCTCTTCGCTCAGTATCCCGATGACCAGCGCCGTGCTCGAGGCGATGAACGTGTTCGCCACGACAGGGGCCTTCGCCACCCTGCTCGTCGTCGCGGGGGTGACGCTCGCCTGGCGCGGCGCCGTGCAGGACTCCCCCCTGTGGGGGGTCGTCAGCGGGGCCTTGTTCCTCTCCGCGGTGGGCCTGTTCCTGAGCGGCCGAGCCAAGCTGCTGGCGGCCTTCGAGCGCGCCTGCACCGACGAGGGCGTGCCGTCCGACGAGGCCCAGCGCCGCGCGCGTTTGGCTCTCCATCAGAGCCTGCCGCGCCCCCGCGCACGCTGACACGCGTCCTCCCATTCCTGACGCTGCGTCAGCAGAACCTCGGAGCGAGCAGAAGCCTTTACGCCTCGCGTCAACGCACGCTACAGTCGCCACAAGGCTCGCGTGTCGTCGATTTCGGCGTCGTTTCGCGCCTTTCCCCCGAGGTCTACTCGTCCCACGAGTATCGTTTGGTCATCGGCACCGAAGCTATCGATCTTCCCCGCCCCTTTGGGCCCTACACCCTCACGCGCCGCCTGGCGGTCGGGGGCATGGCCGAGGTGTACGTAGCGAAGACCCAGGGCATCGGCGGCTTCGAGAAGCTGCTGGCCATCAAGGTCATCCACCCGACGTACTCGGAGGACGAGGCCTTCGTCACCATGCTGGTGGAGGAGGCCAAGCTCAGCGTCTTGCTGAACCACAACAACGTGGTGCAGACCTTCGACCTCGGCTGCACGGACGACACCTACTTCATCGCCATGGAGCTGGTGGAGGGGGCCGACTGCTACCGCATGCTGAAGGCGCTGCGCACCCGCAAGGCGCGGCTGCCGCTCGACATCTGCGCCTACATCGTGTCCGCCGTCTGCTCGGCGCTGGACTACGCGCACCGCAAGCGGGACAGCGCAGGCAACCCCCTGCGCATCGTGCACCGCGACGTGTCGCCGCAGAACGTGCTGGTCAGCTTCTCCGGGGACGTGAAGCTTGCGGACTTCGGCATCGCCAAGGCGGCGCTGCGCACCCAGGAGACGCAGGTCGGCGTCATCAAGGGCAAGTACTACTACATGTCCCCCGAGCAGGCCTGGGGTGACCCGATGGACCACCGCTCGGACATCTTCTCGGCGGGAGTGGTCCTGCACGAGCTGCTGACCGGCGAGATGCTCTATCAGGCGGACAACCTGCCGGAGCTCTTGGACCGCGTGCGCAAGGCGGAGCTCAAGCCCCCCTCGGCGTTTCGGCGCGACGTCCCGGCGGAGCTCGACGCCATCACCATGAAGGCGCTCGCGCGGCGGCCCGAGGACCGCTACGAGTCGGCGCACGACCTCGGCCAGGCGCTCACGCAGTTCCTCTATCAGCACCAGCCGTCGTTCACCACGGCGCGCGTCGCGCGCATGATGTCGCAGCTGTTCGCGGAAGAATACGCGGCGGCCACGGGCGCTCCGCCTCCGTCGGCCGAGAAGCTGTTGACGGTCGACTCGGGGCGCCGAGACTCCGTGGCCAGCAAGATGACCGCGGGGGACTTCGAGCCGGACGAGAAGAGCGTGCTGTTCGACCTGCGGCGTACGCGTGACGACCTGCCCACGCTGGGGCGTCCTTCCGGCACGGACGACCGTCCCACGAACCCCAACGCCATCCGCGTGACCGCGCGGCCGCCGCGCTACACGTCCAAGCAAGCGCCTCCCGTGCTGGCCACGCCGCGCCCGGGGGAGGACGAAGAGGCGCCCACCATGATGCTCGACCGCGCGGGTCTCGGCCTCGCGGATCTCGCCGCGGGGCTCAGCGCTCCCAGTCCTTCGGGGGACGACTTCGGCGACGACGAGAACACCGTCGTCGAGGACATCGGCCTCGGCGCGAAGCTGCAGGACATGCTCGCGGCCGAGGCGCGGCCCGTCAGCTCGCCGTCGCATCGGGGCTCGCCCAACGTGAAGCTCAGCGCGTCGCTCGCGGAGGACGCCAACGTCTACTTCACCCCGGTGCCGATGCCGACGCCGCCGCCACCGGATCCGGCGGACATCCCGAAGGCACCGCGCATTCCGCGCGAGGCGGCCGCGCTGCTCACGCCCGTGACGGCCACGCCCGCCACGGCGCCACGTCCCTCGGGCATGCGGCTGGTCGAGGCAATCCGCTGGGCGGTCATCGCCGCGCTCGTCGGCCTGGTCACGTACATCGTCATCGCCAAGGCCATCAAGCCCGAGCCGGTTCCCGTGGTGCGCATCGACTCGGTGCCTCGCGGCGCGGAGCTGCTGCTGGACGGGCAGCGCTTGCCCGACCCCACGCCTGCGCGCATCGGGGGCCTCGAGGTGGGGACCGACCACCAGCTGGAGGTGCGCCTCGCGGGGCACGAGCCGTGGACCACGCACCTGCGGGTGCAGGCGGGCGAGCAGGAACAAGTGGCCACCTTGGTGCCCATCGGGCGCTTCGTGGAGATCATCTCCGAGCCCGCCGGCGCGGAGGTGCGCTGCGACGGAATCCTCGAAGGCCACACCCCGCTGCGCCTTGGCCGGCGGCGCGTGGGCGAGGTACTCGACATCAGCGTGACCATCGAGGGGCGCGAGCCCGTGTCGCACCAGCTGGTGGTACTGGAGGGCGAGGGCGCGCAGATCCTCCGTGTCCTCGGCGGCCACTGACGGGGCGCCGCCAAATCGCCTGACCGCGGCTACGCCTCGAGCTCGAGGTTGTCGATCAGGCGGGTGGTGCCGAGGTGTGCGGCGATCAGCACGACTAGGCGCTGGGGCACGGTGCCTGCGGGGGGCGGGAGCAGGGTGTCGGGGTCCACAGCCGCCACGTAGTCGATGCGGTCCATGCAGGCGTTCACGTGCTCGCGCGTGATCGCGGCGAGGTGGTCGGCGCTGCGTTCACCCGCGTTCCAGGCCGCTTCGGCGGCGCGCAGCCCGCGCGACAGCCCGAGCGCGCGCTCACGGTCGGCCGCCGACAGGTAGCGGTTGCGCGACGACATGGCCAGGCCGTCCGGCTCGCGCACGATGGCGCAGCCCAGCATCTCGATGGGCATGCTCAAGTCGAGCACCATGCGCGACAGCACGCGCCACTGCTGAAAGTCCTTCTTGCCGAAGGCCGCGGCACACGGGCCCACCAGGTTGAAGAGCTTGTTCACCACGGTGGTCACGCCGCGGAAGTGCCCCGGGCGGAACTCGCCCTCGAGCGGCTGCGTGATGCCCTCCACCTCCACGTGGCTCTGGAAGCCCGGCGGGTACATCGTGTCCGGCGCGGGCGCGAACACGATGTCCACACCCACCGTGGCGCAGCGCTCCACGTCGGCTTCGAGCGTGCGCGGATAGCGGTCGAGGTCGTCCGTGGGCGCGAATTGCAGCGGGTTCACGAAGATGGTCAGGACCCGGAGGTCGGCTCGGACACCCACCTGCGTGACCAGCGACAGGTGCCCGTCGTGGAGAGCGCCCATGGTGGGAACGAGGCCGACGCGCTTGCCTTGCATGCGCACGGCGTCGCAGGCGGCACGCAGCTCGTTGGGATCGCGGATGATGCGGGGCGCCATGGTTGCTCGCTTCAGCTGACGGGGCCGTAGCCGGCGCCGGTGCGCTCGGGGTTGGAGGGCAGGGCAGTGGCGCTGACGCTGACGCTGACGCCAGATGCCGCACCCATGACGCTCTCGTCGCGGCGGACCTGGCCGAAGGCGTATTCCTCGGTGGGGAAGGCGCCAGTGCGCACCTCGTCGCAGTAACGCGCGGCGGCCAGCTTGCCGTCTTCGAACCAGCTGGCGTACTGCTTCACGAACTTGGGGCGCAGCTCCGGCGTGAGGCCCAGCAGGTCGTAGCAGACCAGCACCTGGCCGTCGCACGCGGGGCCCGCGCCGATGCCGATGGTGGGGATGCTGATGGCCTCCGTGATGGTGGCGGCGAGGTCACTCGGGATGCCTTCGAGCACCAGCATGAACGCCCCAGCGTCGGCCACCGCGCGGGCGTCGTCCAGCACGCGCGCCGCGGCGTCTTCGGTCTTGCCCTGCACACGGAAGCCGCCCATGGCGTGCACGCTCTGCGGCGTGAGGCCCACGTGGCCCACCACGGGGATGCCGGCGCTCACGATGCGCTCGATGGTGGCCGCGGCGTTGCGCCCGCCCTCGAGCTTCACGGAGTGCGCGCCGCCGACCGACAGGAAGCGAGCCGCGTTGCGCAGCGCCTCCTCGGGGCTGATCTGCCAGCTCATGAAGGGCATGTCGCCCACGATGTGCGCCCGCCGCGTGCCGCGGGCCACCGCGCGGCAGTGATAGACGATCTCGTCCACCGTGACCGGCAGCGTGGAGTCGAGCCCTTGAACGACCATGCCCAGGCTGTCGCCCACCAGCAGCATGTCCACGCCGGCCTCGTCGAACAGCTGCGCGAACGTGGCGTCGTAGGCCGTGACCATGGTGATCCGCTCACCCGCGCGCTTCATGGCGCGCAGGCTGGGAACGGTGACGGGCTTCGTGGACGCGGGGGTCCCCTTGGGCTTGGTCATGGTGGTCTCCTGGCTTCAGTCGCGGCCGGAGCGATTCCCGGTCCACGCTTTCACCTGGTGCTGCCCGAACGGTAGCACGGGCTTTCGACGCCCGCACCGGGGTTCCCATTCAGGCAGGGGGGTTGCGGCGCACGAGTTGACTGTGCCTCAAGCGTGATAATCATCCTCAGATGAGGAGTTGCGTGGGATTGGCCTTTGGCCTGGTTTTCATTTGGGCTGTCGGAATCGGCGTCACGCCATCGCTTGCTTTCGCACAAGAGCGGGCGACCGTGTACCTCGATGACGGTGGGATCGTCAGCGGGCAGATGGTCGAGTACGTGCCTGGAGATCACATCACAGTGGGACTGTCCGG
>CAZEAA010000292.1:7399-7752 GCA_964510015.1 uncultured Sandaracinaceae bacterium
TGTTGCTCGAGTTCAGATTGGAGCGACTCCGCCAGACACATCGTCTCCATCTTCGGCTGCACGCGCCACCTGACACAGGTCCTGCGTCGACCAACCCGATCACGCAGACGTTGCTCTCAGAGCGTTTGCGGCCGATGACGCGGACCCACAACACCGGCGGACCAGTTCTTCTGTCGATTTTGGGTGGGACGCTTGTGCTAGGTGGGGCGGCGATGATGGGGTTTGGTGGGACTGCTACCCGTCGTAACGAAGAATACACTGGGGTGGCGCACGGCGTTTCGGGTATCGTTCCGGTTGTCGTCGGCTCGGCCCTGCTGGCCATCGGGATTTGGAAGTATCGCGTCAAGCTACGC
>CAZEAA010000293.1:0-2490 GCA_964510015.1 uncultured Sandaracinaceae bacterium
GGGCACGGCCGCGCTGGCGCGTCCTGGCGGTACCCCCTGGAAATCGGCGCGCTGCGCGCTTGATTTCCGGGCCCCCCGACGCCCTTGCTGACCCCTGCCCCGCCCCGGCTGCGGGTGACGTCGTCGGTCGGCCATCCAGGTGGGTCTGCATGGAAATGCGACTTGGCGCTGGCGTAGAGCTCGACTGGATCCGACCGGGTCTCCGTCAGAACGCGATTGCCAGAGGCAGGGTGGACAGATAGGACTTGGGGCATGCAGCTCGATGACCCGCGATGGATGTCACTCGAGGCGCAGCCAGCGGGGACGGTCGAGCTTTCGCTGAAGGTCCTGAGGGACCTGAGTGTCCGCGGCCATGTCACCGCTGAGGAGGCGCACGAACTGTTCGAGCTCCTGTGTCACCAGTTCTCTACGAACGAGGTCGCTTATGCAGCGTTTCCTCACCTGGCTCGCCTGGGCCGCCAAGCGCCCAAAGAGCAACCCGTCGCCTACTGGGATCTGATGGCTTCCATCGTGGCGACCCACGAGCAGCTCGGAGTTCCGGTCCTCGCCGACCTGTCGGAGGCCTTTGAGTCTTCCCAGGTCGGCTTGGCCGAAGCGTGCTTGCAAGCGCTCCTGAGAGAGACATGGTCGGCGCGCGAGTCAGCGCTTCTCGCGGTCTCGGTGGTCGCACTCTCGAGGCATCGATTGGGCCGTCTGATCACGGGGAGTGTCCGGTCGGTGTACCCAGAGGAGCAGTGCACCTGCCGCGGCTGCGGGGGGTTCTTCTTCTGCGTCTTTTCTGAGGGTGGCGTCACCTCCTACGCGACGGGTACGGGCCCAGAACCGCTTGTCCCGGATGACCCCCAGGCGAGGCCGAGTCCGTTACCTCCCGTGCCAGTGGGACCGCCAGCGCCTCCTCCGTGGGACGACGTGGTCGAACAGTTGGAGCGCTGGATAGATGGACCATGGGTGCCCGAGACGGATGCCGCTTTTGCTCAGCTATGGCGTGCTGAACTCGACACCGCCCGCGACCAGGCACGGTATCGGCTGAGTGGCGCTCCCGATCGAGGTGTCGCCTGTTTGATAGGCGGCCTGTTGGTGGCGGTTGGCCATCACGATGCAGCCGTCCACTACTTCGGGATGTCAGGCACCGTGCGCTGCCCCACCTGCGGTTTCGAGATGGAGGTTCTCGAAGCCTTGAATCACTTTCCGTGACCTCGGAGTCGAGATCGCGGGCGGCGTGTTGGGCCGGGCGAGAGCTGGCGGGCCTGCTAGGGTTCCGCGCGTGTCGGCAGAGGCTCCGCTCTGGGTGTTTGGCTATGGGTCGCTGGTGTTCCGGCCGGCGTTCGAGTTCGTGCGGCGGGAGCCCGGCTGGGTCACCGGCTACACGCGGCGGTTCTGGCAGGGGAGCACGGACCATCGCGGGGTGCCGGGGGCGCCGGGGCGAGTGGTGACGTTGGGGCCCGAGGCGGGGGCGCGCTGCTGGGGCGTGGCCTATTTGGTGGACGAGGAGCTGCGCGACGAGGTGCTCGGGATGCTCGACCACCGCGAGAAAGGTGGGTACGCGCGGCGCTGGGCTTCGGTGGAGCTGGCGGCTGGGGAGGTGGTGGGGGCGCTGGTGTATCTGGCCACTCCCGAGAACGAGGAGTACTTGGGCGATGCGCCGCTCGAGGAGATCGTGGCGCAAGTGCGCGCTTCGCACGGGCCGAGCGGGAGCAACGTCGACTACGTGCTGCGTCTGGCTGAGGCGCTCCGGGAACATCAGGCGAGCGATGAACACGTGGAGGAGCTGGCCCGGTTGCTGAAGGTGTAGCGGTCTCGTCTTGCCAGCAGAGACGGCGCGCGCGAACCTCCGGCGATGAGGATCGAGGAGGCAGGCGTCGGTGTGAGTGGGCCCTCGGGGGAGAGGAGGCCTCGGCGCGAGAACACGTTGCTGTGGGGGCGAGCCAGGATCGCGCAGGCCGCGTTGGCGGTCGCGATGGCGTTCATGCTGCTCGCGGCGTTCCACGACGGGAACCCACGGAGCACCACGAGCGTGATCGTGGTCTTGCTGGACGTGATCATGCGGTTTGTCGCGGCCATCGCGTGGTGGGTGTGGATGTATCGCGCCTACCGAAACATCCAGGCGCTCGGCCATGTCCCGAATCACGACGCCTCCCGCGTGGTCTGGTCGTTTCTCATTCCCATCGCCAACTGGATCTTGCCCTATCAGTCGATGACGGAGATCTGGCACAAGTCGCGTCCCGTCGACGGCTTGCCCGGCGATGACTTCGCCCCCGCCACCCCACTGTTCCTGCCGCTGTGGTGGGGCTTCTTCTTCGCCCGCACGCTGTCCAGCTCGCTGGGGAGGATCTCGGACGGAGTGACGCTGTTCGTGTTCGACGTCGCCTTCGAAGTGCTCGGGACGCTGGGCGCCATGTACGTGCTCGAACAGATGACCAGCCGCCAAGAGGCCGCGTTCGAGGGGAGCCTCTCTGGCGCACCGCAGACGTTCTAGGGAGCTCGCAAGCC
>CAZEAA010000293.1:2500-5984 GCA_964510015.1 uncultured Sandaracinaceae bacterium
GGCATCGTCGGAGAGTCACTGGACCCCGCCGTGGTCGCGCGTTTCGCAGCGGCCATCGCTTGGTGGATCTGTACGTCGTGGAGCAGGTGACGAGCCGCCAAGAAGCTGCGCTGTCTGGCCATGCCATGGGCAGGCCGCAGACGTTCTAGCGAGCTGCCAAAGCCCACATTCGCTCATCGGCCCGAGCTCGGCCCCACCGCCCATCCACGAATGGGGTTGACAGGTGGACAATAATCCACTAATTGAACTGCGTTCGGCACACATGCCCCCGTATGTCGGGTGGCGCGTACAACGTGGGAAAAGGTCAGCTTCCATGAGACGAGTAGGTAAGCGAATCGCGCTTGGTGCAGGGATCTGCGGGCTCTTGGCGTGTGCGCCCACCATGGACACCGAGCGGCAGGCCGTGGCGCGCGGCAGTCTGGGCGAGGAGGTCTACCGGATCGCGTGCCAGCGAATCGCGCGCGAGGCCTATCCCACCGACGTGAGCGGGTACATGAGCCGGGAGCTCTGCCGCGGGCTGGCCGGGCCCGAGACCGCGGCCCCGGGTCGCCTCCAGGCGCTGGCGGAGCAGCGCGCGGCCACCGTGGAGGCGCTGGATCGCGTCCTGCCCGCGAGCGCCGAGGACGACCTGCAGACCATGCTGCTGAGCATCCTCTCGCTGTACGACCTGCCCGCCGAGGTGCTCCCTTCGAACACGCGCGAGCTGGGGGCGTTGCTCGAGCGGATGGAAGCCGACGAGGAGGTGGCGCAGGCGCTGGGCCGGATGGCGGCGCGGCGTGGGCTGCGCAGCACCGAGCTGCAGCTGGGGGTGATGGCGCCCGCCCTGCTCTACCCCGAGCTGCCAGACGTGACGCGCACTGCCCTTGGTGGTCTGGGCGATGGCGGCATGGCGCACGAGGCCTTCGTGGATCTGCAGGCGGCGCTGGCCCTCGAGCTGGCCACGCTGCAGGCGGACGACCCGAGCGAGCCGGGCACGCTGGACGTCTCGCGAGACCTGCTGGCGAGCACGCACGCCTCGTTCGATGGCGGCCTCGAGGGCTGGTACGTGGTGCGCGACGAGCGGGGTCTGCCGCTGCCGCGCGCGGTGGGCGTGAACGGCTTCGTGGACGGGAACGGCGATGGCCTGGCCGACGTGAACGCCGACGGTCGCTTCGTGGGCGCCGATGGGAGCGAGCTGTTCTTGCCCACACCCTATGCGCTGGCGCTCGAAGCCGAGGGCGACACGGCGCTGCGCGACTCGCGTGGCCTCGCCGCAGGTGAAGGCGAGCTGCCCATCTACCTGGCGCGCAACGCCGAAGGCACGTTGCTGGCTGCGCTGCTGCGCGAGGCGCGCCCGTGGCTCGCCGGCGAGACGCCGCTCGTGGAGGACGCCGCCGTGTCGCTCACGGCTCAGCTCGGCCCCGCGCAGACCACCACGCGTGACTTCGGTGCCCTCGCCCACTCGTACAGCGGCTTCGACACCAGCGCCGGGCCCGCGTTCGACCTGGTGCATGCGACCGGCGCGCTGCTGGACCAACCCGAGACGCGTGACGCGCTGACGCTCGCGCAGCAGCTTCTGACCAGCCACGAGAGCGACCTCGGCGCGCTGATCCACGCGGGCCTGTTCGGCGACGCGGTGGCCGACGACTTCCCGGACGTGGCGCTGCGCACCGACAACGAGCTGTGGGACGACGTGCTCTCCGTGGCCGAGCGTATGGCGAGGCGCCCTGGGATGATGGAGGCGCTGCTGCGTGCGCTGGCTGACCCGCGCTCCGACCGGTTGGGGCAGATCCTCGCCGAGCTGGCGCGCCATCGCGACCGGCCCACGCTCGCTGCGGCCAACGGCGGTCGCGACACGCCGCTCTTGCGCACGCAGGACTGGAACACCCCGGTCAACCGCGCAGCGCCGGACAACGGCAGCAACCAGAGCCTCTTGCAGCAGACGCTGAGCGCCATGCACGAGCTGAACGGCGCGGAGTTCTGCAACAAGCAGGACGCGCACATGATCATCCGGGTGGCGGGGCTGCGCATCGACCTGATGGACAACGCGGTGCTGCGCGTCTTCGGGTTGGAGCTCGACCCGTTCGACCGCTGCGAGCTGCTGCGCCTCCCGAACACCACCGAGGCGTACGTGCTGTCCATCCAAGGGCGCTTGGACCTCGAGCCCCAGATCAGCGCCGCCCTGCCCGGCTACCTCACGCTGCTGACCGACATCGCGGACGCGCTGAACATCGGCGCGCTGACGCTGGACGGCATCCTCGAGGACAACAGCGGCATCCCGGGGCTGACCACCACGCCCACGCCCGAGGCGATGAACCGCCTGGTGTACGCGCAGTGGAACGAGTTCCTGACCGAGATGCTGGAGCGGCCCACCACGCGTGACGGGGTGGACGTGGCCACGCGCCACGACGGCAACGTGCTGCTCGCCTGGGAGCGTCAGTTCCGCTTCTGCGGCGACCAGCTGCTGGAGGGTGGCCAGACGTGCTCGGGGGCGGTGGAGAACATCACCTTCTATCAAGCCTTCACGCCGCTGCTGGCGGTCTTCACCGACTTCGATCCCGCGGCCTCGCGCACGGGGGACTACCTCTTCGGGGCGCTCTCCGGAGCGCTGCACCAGCACTACCCGAGCGCCGCGAACAGCATGTACCAAGAGGCCAATCCCGCGGGGGTGGGCTACGCGTGGGCGGACCACGCCGTGGCCTACGAGCCCATCCTGACGCAGCTGCTGGGCGGCTGCGCGTGGGTCACCGCGGGTGGGCCGCGCGTGTGCCAGACCGGCGCGGGGGCGCAGCTGATGCCGCGCTTGGGACGGCTGCTGCGCACCGCCGACGCGCTCACGGTGCGCACCGGCGTGGACGGCATCGACGCGCTCGCGGCGGTCACGGAGATGGCGGTGGACAGCAACCAGCACCCCACGCTGCGCAACCGCGCGGGCAGCCGAACCACGGACACCAACCGCGGCACGCGCACGGTGAACTACTCGCCGGTCTACCTGCTGCTGGATGCGCTCTCGGCGGTGGACGCCGCGTGGGTGGCCGCTCCCGAGCACCACGAGCGCTGGCTGCGCGCCCGCAGCACGGTGGTGGACCAGCTGCTCACGGTGGAGCGCACGGGCAACACGTTCCAGCTGAGCAACCGGCGCGCGCTCGGCATCCTCAGCGTGGTGGTGGACTTCCTGACGGAGCGCATCGACGCGCACGTGAGCGACGGCGACCTCGGCCCTTGGGCGAGCGGCCTCGCGGGGCGCCTCGAGACCACGCTGAACGGTCCGTTGCCCGTGGCCCTGCTGAGCCTGTTCGAGCAGCTCGCGGGCGACCCCGCTGCGCGCAGCAGCTTGCTCGGCTTGCTGGCGCACCTGCTGGACGAAGAGGACGGCGGCTACCTGACCACGCTCGTGGCCACGCACGACCTGCTGCAAGTGCTGGACGACGACGACAACCTGCGGCCACTCGGCCGCGTGCTGGCCACGGCGCGGGGCGAGAAGCTCGGCGGGCTGCAGTTCCGC
>CAZEAA010000293.1:5994-7738 GCA_964510015.1 uncultured Sandaracinaceae bacterium
CTCGCCTCCGAGGTGCGCGAGGCCATCGCGAACGGGACGCCGGTGGCGGTGGACGGCAGCGTCGCGGACCAGACGGTGGAGTTGCTGCGTCAGTTCGCCGCGCTCGACGCCAACGACACGCTGCCCGAGCTGCTGGCGCGGGCCGTGACGCCGCGCAGCGACACCGACCCGAGCACGCCGATGGATACTTTGTTGGACGTCATCGCCGAGGTGAATCGCAGCGCGCCGCACTCGCGCGAGCCGTTCCGCGCGGCCGACCACCCCGTGCTCTTCCATGAAGTGAGCGACTTCCTGCTCGACCCGGAGCGCGGGCTCGAGCGTCTTTACGCCGTGGTGCAGACCCGGGAGGGCGAGTGATGACCATCCGACTCAACGCACTGCGCGCGACGACCCTCGCGCTGCTCGCCGGTGTCCTCGGCAGCGCGTCACCCGCGCACGCCGGCGGCTTCTACTTTCAGGACCGCGGCACGCGTCCGGCGGGGCGCGGCTTCGCCTTCGTGGCCGGCGCCGACGACCCGCAGGCGCTGCACTACAACCCCGCTGGCCTCGCCTACTCCGGGCAGCAGCTGCTGCTGGACGTGAGCTTCACGTGGTTCCGGGGCGAGTACACGCGCGTGGACTCGGGCGGCAACACGCTGCCCACCATCGACCTCAGCACCATCCCGCTGCCCATCCCGGGCCTGGCCTACAGCCACCCGCTCAACGACGAACTCACCTTGGGCGTGGGCCTGTTGGTGCCCAACGCGCTGCTCGGCGACTACCCGGACGGCGTCACCGCCGATGGCAGCCCGTGCAACCCGGACGAGGACCCAACGTGTCAGGCGGCGCCGCAGCGCTACTCGCTCTACAGCCTGGCGGGCACCGCGCTGGTGCAGCTGGACATGGCGCTCGCGTGGCGGCCGCACCCGCGCATCAGCATCGGCGCGGGGCTCGGCGTGCTGCTCGGCAACTTCCACGCGGAGGTGGGCCTGAGCGCGTGCGACAACGCCATCTGCGCGCAGCGCGAGAACCCGGACTTCGACGCGCGCGCCTCCATGTCGCTCGAGCGGTTCTGGGACCTCGCGCCTCACGTAGGCGTGATCCTGGACTTCGAGAAGCTGCGCCTCGGGGCGTCCTTGCGCTTCTATCCGCGTGGCATCCAGGGCACGGCCGACCTGCGCGTGCGCCTGCCCGCGGACCCGTTCTTCGAGGGCGCTTCGGTGGAAGGCGACAAGGCGCGCGTGAACATCGAGCTGCCGGTCATCTTCCGGGTGGGCGCCGAAGTTCGGCCCGTCCCGACCCTGCGTCTCGAGGCCGCGTTCGTGTGGGAGCGCTGGTCTCGGCAGCAGGAGATCTCCATCCGCCCCACGAACGTGACGCTCACCGACGTGACGGCCATCGGCGACTACGCGGTGGGAGCGCTGAGCATCCTGCGCGACATGAACGACACCATCTCCCTGCGCATGGGTGGTGAGCTGAGCGTGCTGGACGGCCGCATGGACCTGCGCGCGGGTCTCGCCTTCGAGAGCTCGGGCTTCGACGACCGCACGCTCACCCCCATGACCATCGACACGCGCAAGGTCACGCTGGGCCTCGGCGGAAGCATCCAGGTGGTCCCGGGCTTCTACCTCGATGCGACCTACGCGCACGTGTTCCTGCAGAACCGGAACGTGACCAACAGCGCGGTGCAGCAGCCCAACGGCATCCGCCCGCCCATCAGCGGCGCCGACGCGGTCTACATCGGCAACGGCCGCTACGAGTGGTC
>CAZEAA010000294.1:0-2805 GCA_964510015.1 uncultured Sandaracinaceae bacterium
GCGGTACTGCGACTCCACCACGTGGCGCTCGGCCTGGAACACCACGGCCTCGTAGATGCCGCCCACGGTGAGACCCAGGTCCGAGATGCAGCTGCCGGCGTTGTCGTTGGGGTTCGCGTGGTTGCAGTCCGCGATGTCGATGGTGCCGTCCTCGCGCCCGTGCACACCACCGATGTCCACCACCAGCTGCCCGTCGATGAACACCCACACGTCGTCGTCGCCCGAGAAGGCGAGCACCTCGTTGCCCGCGTACTGGAACCAGAAGCGCACCTCGGACGTGAAGAAGAAGTTCTGGTTGCCGGAGCCGTTGCCGTCCGCGTGCAGCGCCTCGCAGGGAGCGTTGCCGCACATCTCCACGTCGAGCCCGCGGCCGGTCAGCGGGAAGAACGAGTCGCTGTCGAACCGGTACGCGCCTCCGCCGATCTCACCGAGCGTGACCACGTCGGCCACCGTGCGGTTCCAGTCGTTGTCCGAGCGGTACCACACCGAGAACGAGTCCGCGCTGGTCACCACGTCCGACGAGGCGAACTGGGGCTTGCCGTCCGCGCTGAGGGTGTTCTGCACGATGCCCGTGTCGGCGTCGTCGAAGCAGTCGAAGTCCGGGTGGCCGTAAGGTGGCGTCGCGCCGGTCTCGCCCTCCGTGAGGTAGCCATTGGGATTCCCGGGCGCGGAGCAGCCTCGGCGGAAGTCGCGGTAGGTCACCGGGATGTCCACCGAGTCGGGGGCCGGCAGCGGCACCTCCACGCAGGTGAAGCCCTGCTCCACGGCGAGGCAGTCGGCCGAGCAGCCGTCGCCGCTCACGGTGTTGCCGTCGTCGCACGCCTCGGGCGCCCAGCGCAGGCCGTCGCCACACACCGCCACGCACACCCCGTCCGTGCAGTCGGGCTCGCGCTTGCAGAACGGGTCGCAGCCGTCGCCCACGGCCAGGTTGCCGTCGTCGCACTCTTCGGTGCCCTCCACGTCGGTGTCGCCGCAGTCGGTCTCCACACAGGCCACGCCGGGCGTCGGGCACGCGTAGCCCTCTTCCAGCTGGCACTCGTCGGTGCAGCCGGGGGCCGCGTTGTCGCCGTCGTCGCAGGCCTCGAAGCCCGCCACGATGCCGTCGCCGCACTCGGTGGCCACGCACGCCGCGCCCACCACGGGGCAGGTCCAGCCGGACTCCACGCGGCAGGTGGCCGAGCAGCCGTCGCCCGCGTCGTCGTCGCCGTCGTCGCAGGTCTCGGGCCCCTCGATGCGCGAGTTTCCGCAGGTCACCACGCGGATGCAGTCCATGCCCGGAACCGGGCAGATGAAGTCCGGGTCGACGGTGCTGCAGTCGCGCGAGCAGCCGTCGTCGTCGTCGTTGTTGCCGTCGTCACAGCGCTCCGGCGGGACCACGACGCCGTCGTTGCAGCCGTCGGGGATGACGCCGAGGTCGCCCTCGCCCGAGCCCTGGTCGGCGCCGGAACCGCCGTCCGGGCTGCCACAGCCCGCGAACACCCCGGCGAGGCCGAATGCCAGCACCAGGCCGCGGACGTGCCGCGGAGCGCGATGCCGTGAGACAGAAGGGGACCCGTTGGGCGAGGTGTGGTTCACGACAAGCTCCGGCGCGAGGACCCGAGGGGTCGTCGCTGAATAGGGGGACCCTCAGGCTACCGAATCGCGCCATGGAATGCATGGCCAACGTGACCGTGACACTGGACCGCGTGGCGCCGGCCGTGGCCACACGCTAACGGGGAGGCGTGACCCCCGCCCCCCGAACGCTGCGCGCCTGGCTGAGCGAGGCGCCCTTCACGCTGGCCATGAGCTCGGGCTTCTTCGGCTTCTTCGCGCACGCGGGGGTCCTGGCCGCCCTCGAAGAGGAGGGGCTCGCTCCGAGCGCCGTGGCCGGCTCGAGCGCGGGGGCGCTGGTGACGGGCACCTGGGCCAGCGGCGTGAGCGCGACCGAGCTGCGCGACACGCTGCTCCAGCTGCGCCGCGAAGACTTCTGGGACCCGGCCCCGGGCGCCGGGCTGCTGCGCGGAGACCTGTTTCGCGCGCGCCTCGACGCGCTGCTGCGCGCCAAGACCTTCGAGGACTGCCGCGTGCCCGCGAGCCTGGTGGTGCACGACGTCCTCTCGCGGCGCCCGAAGCCGGTGCGCTCGGGCGACCTCGGCGCGGCCATCCATGCGTCCTGCGCGGTGCCCGGGATGTTCCACCCGGTGCGCGTGGAGGGCCGCTTGATGGTGGACGGCGGCGTGACCGACCGCCCCGGCCTGCTGGGCATCCCCGTGGGCGAGCGCATCCTCTATCACCACCTGGCGTCACGCTCTCCTTGGCGCCGCCCTGGCAGCCCCGCGCTGCGTGTCCCCGAGCGGCCGGGTCTGGTGGCCCTGGTGGTGGCCGACCTGCCCCGTCTCGGACCGTTCCGGATGGCCGAGGGCGGGCTCGCCTACGAGCGCGCGCGCCTGGCCACCCACGCGGCCCTCGAGCGCGCGGTAGCCGCCGTGATCCGCTGACCGACTTGCTCCCCACATCGGTCGCTCGAA
This sequence comes from uncultured Sandaracinaceae bacterium, assembly GCA_964510015.1. Lineage (GTDB taxonomy): Bacteria > Myxococcota_A > Polyangia > Polyangiales > Houyiibacteriaceae > JADJJE01. The sequence goes on from CAZEAA010000294.1 coordinate 2,508, forward strand.
ATCGACACCGAGTGACCCTAGCCGGTGACGGGATCGCAAAACGATCACGAGGTGACCTTGAAGTGCACACTTCCGTCCGCTAGCCTCGGATTTATCTCGCTTTGCGTCCGTCTTGGCGAGACCCCCCGCCCCGTGCCGAGAACTCATGACTGAACCCCTTGCTGCCATCCCCACTCCCCACGACGACCTGCGGCAGACCGGTGTGTCCGTCGGCGACGTGTTGGCTGGCAAGTACAAGGTGGATCAGGTGTTGGGAGCGGGCGGCATGGGCGTGGTGGTGCGCGCCACGCATCAGATC
>CAZEAA010000294.1:2815-7710 GCA_964510015.1 uncultured Sandaracinaceae bacterium
ATCAAGATCGCGGGGTATGTGGACGACGCGATCAAGGTCGCGATGAAGTTCCTGCTGCCCGAGTACGTGAACAACACGGGCATCGTGGAGCGCTTTCTGCGCGAGGCCCGCGCGGCCGTCTCCATCAAGAACCCGCACGTGGCCGGCGTCATCGACGTGGGCACGCTGGAGTCCGGGTCCCCGTACATCGTGATGGAGTACCTGCAGGGGCGCGACCTCGCGGACGTGCTCGAGAACGAAGTCTACATGCGCGACGTGCAGCGCGCGGCGAAGCTCATCCTGCAGGCCTGCGAGGGCCTCGCGGCGGCGCACGCCAACGGCATCGTCCATCGCGACATCAAGCCCGGGAACCTCTTCATCACCAACGCCTCGGACGGCTCCGAGCAGGTGAAGGTGCTGGACTTCGGCATCTCCAAGTCCGGCACCGAGATGAACAACCTCACGCGCACCGGCGCCGTCATGGGCTCGCCCATGTACATGTCGCCCGAGCAGATGCGCAGCACCCGCAACGTGGACCAGCGCTCGGACGTGTGGTCGCTCGGCGTGGTGGCCTTCGAGCTGCTCACCGGGCGCCTCCCGTACGAAGCCGAGACCATGACCGAGCTGGTCGCGATGGTGCTCGAGAACGACCCACCCCGCGTGCGTGACCTGCGGGCCGACGTGCCGCCCGCGCTCGACGACGCCGTGTCCGGCGCGCTGACCAAGAACCCGGACAAACGCTACCGCGACGTGGCCGAGTTCGCGCAAGACATCGCCACGGCCATGAACGACGCGCAGCTGCACGAGCAGGCGGCGCGCATCCGGCGCATCGTGTCGCGCGGCACGGACGAGCTGACCGGCTCGCAGCAGGTGTCCTCCGCCACGGGCTCGCTCGCCCGCTCGCACATCCGCACGCGTCCGGACGAGGGCAAGAACAAGAAGATTGCGCTGATCGCGGGTGCCATCGTGGCGCTGCTCGTGGCGGGTGGCCTCGGCGCCTACTTCGCCAGCAGCAACAACACGCCGCCCCCGGCCGAAGCCACCGCCAGCGCGCCCATGGAAGTGCCGCTGCCCACGGTGCCGAGCCAGCCGGCCGAGGCCGTCGGGGCCATCGTGGCGCCGGTGGTCGAGCCACCGCCCGTCGTGGCAGAGGAGCCGCCGCCGGCCGTGGCGGAAGAGCCCGCCGTCGTGGCCGAGACCGAAGAAGACAGCCACCGCTCGTCGTCGTCGTCGCGCAGCAGCAGCCGCAGCTCGAGCCGCTCGATGGCCGCCGAGCCCGCGATGGCTGCCGATCCGACGCCGCCGCCGACCATGGCCGCGCCGAACCTGCTGCTCGACCGCAACTGACAGGGGTCAGATCAGCGTGCGCCGCATGCTCTTGCTGGTAGGCATGCGCGCGTTCCACTCGGGCTTGAACAGCCAGTCGTGGCCGTACTGCCGCGCGTAGTCGTAGAACTCCATCTCGATGGGGCTCTTGGCCTCCACGCCCTTGCGCAGCTGGAAGCGCAGCTGCTGCCCGTAGTGGATGTAGCCCGTGCGGCGCTGCCAGTCCTCCACGCTCCAGCCCTCGAGCAGCATCTCCACCTGCGGGTTGAGGCGCTCCGGGTTCCACACCAGGAAGTTCTCGCCCACGGCGCGGCCCTGATCCCCCGTGGGGAAGCGCTCGATGATGTACGAGCCGTTTGGCGCCTTGAGCGACAGCAGCAGGTTCGTGCCCGTGAAGTTCACCTCCACGTCGGGGCTGCGGCGCTCGTAGAGCAGCTCGCCCTTCTCGCTGCGTGAGGCCGCCAGCAGCACCGCCGCGTCCACCTCGGCCACGCCGTAGCCGTGCAGCATGGTCATGCGCGTGCCGTGCTTCTCACACACGTCGCGCAGCGCGTTCTCGAGCGAGCGCGGCGTGGTGTAGCCGCCCACGCCACACAGGATGGAGTCCGGCATGGGGTGCCCGTCGCGCGTGTGCTGGAAGAGCAAGTGCGCGAGGTACAGCGACTGCCCCAGCAGCATGACCGGCAGCTTCTCCACGCTGGCCAGGTGCAGCGCGCGCGAGGCCGTGGTGTAGCTGAGGTACGAGTCCACCGTGACGCCGAAGTCGAAGCTGCCGATGTGCGCGGGGTACGTGTTGATCACGATCGGCATGCGATCGCGGAACGTCTCCACGAGCGCGGGCCAGCGCATCTTGATCAGCCCGAGGAGGTTTCCCCCCTTCTGGGTGATACGGAAACCATGGGGATCACGGTTGGTGCTTCCCGACGAATAGGACAGCACGTCTCCGGGGGCGATGGTGGGCTTGGGTCGAGTCATGAGCCTGGAATTCGGTGGGGGAGCTGTGGCGATTGCTTGACCGGTCGATCGAGAGGTCCGTATCGTGCCGGCATGTCCATCACGGCTCGCATCGGGACGAGTGCTGACCTAGAACGAATCTACGCCATCTGGGAGGGCGGGATCGAGAACAGTTTGGGAGGCCGGCCGCCCGCGGGAGTGGACTACAAGGCCTACTACCGCGCTCGGCTAGAGGAGTCTAACGAGGTCTTCCCCTTCTTCGTCGTAGAAAAGAACAACGTGGTCGTCTCTTGGACCAGCTTGACGCCTTTTCGCGCGAATGCGGCGGTGCGGGACTGCATGGCCGAGATCAGCGTCTACACGGACCCCGCCTTCTGGGGCCAGCCGGTGACCACCCCGGCCGTGGACATGCTGTTCGACCACGCGGACCGCTGCCCCGAGCTGCAATTCCTGGTGGCCTTCATCGCCACCACCAACGCCAAGGCCGTCCAGCTGGCCACCATCTACGGGCTGATCAAGATGTACGAGCTCGCGCCGAACGTGAAGGCGCCGAACAACCCGCCGCTCAACCTGTACCTGTACCGCTGCGGCGAGGGTCAGCGAAAGCGCTGAAGCCCGCAGCGGGGTCCGACGTGCGGGCTTCATGGGCAGGCCGGGCGGGGGGACCCGCTCGAGCGTCACTCCGGCAGGAGGCGCACCGTGGTAAGCGTGTCGGGCTCGATCAGGAGCGTGTCCTCGGCCACCAGCTCACCGGTGTTGGTCTCGAAGTCGAAGGTGTCGGCCACGTAGGAGCGGAGGCCCATGGTGCCCGCCTCGAGACCCCGGAAGCCGCCGAGGCCGCTCGCGTCGGTGACCTCATTCACGTCTGCGCTGGCGATGACCACCATCTGGCCCGCGAAGTACCAGGGATCGCTTCCCTCTCCGAGGCTGGCCGGCGTGGTCACCTCGAAGTGGATGTTGGGGGCGTTCACGTCGCCGCAATCGACGGCGTTGACGGCGAGGTCGCCTCGCGCAGGATCCTGCGTGACGGTGTCTCCGGGATAGAGCAGGAACTCGCGCACCGGCACCGTGATGGCCTGGATCGGGAAGGGCTCGGTGCGCGTGCGGGTGATGGGCTGGCTGAAATACCAGAGGTAGGGAACCCAGTCGTTCTCGTCCAGGTCGTCCGCGTCGACCACGCGCAGGTAGCCGTTGAAGCCGGCCGACACGGGCACCTCCACGATGCCTTCGGCATCGGGCAAGTAGGGCGCGTCGAAGTCGCACGCCGCCCCGAGGCGCGAATTGCAGCGGATGACCTGCACGCCCGGCACCGGACCCGTGCCGGAGGGATCCCCGATGTCCGTGACCCGCGCGCGAATCAAGACGTCGCCGCCATCGGGCGGGAGAGGGGTGACGTTGCCCACACAGGTGAGGTCGCGACCCGGCTCGATCTCGGTGTCCTCGATGCCGATGATCTCGACGCAGCCCCCGAGGCCGAGCGCCAGGAGCAGAGCGGGAAACGCGCTGCGCGCGCGGCGGCCGAAGCCGCTGGTCCGAAGGAAGGTGTGCATACCGGTCTTCATCAGAAAGCCCCCTGAACGTTGAGGCTCATGCCCTGGCGGCCCACGTTCGGCGTGACGCGCACGCGCGCCGTGCTGTCTTCGTCCTCGTCACCGCCGCCGCGCGACACGATGAGCAGGATGATGCCCGCGACGGCCACGGTGCCGCCGCCGACCAAGAGGCCGGTGGCGATGTTGGCCCGCGTGCGAGCCGTCTCGGCGTCGGACTGATCGGCCGCGCTCGCGCAGAAGTAGTCGTCGCCGCTGGGCGCGCAGTTCGCGTCGTTCCACAGGTTCTTCGCGTTGATGCCGAGGCCCAGGCCCGCGCCGAGCGTGGCCACACCGGCCACCGTCACGGCCCAGCCGGCGGCACGCGCGGGGTTGGCCGGCTCTTCGGGGATCACGGGGGCGACAGGCTGCTGCAGACCGGGCGGGAGCTCCACCTCGTCGGGCACGGGAGCGACTTCCAGCGCGGGCACGTTCAGCTCCACCACGCTGCCTTCCTGGGTGGCGGTGACGCTGCCCTCCCAGGTGATGCGGCCGGGCGCCGACGCCTGCACGGGCCAGGTGCCCGCGTCGATCGGGATGGCGACGCTCCACATGACGTCGTCGAACGAGCGCTCACCCACGGTGACCTGCTCGCCGCGGGCCGGGCTGGCCACGACCACGCGGACGCGGATCAAGCGTGACTCGAGGGCGAGGGCGCGGCTGCGGGCCAGCTGCTCACGCTCGGGCGAGCCCGTGCGTGCGGCCAGCGCGGCGGCCTCGAGGAAGGTGGCCCAGGCGCTCGCGAGGCGGCCGCCCGACTCCCAGCACACGCCCAGGTTGAGCAGCGTGCCCACGGCCACGTCGAGCCGGTTGCTGGCCTCGAACTTGGGGCAGGCCTCTTCGTAGTTGCCCTCTTCCATCAAGCGGCGCCCCTCGCGGAAGAGCGCTTCGGCGGCAGCCTGGGAACCCGTGGACTGGGCGTCGGCTCGCTGGGGTGCCAGCGCGAGCAGCCCGAGCAGAGTGAACCCGAGAAAGAAGCGGAAATACGTCATGACGGCCCTGCGATAGTAGTGCAGTGGCACCGTCGTGTCCAAATGTGCGACGTGGTGG
>CAZEAA010000295.1:0-7687 GCA_964510015.1 uncultured Sandaracinaceae bacterium
GGAAGGGATTCGAACCCCCGGTGCCATCGCTGGCACACACGATTTCCAGTCGTGCACCTTCGACCGCTCGGTCACCTCTCCAGGGTGAGAGGCAACGCGCCTCTCTCAGGCTTGATCAGTCCACCCTGCGCAGGAACGCAAGGGAGACACAGAAGTTCAAAGACCAACCAGACCCAGACATTGGAGGAGAGCAAGGGATTCGAACCCTTGGTACCGTCACCGGCACACTTGATTTCGAATCAAGCTCCTTTGACCGCTCGGACAGCTCTCCGCGGCCGGGAACCTAGCAAAAGGATCCTGTGTGTCAACAGCGAGCATGACACTTGCTACGCGTGCCCCGGAGGCGGTACGAGCAAGGGATGCGCGTGTTCTTGACGGGGGCCACCGGACAGGTTGGCCAGGCAGTGCTGCGGCGTCTCGCGACGGAGGGCGTGAGCGTCCACGCCATCACGCGGGGACCGTTGCCCACCGATGCGGAAGGCGTGCGCTGGTTCGCGGCCGACGTCGGCGACCCCGAGGCGATGGCGAAGGCGGCGGCGGGCTGCGACGTCGCCGTGCACGCCGCGCGCGAGTGCAGCCACGAGGGGAGCCTCGAGGTGCTGGGCTGGATCAACGTGGCCGGTACCGAGAACGCGCTGAAGGCGGCGCGGCACGCCGGGGTGAAGCGCTTCGTGCACGTGGGCTGCGTGGACGTGACCCTCGCCAACCACGACCGCGTGAACTGGAACGAAGACAAGGCGCTGGGCCACCGGCCGAAGGCGCCGCACGCGCGCACGGAGCTGGAAGCCGAAGAGCTGGTGATCGGCCTCGGCGACGCGAAGATGTCCACCGTGGTGCTGCGTGCGGCGACGGTGTGGGGCCCGGACGACCGCTGGCTGCTGCCACGCCTGATTCGCGAGGCGCGCGCGGGCGGCGTGCAGCTGGTGGGGCGCGGCGAGAACCTGGTGGCCACTTGTTACGTGGAGAACTTGGCCGAGGCCGTGTGGCTCGCTGCCCAGAAGGCCGGCGCGGCTGGCTCGCTCTATCACGTGACCGACGACGAGATGACCTTGGCGCGCGACTTCTACGCGGGGCTCTGTCAGGCGCTAGGGCTGCCGGCGCCGCGCACCGGGGCGGGCATCACGGCCGCGTCGTGGAAGGCGCGGCTCGGGGTGGGTGGGCTCAGCCTCATCGACGTGATCCACCGCGGACGCAGCACGTCGTTCGACGTGTCGCCGGCGCGCGTGGACCTGGGCTACGCGCCGCGCGTGAGCGTGGACGAGGGCCTCGCGGCGATGACGAAGGCGGTGGCGGCGCTCGGGGGAGCGGACACCATCCTGGCGGAAGCACGCAAGCCGCCGAGCGCGGACGCGATCAACGCCCAGATGCAGCGAGCGAACCGCGGCGGCGGCGCCACTCCCACCTGAGGGACATCTACACGAGGGCCCCAAGGCCCGGAGCCATTGGCGTGTACCATCGGCCACATGCGCTCTCGTCAACTCTCCCTGTTGGCCGCCCTCGGGCTGTCTTTCTCCGTGCTCGGGGCCAGCCTGGTCCAGGCTCAGGCGCCTCGCCCGCCCCAGCAGCCCTCGCCCCGTGTGCCGGTGCCGGAGGTGCTCGCGCCGTGGGTGCCATGGGTGTTGGCGGACGATGCGACCTACGGCTGCACGTTGGCCGCCGCCGCGACCGACGCGGACCGCGCGCGCGAGCCCATCTGTGTGTGGCCTGGTGAGCTGCGCATCGAGGTGGGTACGGGCGGCGCGAGCTTCGTGTTGCTGGGCTCGAGTGACCGGCGTCACGCGTTCGCGCTGCCGGGCAGCGAGCGCATCCAGCCGGTGGACGTGACGCTCGATGGGCGGCCGGCGGTGGTGCTGACCGAGGGCGGGCAGTCGCTCGTGTGGGTGGAAGCCGGCGAGCACCGCATCGAGGGCCGCTTCGCGTGGGCCACGCCGCCCGAGACGCTGAGCGTGCCCGCGGAGGTGGCGCGCGTGCTGCTGGTGGAGGACGGCGTGAGCACGGTGGCCAACCGAGGTGCCAACGGCGAGGTCTGGCTGCGCGCGCGCGAGAGCGGGACGCTGGGGGAGGACCGCGTGACCCTCGAGGTGCATCGGCGCTTGGACGATGGCTCTCCGGTGACGCTGACCACGCGCATCACGGTGCGTGCGGCCGGCCGCGCGCGCGAGCTGGTGCTGGGCGACATCCTGCCCGACGGAGCGGTGCCCATCGAAGTGAACGCGGACCTGCCGGTGCGCCTGATGGCGAGCGGCGAGCTGACCATGCAGCTGCACGCCGGCGAGTTCGCGGTGACCGTGACCGCGCTGGTGGCCAACCCCGAGACGGCCTATCGCCGCCCGGCGCTCGAGCTCCCGTGGCCCGCGCAAGAGGTCTGGGTGTGGGTGCCCAACGAGAGCTTCCGCCAGGTGGAGCTGAGCGGCGCGGACGGCATCGACCCGGCGCGCACGTCGCTGCCCGAGGACTGGCGCAGCTACTCGGCGTACCTGCTGGGCGGCGAGAGCACGCTCACGCTGACCACGTCGCGCCGCGGGGAGCCCACGCCGCCGCCCAACGAGATCGAGGTGAGCCGCATCGCGTGGCTCGACGTGAACGGCGCGGGCTACTCGGTGCAGGACAACGTCTCGTTCCAGATGCACAGCGCGCATCGCCTCGAGCTGAGCGAGGGTGACCTCGGGCGCGTGAACCTGGCGGGCAGCGATCAGCTGATCACGCTCGGCGCCGAAGGAGGCCGGCCGGGTGTGGAGCTGCGCGCCACGCAGTCGTCGCTGACCGCCGAGTGGCGGGTGGAGTCGGGCCCCATGTCGCTGCCTGCGGTGGGCTGGTCGGAAGACGCGCAGTCCTCCACCACCACGCTGAACCTGCCGCCCGGCTGGGAGCTGATCCACGCGAGCGGCGTGGACCGCGCGCCCGGGACGTGGGTGGAGCGCTGGACGCTGCTGAGCTTCTTCGCGCTGCTGTTGATCACGGCGGCCGTGGGCCGTGTGCTCGGCTGGCGCGCGGGGGTAGTGGCGTTCGTCGGCGTGGGCCTGGCCATGCACATGGACGACGCCCCTCGCTGGATCTGGCTGACGCTGGCCGTGTTCCTCGCGGTGCATCGCGCGCTCGACGGGCGGCGCTTCGAGCGCTGGCTGCGCTGGGGCTACCTGGGCGTGATGGTCTTCGCGGTGGTGATGGTGGTGGTCTTCGCGGCGTCCGAGCTGAAGAACGCGCTCTACCCGCAGCTCGCGCCGGCACAGGGCTACGCAACGGCCGAAGGCGGAGACGACTGGGCCCTGAACGCGAGGACCATGGATACCTCGGCCGTGCCCGCGGCTGCGCCCATGGAGCCCATGGACCCGTCGTACGCGGAGATGGAGGAGCAAGGAGGCCGCGGCGGTGAGGTGAGCCGACGGGCTTCCAGCGCCGCGTACGAGACGCGCGGCATGGACTACGGCTCGAACTCCATGTGGCTCGACCCGAGCGCGGTGGTGCAGACCGGCTTCGGTGTGCCCAGCTGGAGCTGGAGCAGCTACACGCTGGCCTTCGACGGGCCTGTCTCGCGCGAGCACCGCATCGACCTGATGCTGAGTCCGCCCTCGCTGACCCGCGTGATGGCGTTGCTGCGCGCGCTGCTCGCGTTGGGGCTGCTGGCGTTCGTGGTGCGCCTCCGCCCGCAGGCGCCGGCCGCGCCGAGCGATGACTCCCCCGCTCCGCCCACGGCGGCAGGCGGCTCGTCCTCTCCCTCTCCCGCTTCCTCGCCGTCCGTGTCGGCGGCGGCCGGCGCCGCTGCGGTGCTGCTCGCGCTGTGGTCCACCACGGCATCGAGCGCCCGTGCGCAGGCGCCCTCCCCTGAGCTACTGGGAGAGCTGCGCGCGCGCCTCACGGCGGCGCCCCCGTGCGAGCGCTGCGCCGACGCCAACCGACTGTCCATTCGCATCGAGGGCGACCGGCTGGTCGCCGAGATCGAGGTGAGCGCCGCCGCCAACGCGTCGTATCCACTGCCCGGGCCGAGCGGCACGTGGGCCCCCGAGTCCGTCACGCTCGATGGCCGCCCCACCAACGCCGTGGTGCGCCTGCAGAGCGGCTTCCTGCACGCGCGCGTCCCCGAGGGCGTGCACGTGCTTCGCATGGAAGGCCCGCTCGCCGGACGGGACGCCATCACGCTCGCCTTCGGGCGCGCGCCGCGCACGCTCAGCGTGGACGCCACGGGCTGGGAGGTGGACGGCCTCTCCGCCGAGACCAGCGCCCCCGAGTCCATCCAGCTGCGGCGCTTGCTGACCACCACGCCCGGCGCCGACGCAGCGGCTCGCTCGGACCTGCCCACCTGGCTCGAGATCGAGCGTCGCCTCGACATCGGCGTGCGCTGGACGCTGGTCTCCACCGTGCGTCGTCGCTCGCCGGCCACGGCGCCCGCGGTCACACGCATCCCGCTCTTGCCCGGCGAGTCGGTCACCGACTCCACCGTCACCGTGGAGGGCGGGCAGGTGCTGGTCACGCTCGGTCAGAACGCCAACGAAGTGAGCTGGACCTCCACCCTCGAGCCCGCCGAGACCGTGTCGCTCGAGGCGCCGCGCACCGGCCGCCTCTCCGAAGTGTGGGTGCTCGCGTGCAGCGCCCTCTGGCACTGCGAGACCGCGGGCCTCTCGCCCACGTCGAGCGCCTCCGGCACCAGCTGGGAGCCGCGCTTCCAGCCGTGGCCCGGTGAGACCCTGGTGTTGACGATGACGCGGCCCGCCGCGGCCCCCGGTCAGTCGGTCACCGTGGACCGCGCGTTGCTGACCGTGCGTCCGGGCGTACGCCTGTCCTCCAGCACCCTCGAGCTGGGCGTGCGCGGAAGCGTCAGTGCTCCGCTGCGCCTGACCCTCCCGAGCGAGGCCGACGTGCGCACCCTGCACGTGGACTCCGCCGCGCGTCCGCTCCAGCGCGAAGGCGACGACGTGGTCATCGCGCTGCAGCCGGGCTCGCACACGGTGGTGCTGGCGTGGCAGGAGAGCCGCGGCTGGGACACGTCCTACGAGACGCCGCGCGTCACGGTCGGCCAGCAAGTAGTGAACGCCGAGCTCGTGGTAGAGGGCAGCGCCGACCGCTGGTTCCTGTGGATCAGCGGCTCGAGCTGGGGCCCCGCGGTGCTCTTCTGGCCCTACCTCGCGCTGGTGCTGGTGTTGGCCTTCGCGCTGTCGCGCCGCCGCGAGGTGCCGCTGCGCCTCATCGACTGGGCGCTGCTGTTGGTGGGCCTGACGCAGATCCATCCCGTGGGCGCGCTCTTGGTGGTGGGCTGGTTCTTCGTGCTCGACTCGCGCAAGCGCACGGACATCAGCAGCCCAGCGTGGTTCGCGCTGCGTCAGCTCTTCGTGATCGGCTACACGCTCATGACCTTCGGGCTGATGGTGTGGGCCGTGGAGGCCGGTCTCTTGGGCGCTCCGCAGATGTCCATCGAGGGCCCCGGCTGCTCGGAGAGTCACCTGCGCTTCTTCGTGGACCGCAGCGAGGGCGCGCTGCCGGTGGCCACGCTGCTGACCGTGCCCGTGTGGATCTTCCGCGCCATCATGTTCGTGTGGGCCCTGTGGCTCGCCGTGTCGCTGGTGAAGTGGGCGCGCTGGGGCTGGGGCGGCTTCAAGGAGGGTGGCCTGTTCCGCCCGGACAGCGCGCCGCCGCGCGGTGCGGCCCCCGTGAGCAGACCCGTCGCAGCCGTGAGCGTCCCGGTTGCCGGCGCCGAGGTGCCGTCCGCCCCCGAGGCCGAGGTCGGGCCCTCGAGCGCGGCCAGCGAGACCCCGAGCGCCGAGACGGCCGAACAGCCACCGGCCGGAGATGACGAAGCGGACGAGAACAAGAGCTGACCGGTGAGCCAGAACACGTGCGGCGGGATGAGGATTGGACGTGCCGCCCGCGTTCTGGCAAGCAGGAGGCATCGACTCGAGCCGCGAGCGGCGTGCGCCACCTTCGCTCTCGCGCCATCGCGCGTCGCGGGCCGCGCTTTCCGGCCTGATGTTGTCGGTGGCGCTCGCGCTGTCGGGCACCTCCAGCGGCTGCAGCTCGGCCGAGTGCGTGGACCAAGACCTGGACGGCTTCGGGCGTCACTGCGGGCAGCCCGACTGCGACGACCGCAACGCTGACCGCAACACCGACTGCGACGCTGTCCCGCCGCCCGACTGCGAAACGACCCCCAGCGCCACGGGCTGCCCGTGCGTGGTGCTGGCCACCCGGTCGTGCTTCCCCGCGGCCGCCGAGGCCGAGAACGTGGGGCTCTGCAGCGCCGGCACCAGCACGTGCACCAACGGCTTCTGGGGCGCGTGCCGCAACGCCACCCTGCCCGCACCCGAGGTGTGCGACGGGCGCGATCAAGACTGCGACGGGCGCGTGGACGACGGCGTGCGCAGCCCATGCGGTGGCTGCGACCGGACCTGCGCGGGTGGCGTGTGGGGCGAGGGCGACGCGCCCTTCGAAGGCGACGCGAGCGCGGGCACGGCGCTGACGCGCGAGGGCTGGCTCACGTTGGCGCGCACGCCCTTCGCGTCGGACTCGCTCTTCGTGCCCAACACCGGAGACGACACGATCACGCGCATCGACGTGCCGAGCGCCGAGGCCGTGGCCCTCTACGAGAGCGGCGGCGATGAACCGTCGCGCGTGGCGGTGGACTGGCGCGGCGATGCCTTCGTGGTGAACCGCGAGTTCGGTGGCGTCTCCACGCTGCGCAAGATCACGACCGACCTCGAGCGCTGCGTGGACCGCGACGACTCGGGCAGCATCGAGACCTCCACGGACCCGCTCACTGCGCTGTCGGACGACGAGTGCGTGCTCTTCACGGTGCCCGTGGGCGCCGCGGGCGAGGTGGGTCGCGCGCTCGCCGTGGACGGCAGCCTCACCAACTTCGACGGCCTCGTGTCGGGCGGCGACGTGTGGGTGGGCCTCCAGTACGGCGAGGCCTTCGTGCACCTCGACGGCGAGAGCGGTCAGGTGCTCGAGCGCGTGGAGACCCCGGGCTTCCGGCCGTTCGACGCCACCTTCGACGCGTTCGGTAACCTCTACGCCATCTCCCTCGACGGCTTTCTGCTCACTCTGCCGCGCGCACGCGCGAGCGAGCTCACCGTGGAGGCCGTGCCCCTCGCTTGCTACCTGCTCTACGGGCTCGCGGCCGACGCGGACGGCCGCCTGCTGATGACCGGCTTCTCTTGTGACCAGGTCACGCTGCACGACCCGCCGGCGCGCACGTTCCGGCGCGTGCAGACCCTGCCCAGCCCGCGCGGCGTGGCCATGACCGAGCACGGCGCGTGGGTGGCGCACACGGACGGGCGCACGTCGCAGCTCGCGCTCGACCCGTTGCGGGTGGCACGCACCGTGGATCTCGAGGGTCCGATCGAGACGATTGGTGCAGCCGCCGACGGCGCGGGCCGCATCTGGCTCGTGAGCAGTCAGGGGTCGTTCGGCGTGCCACAGGGTGAGGCCACCGCGCTCGATGCGGAGACGGGCGCCCCGCTCGCGAGCGTCGCGCTCGGGACACTCCCGCAAGCGCAGGGCGACCTCGGCGGCGGGCGGCTCTTCGGCGTGGCCGCGCCCGAGGGCATCGCGTCGCACGTGTTCACGGGCTGCGGGCCCAACGACCCCACGCTCTGGGACCGCCTGCACATCGCTTGGCTGGCGGGCGCCGAGTCGAGCGTGGAGGTCTGGATCCGCCACGCGGCGAGCGAGGCGCAGCTCCCCGCGGCCACCTTCGAGC
>CAZEAA010000296.1:0-3506 GCA_964510015.1 uncultured Sandaracinaceae bacterium
GGACGCTGCTCGGGCCCCGCACCGACATCTTTCTGCTGGGCGCGGTGCTCCACCGCGTGGTGACGGGGAGTGTTCCCTACACGGGTGGGACGCTCCTGCAGGCGTTGGGCCAGGCCTTCACGTGCGCCCCGCAGGTCTACGGGCCAGACGTGCCCACGGAGCTGGCCGCCATCCTGACGAAGGCCATGATGCGCTCCTTCGAGGAGCGTTACGCGAGCGCGGAAGAGATGCGCCTCGCGCTCGAGCACTTCGTGGAGCACCGGGACGTGAACGCGCTGCTGGACGAGTCGTGGCGGAGGCTCTCCTTGCTGGCCGAGGACCACGCGAGCGACCCGAGCGCCCCGCGGGACGACAGCGCGCTGCGGCGCGTGGAGAACGAGTGCCGCTTCGGCTTCGAAGAGGCGCTGACCCGCTGGCCCGAGAACGAGCGTGCCCAGCGGGGTTACCACGAGCTCGCGCGGCTGAGCGTGAAGCGTGCCCTGCGGGCGGGGGACTGGCGCGCCGCCGCCGCCGCGCTCGAGCGCCTGCCCTCGCCCGACGCCGAGCTGCGCGCGCAGGTGACCGCCGTCCGGGCTCGTGCCGCCGACGCCGCGCGCGAGCGGGTCATCCTCGAGGACCTGGGCTCCAACGAGGACATGCTGCGCTACGCCGACGTCCGCTCGAAGTTCGCCGCCTTCGTCGGCCTCGGCTGGAGCGCGTGGTTCTTCGCGGTGGGGGCCATGCTGCGCCACGGGGCCTTCGAGCTCACGCACACGCACCTGCTGGTGAACGCCGTCCTCACCTGCGTGACCTATGCGGTCGTCATGTGGAGCGTGCGGGGGACCCTGCTCGCCACGCAGATCGACCGACGGGCCCTGTGGCTCATGGCCGTGTGCTTCGCCGGGGCCGGCATCCTCTGGCGCTTCGCCGCGCTGCTCGACATCTCGCCGCTTCACACCGTCGCGCTCAGCTCGTCGGTCTACGTCTTCTTTTTCATCGCCACCGCCACCGTCATCGACCGGCGGCTCGCCTGGGTGGCGCTCGCGCTCTCACCGCTGGCGCTGGTCCCGTACCTCGACGTGCAGCACGTCTTCGAGTGGCAGGGAGTCTACGTGGCCGTGAGCGCCGTGGCGCTGAGCCTCACGTGGCGTCGCGACGCCCGGATGGCGCGGGAACGGGGGACTTCCGCGCCGTTTCCGTCGTAGCGACCTCACCTCGGTTTGACCCCTCGGCCCAAGACGCTATACGGGCAGCTCCCTGCGCGTGGTCACCGTCGGCTGCGCCGAGCTGGAGGTAGCCCTGGTGCGCATCGAACGAGCGTTGGTGTCGGTCTCGGACAAGACCGGAGTCGTGGAGTTTGCCAAGGGCCTCGCTGGCTTGGGCATCGAGATCCTCTCCACCGGCGGCACCGCCAAGGCGCTGCGTGACGCAGGCCTCACCGTGGTGGACGTCTCCGAGTACACGCAGTCGCCCGAGATCATGGACGGCCGCGTGAAGACGCTGCACCCGCGCGTGCACGGCGGCATCCTCATGCGCGATCTCGACGAGGACCGCGCGGCGCTCAGCAGCATCGGCGGCAAGCCGATCGGCCTCGTGTGCGTGAACCTCTACCCGTTCGAGAAGACGGTGGCGGCGGGCGCGGCGCACGACGAGATCATCGAGAACATCGACATCGGCGGCCCCTCCATGGTGCGCAGCTCGGCCAAGAACCACAGCCGCGTGACCATCGTCACCGATCCGGCCGACTACGGTCGCGTGCTCGAGGCCTTGCAGGGCGCCGGTGAGACCACCCTCGCGCTGCGCGCCGAGCTGGCCGCCAAGGCCTTCACGCACACCGCCGCGTACGATGGCGCGATCGCCGCCTACATGACGCGCACGGAGGGCTCGGCCTACCCGGGCACCCTCACCCTGAGCTTCCGCAAGGGCTACGACGTGCGCTACGGCGAGAACCCGCACCAGAGCGGCGCGTTCTACATCGACCGCGACGCCGAGCCCGGCAGCCTGGCGCTCGCCGAGTCGCTGGACGAGGGCGGCAAGGAGCTGAGCTTCAACAACCTAATCGACGTGGACGCCGCGCTCGACGCCGTGCGCGAGTTCACCGAGGGCCCGGCCGCGGTGGTGGTGAAGCACACGAACCCCTGCGGTGTGGCGCGCGCCAAGACCCTCGCGGAGGCCTACGTGATCGCCCGCGAAGCGGACTCGCAGAGCGCCTTCGGCGGCATCGTGGCGCTCAACCAGCGCGTGGACCTGGCCACCGCCGAGGAGCTGGCCTCCACCTTCATCGAGTGCGTGATCGCGCCGGGCTACGACGACGAGGCCCTCGCGAAGCTCAAGAAGAAGAGCAACCTGCGCATCCTCGCCACGGGTGAGTGGCTCGGGCCCGAGCACCGCGCGCTGCACTACAAGCGCATCAGCGGCGGCGTGGTGGTCCAGGAGCGCGACGCCAGCGGCGGCGCCGAGATCCGCGACGGCAAGGTGGTCAGCAAGCGTCAGCCCAGCAAGGACGAGTGGGCTGCCCTCGAGTTCGCGTGGCGCGTGTGCAAGCACGTGAAGAGCAACGCCATCATCTTCGCGCACGCGGACCGCACCGTCGGCGTGGGCGCTGGCCAGATGGCGCGCGTGACCTCGGTGAAGATCGCCACCGAGAAGGCGGGCGAGCTGTCGAAGGGCGCGGTCATGGCGTCGGACGCGTTCTTCCCCTTCCCGGACGGCATCGAAGCTGCGGCGGCCGCGGGCATCACCGCGGTGGCCCATCCGGGCGGCTCCAAGAACGACGACGCCATCATCGCGGCGGCCGACGCCGCGGGCATCGCCATGGTCTTCACCGGCGTGCGCCACTTCCGGCACTGATCACGGAGCGTGTCCATGGAGCCCTCGATGAAGGTCTTGGTGATCGGCAGCGGCGCGCGTGAGCACTCGCTCGCGTGGAAGCTGGCGCAGGACGCGAACGTCCAGGTGTTCGTGGCCCCGGGCAACGCCGGCATGACGGGCGTGGCCACGTGCCTCTCGCTGCGCACCATCACCCCGGACACCATCGTGGCGCTGGCGCAGGAGATCGGCGCGTCGTTCGTGGTGGTGGGGCCCGAGGCTCCGCTGGTGGACGGAGCCATCGACGCGCTCACGGCCGCCGGCATCGACGCCTTCGGGCCACCCCGCTTCCAGGCGCAGCTCGAGGGCTCCAAGATCTTCTCGAAGGAGTTCATGGCGCGCCACGGCGTGCCCACCGCCGGCTTCGCCATCTTCGAGGACGCAGACGCCGCCGAGGCCTACGTGCGGGCAGCGAACCGCCCCTTGGTGGTGAAGGCCGACGGTCTCGCGGCGGGCAAGGGCGTGACCGTGGCCAAGGACGCCGACGAAGCGGCCGACGCCATCGACCGCATCATGCGCAAGCGCGAGTTCGGCGGCGCGGGCGCGCGCGTGCTCATCGAAGAGACGCTGGTGGGCGAAGAGGTCAGCTTCCACGTGGTGTGCGATGGCGAGCGCTACGTGGCCCTCGCGCCCGCGCAGGACCACAAGCGTGCGTTCGA
>CAZEAA010000296.1:3516-7649 GCA_964510015.1 uncultured Sandaracinaceae bacterium
AGCCCACCCTGGCCGGCATGCGCAGCGAGGGGCACCCCTTCCGCGGCGCGCTCTTCGTGGGCGTCATGGTGGTGGACGGCGAGCCGCTGGTGCTCGAGTACAACACGCGCTTCGGCGACCCCGAGTGCGAGAGCATGATGACGCGCTGGAGCGGCTCGGTGCTGCCCCTGCTGCAGGGCTCGGCGCGCGGCGACCTGCGGGGCGTGACGCCCACGTGGGACGCGCCCACCAGCCTGTGCGTAGTGCTCGCGTCGGGTGGCTATCCGGGGGCCTACGAGACGGGCAAGGTCATCCACGGGCTCGACGAAGCGGCCAAGGTGGAGGGTGTCACGGTGTTCCACGCGGGCACGGTCGAGCGCGACGGCGCCATCGTGACCAGCGGCGGCCGCGTGCTGACGGTGACGGCCATCGGGGCCACGCTCGACGAAGCCGCCGAGCGCGCCTACCGCGCTGCCGACGCCATCCACTTCGAAGGCAAGATGCTGCGCCGCGACATCGGCTGGCGCGCGCGCACGGCCAACGCACCACGATGAACGGCGGCGCCTCGGCCGAGGGGGAGGTCGGCAAGGCCAGCACGGCCAGCACGGCCCGTCGACACCCTTGGCTGGCGGTCGCGGACCTGGTGGGGCTGATCCTCGTGGTGGCCTTCTGGCAGGGCGCGCTCCCCGCGCGCTATCTGCTGTTCGATGTGCCGCTGGGTGTGCTTTCCGTCAGCTATCTCGTCTCCACGGTGGGCCTGCTGGTGGGAGGCCCGAGGGGGGCGCGCGCGGCGGCCTGGGCCACCTTCGTGCGCATGCTGGTGGGCCTCGCGTTCTTGGTGGTGCTGGCCATGACGGCGGCCGACATCAGCGGGCGCTTCGGTCCCATCGGCCCGGTGGGCGCGGGCTTCATGGTCTTCGGTATGGCGCTCTTCGTGCCATACGTGTTGGTGTTCCCGGCGCTGCAGGTGGCCTACCTCGGCGCGGCCCACGACAAGTCGCCGGACCAGGGCGGTGGCGTTGGGGGCAGGCTGCGCAGGCTCTTGTTCGCGAGCCTCTCAGTGGTGGCCGTGAGCTTCGTGAGCGGGCGCGCCGTGGCCGTGGGGAGCGTGAGCCAGGCGCCCTCGGACGAGGTGATGCAGCGGGCCTTCGCGGCGACGCGGGGGGAGGGCCCCTGCCCGGATCACCAAGCGGCCGCGCCCATCGTGGTGGAGCTGGTGCGCGGCGGGCGGGTGCGCGGGCACTTCGTGGGCACGCGTTCGCTGCGGGCCACGGTGGAAGGCGCCCTCGCGCACTTCGGTGCGCTGCCACCCGGCGATGGGGCATGGATGATCAGCGTGCCCACGCGGCGCAGCCGTCCGGCGCCCTGGCCATGGCTCGACCTGCTGCAGCTCGCGCCGCTCCACGACGGAGTGCTGGTGCAGAGCGGGGAGCGCATGGCGGTGGAGACGCCCACGTCGCTCCAGCTGCGTGGCGCGCACCTGGCCGTGCCCTTCGCGCCCATGCCGGTGTTCCAGTTCGGCACCGACTTCCAGGCCATCCTCGCCCGCCTGCGCGAGCAGCTGGAGCTGCCGGAGGGTGCGCCTGCGAGCGTTGCGATCCTGCGCTTCGCCACGTTCACGGACCCGCCTTACCCGGACGCCACGCGACGCCGAGCGCTGCCCCACGCCAGCGAGGCCACGGTGCGCCGGGCCATCGAGCAGAACGTGGACTTCATCTTGCGCAACCAGCGCGGAGACGGGCTCTTCGCCTACCAAGTGGACGCCGCGCGCGGCGTGGCCAGCAACCAGGGCTACGACTTCACGCGGCATGCGGGCGTGGCCTACTTCCTGGCGCAGGCCGGACATCAGCTGAGGCTGCCGCGCGCCACCGAGGGCGCCCGTCTCGGAGTGCGGTTCCTGGCCGAGCGCGTGCGCCCGTGCGGTGACGACGGCGCGCTCTGCGTGGTCACCTGGAACGGCGCGGAGTTCGGCGCCAGCGCCTTGCTGGGGGTGGCGCTCTACGACCTTCGCAGCGTGGCCGACACGCCCGAACTCGCGGCGCTGCACCGTGGGCTGCTCACGTTCTTGCTTCACCAGCAGCGCGCCGACGGCGAGATGATGCACGCGTTCGACCTCGACACGGGTCGCCCCGTGGACGTGCAGTACCTCTACTTCAGCGGAGAGGCCGCGCTCGCGCTGGTGCGTGGGGCGGCCATCGAGGGCGACGCCGAGCTGAAGAGCGCCGCCGCGCGCTTGCTGCAGTACCTGGCCGTGGACGCGCGTGACGCGCTGGCCGAGCCCTACTTGATGGGCGAAGAGCACTGGACCTGCATCGCGCAGGGCGAGCAGCGCGAGCTGCTGCACGAAGACGCGCCCGGGGTGCGGGACTTCTGCGAGCGCTGGGCCGCCTTCTCGCGACGCGTGCAGTTCGAGGAGGGCGAAACCGTCTGGGACGTGACGGGCGCCTACGGCCTCGGGCCCATCATCCCGCCGCAGATCACGGGCACGGCGTCCCGCACCGAGGCCTTCGCTGCCATGCTGACGGGCGCGGGCGGCGAGCAAGACCCAGCCATCCAGCGGCAGGTGGAGCGCGGCGTGCAGGCGCTGCTGCAGCATCAGTTCCGCCCGGGTCCCACGCACCTCATGCGGCGCCCCGAGGCCATGCTGGGCGGCATCACCGGCGCCCCCGGCGACTTGGTCGTACGCAACGACTACGTGCAGCACGCGGGCTCCGCCTACCTGCGCTTCCTCGCCTCGCGCGCCGCTCGCTGAGGCGGAGGTTCGGCGTCACTCGCGCAGCCAGCGCTGCATCACGGGGTACGTGGGCGGGTCGTCGGGTCCCGCGACGGTGTTGGGGCGCCGCTCGTGCGTCAGCCCGTACCACGCCAGCATGGGCACGCCGAACGTGTGGCCCTGCCCGAAGTTCTCGAGGATCATCGCCGAGTCGCCGCGATAGCCGTGCTCGTGGAACACGTCGGCGGGGTCGATGCCGAGGTGCAGCGCGGCCGCGTACGACCACGCGATGGACGCCATCTCGTCGCCGGGGGACTCCAGCTTCTGCGGCAACGCGCGCACCGCGGCAGGCAACATGGCCAAGTGGCCGGCCTCGTGCAGCAGGTCACCTGGATAGAGCAGCTTTTCGTGGTCCACCACGATGGCACCCTCCGAGACCGTGATCCCGGGCAATGGCGTGCCGTCCGCTACCGGGCCGCCGCGCACCTCGAGCCCGATGCTCCCCAGGAACCGGACGATGGTGTCAGTGATCGCGTCGCTCATGGAGGGCGCACTCTGCCCGCGCCGGCACCCTGACCGCACCCGGTTTTTATAATGACCAAAGAGTCGTTCTATTGCACGAGCCACCACCGCGGGTCACCCTTGGGCATGCCGGAAGCAATGAACGTCAAGGCGCAGGCCTTGCTCAACGCCGTGAAGTGGGTGGAGGAGCAGCACGGCAGCGGCACGCTCGGAGACATCATCCGCCGCTGCAGCCCCCCGGTCCGTGAGCGCTACATCAGCGGCATCGCCATCGAGTGGCACCCGCAGCACGAATTCGTGGAGTTCCTGCACCACGCCGAGGCGGTCATTCGTCAGCCGCGCGGGGCGGTCTCGAAGGCCATCGGCGCCGAGGGCGCCCGCATCAACACCCGCAGCATGACCAAGCGCGCCGTCATGTACGTGGCCTCCCCCGAGTTCCTCCTGCGCCGCATCGCCAGCCTCTGGCACCAATTCAACGACCAGGGCGACATGCGCGTCCTCGGCATCGACGACCGCCACGCCGACATCGAGCTCGCCGCCCTCCCGAACCCCGACGACCTCTTCTGCGCCACCATCACCGGCTGGTCCGAAGTAATCGGCGCCGCCATCGGCTTCGACCGCCCCCGCAGCGAACACATCTCCTGCCGCGCCCGCGGCGACCAACAGTGCATCTGGCGCGTCGCCTTCACCCCCGTCTCCGCGACCATCGCTCCCCCAGCCCCCGGGCGCTAATCCAAAGCCCCCCCACCGTCCGTCAACGCAGTCGTAGGCGTAGGCGTGAGCGTGGTCGTAAACGTACGCGTGCTCGTCGACCTGCTCGTGCTCGTGCTCGTGCTCGGCGACGAATTCCCGGCGAGCCCAGTCGCGCTCCCCCACGAGCCCCAACGGAAGCGATGTGTCCCGTTCCCCGGCCGAGCCC
>CAZEAA010000297.1:0-7606 GCA_964510015.1 uncultured Sandaracinaceae bacterium
GCGTAGCCGCTATCGCACTCCACGGTGCAGGACCCATCGCAGACGGGCTCGCCTCGGCGCGCGACCGCAGCGCACGAACGGACGGCGTCGTTGTCGTCTTCCGTGCCGGAGCAGTCGTCATCGATCCCGTTGCAGCTCTCGAGCTCGCTCGGCGACGTCTCGGCACGATCGTCGTCGCAATCGGTGGCCGGCATGCTGCCGCCCGCGCAGACCGCGTCCGTATCCACGAACCCGTCGTTGTCCGCGTCCTCTTCGTACCCATCGCAGTTGGAGTCGACGCCATCGCAGAGCTCCTCCGCGCCTGGATTCACGAAGCGGTCGTTGTCGTTGCAGTCGTAGTCGGGCTGCCCCACGAGGTCGACGCAGTCGGCATAGCCGTCGTTGTCGTTGTCTTCGCCGGGGAAGTCCAAGCCACCCACGCAGTTGTTGTCGAGGCCGTCGCAGATCTCCGCGAAGCCTGGCCGGCGCAGGTCGTTGTCGTCGTCGCAGTCGACGCCGAAGAGCGTCACCCCGTTGGCCTGCGGGTTCCCGCAGTCCTGGCGATGGAAGCCGTCCTCGTCCGAGTCGTCACCCAAGGTGCTCGGGTCGCAGTCCTCGTCGTGCAGCAGGGTCGCAGGGTCGAGCGCTCCCGTGACGCGGTCCGTGCACGTCTCGGGGTTGCCCGGAAAGCGGTTGGCGTCGTCATCGTCGCAGTCGCTGCCGTTGCACTCGAGGCTGAGGACCCCGTCGCCATCCTGGTCGCAGGGGGAGGTGCACAGGCCAGAGGTCGCGTTGCACGTGGCGGGAGCGGTGCACATCACGGCGGCGCCGCTGATGCAGCCCATCGCGTTGGCGGTCGGGCTGGCGGGCGCACACTGCTCCACGCCGTTGCACGCGTCCCCGTCCGAGCACTCGATGTGCGACTGACAGGGCGTCCGCACGCCCATGTCATCATTGCCATCCGAGTTCGAGCCGCCACAGCCCGCTGCCATGAACGCCAGCAAGACACCACACAGGGAAACACGACGCATCACTTTCCTCACCTCCAGCAGCGCTTCGAGTCACGCGTACGAGCGCGGTTCCACGCGAAAATGTGACGGGTACCCCTCTGATACGGCGGGCGCCCCGGCTACTTCCCTCCGTGCATGCCGCCATACCAGAACACCGCCGCTCCTGGACCGGACGGCGCCGCGCGCACCTCGGGCGGCATGGAGCGCGTCTCCGTGGACGAAGCGAACGGGTCGATGCCCATGGCCGCGGTGTACGTGTAGACCGCGATCACAGTGGCGCCGAAGAGTGGGTAGAAGAGGTGACGCACGGCTCAGTGGAGGTTGGAATTCTGGTTGCGACGGCTCTCGAAGGAACCGCGCCGGAAGAAGATGACGATCCAGGGGAGCATGAGCGAGATGAACCCGCAGCAGAAGCAGCCGATGCCGCGCTTGCCGGCGGGGACGCGCACGTTCGCCGTGGGTGACGAATACGAAGGCACGGTGCCCGGCTGCGGGAACGACTGCCACTCGGGGTCGAAGCGCACGAAGTAGTTGCCAGGCGGAGGCGCCGAGATGTTGATGGTCGCGCTCTGGCTGCCCTCGGTCCACGACTCGCCCTCGGACACGCCGTGGTAGTAGCCGGCGTCCACGAAGAAGTCGATGACCTCGGCCGTGTTCTGGTTCACGAACGAGCCGGCCACCGCCACCCACTGGTTGTCGGAGGTGGTGGTGAGCTGCACCTCGAGCGGCGTGCGCTCGGGCACCGCGAACACGGTGGTGTAGCTGGCGTACGCGCCCTCGGGCGTCTCGCCCGCGACGGGCGGCATGGGCAGCGCGGCCTCGTAGACCGTCTGACCCGTGGCGCTCATGTCCAGCACCACGCCGAGGAGACAGAAGGCCACCAGCATCACCAGCGCCATCGCGGAGGCGATGCCGAGGCGTGTGGGGTTGGGCTGCGCCATGCCCACGCCCTGCGGCTTGGGCGGTGACCCGGGCAGCGCGAGGCCTTGCCAGAGCTCCTTGCCGGGCAGGTACTCACCGCCCGACCAGTTCACCTCGTTGTCGGTGCGCTCTTCGCTGATGATGTGCGGCGGGTCGATGAAGTCCGCGAGGTCGGCCGTGTCGCCCACGGACACGCGCCAGTAGAACTCGCCGATGACGAACTCCACGGTGGCGTGCGCGGTGGAGAACAGGCGGTGCGTGCGTCCCGCCCAGCGCGCGCTCAAGCCCTGCACCACCACGTCGGCGTTGCTGACGGGCTTGATCCACATGAAGTGACCGTTGTCCTCCATGAGCCAGCGGTAGCCGCCGGGGGCGTGGAACAGGTACTCGCGCCAGTTGAACGCTTCTCCGTCCGACCAGGTGCTGCGCTGCATGAAGCCGATGCAGATCACCTGCTCGCCGCGCACCGTTCCCTCGGTGCCGAGGGGAATGAGCGGGTTGATCTTGGGCTGCCGCAGCTGCTCGGCGATGGCGAGGTTGCCGCGCGTGACGTCCACCAGCGCATGGCAGTACTGGCAGGCCGCGCGCTCCGTGGTCTCGGGCGTGCGGATGGGCATGGGGCCACCGCAGCTGGGGCACTTGAGCCCGCCGAGGTTGACCTTCTCTTCCGGGCGCGGACCCACCGCGGTGCGGATGAGGGCCACGCGCGTGGGGTCCACCTGCCGGCCCACGAAGAACTTGGGCGGCGCGCTGCCGTCGCCGTAGTCGATGGTGGCGAACGCGGCGTTGGGGCCCTCGAGGTCCACGAAGCGGCCGGAGTCACCGGGGCGCGCGGGGAACGGGAGCTCGCCCTCGGCGGACACCAGCGCCGAGCCACCGCGCTCGGCCACCGTCCAGTTCATGCCTTCGAGGACGCCCTGCGTGCCAGGGGACATCTGCTCCCAGCTGGGCAGCGGGCTCGCGGGCTGAAAGTCTTGGGTGACGTAGAACTTGCCCTGCGCCTTGGCCACCCAGGCCCAGCGCCGCGACTGCGTGAACTCGACGTAGAACTCGTCCCAGGGACCGCGGCCGTGGTCCAGCTGCTGGCGCCCGCCGACCACGAACTCTTCGCCCTCGACGGTGCCGATGTCGCCCACCGCCATGAAGGCCGCGGTGGGGACCAAGTCCGCGATCTTGCCGATGGACCGCACGTCGCGATCGGTGCGCACGACGGAGTGGCGACACCAGGGGCAAACCAGCGCGGCCGACGAGCCGAGCTTGAATTCGATCGGGCCGCCGCAGTTCGGACAGCTCCCTTGTCGTGGTCCCATCATCGTCGGCTTCTCGGGGTCCATAGGTATCATACTTTCGAGGCCGCACGCACTTCCCTGGTCGCGCATGCGGTGTGGCCCCAGGGTCCCGAACACGTCATGGTGAGCGCACCCCTATGAGCCCACGGAAGCAAGTCGTCATCATCGGAGGAGGCTTCGGCGGCCTCAACGCGGCGCGCTCGCTCGAGGGCGCGGACGTGGACATCACGGTCGTCGATCGCGAGAACCACCACCTCTTCCAGCCGCTGCTCTACCAGGTGGCCACGTCGGGCCTGAGCCCCGGCGCCATCGCGGTGCCCATCCGCTCGGTGGTGGGTCGTCAGCCCAACACGCGCGTAGTGCTGGGCGAGGCGCTCGAGGTGGACAAGCAGCGCCAGGAGGTGGTGCTCGCGAGCGGCGTGCGCCTGCGGTACGACTGGCTGGTGGTGGCGGCCGGCGCCAAGACCAACTTCTTCGGTCACGACGACTGGGCCAAGCACACCGTGGGCCTCAAGAACATGCGCGACGCGATCCAGATCCGCGAGCGCGTGCTGTTGGCCTTCGAGGCGGCCGAGCAAGAGCCGGACGACGCCGTGCGCAAGCGCCTGCTGACCTTCGTGGTCATCGGGGGTGGTCCCACCGGCGTGGAGACGGCCGGCGCCATCAGCGAGCTGGGCCGCACGGTGCTCGCCGAGGAGTACCAGCGCGTCCAGCTCAAGGACATCCACGTGGTGCTCGTGGAGATGGGCAAGCGCGTGCTCACGCCCTTCCGTCCCGACCTGTCGGAGTCCGCGGCCGAAGGCCTGAAGGAGCTGGGGGTCACGCTGCGGCTCGGCGCTCCGGTCACCGACGTCACGGCCGAGGGCGCCGTGGTGGCGGGCGAGCTGATCCCGGCGTCGCTCGTGGTGTGGGCGTCCGGCGTGCAGCCGGTGTCGCTCGCGCAGCGGCTCGGCGTGGAGCTCACGCGCCGTGGTCAGGTGCGCGTGGACGCCAACTGCGCGGTGCTGGGCCACCCCGAGATCTTCTGCATCGGCGACATGGCCGCCTTCGTACCCAAGGGCGAGACCGAGGCGCTGCCGGGCCTGGCGCCCGTGGCCATCCAGCAGGGTCGCTACGTGGCCGGCGTCATACGCTCGGACCTGCGCTCGCAGGCGCGCAAGCCGTTCCGCTACGTGGACAAGGGCATCATGGCCACCATCGGTCGCTCACGCGCCGTGGTGCAGTCCAGCGCGCTCACCACCAGCGGCTTCATCGCGTGGCTGGCGTGGGGCTTCGTCCACATCATCTATCTCATCGGCTTCCGCAACCGCATCATGGTGCTCTTCGAGTGGGTCTGGGCCTACCTCACCTACAAGCGCGGCACCCGCCTGGTCACGCACCTCCCGCGCGGCGCCGACGCCATCCCGAGCCCCCTCTCCCTGGCCCCCGCTCCTGGCACCACCGGCGGCGCGCTCTCCAGCTCCCCACGCTAGTTCCTCGCAGCCAGCGACACGCCACGTCGACGTGGTCGTGGTCGTGGTCGTGGTCGTCAACGTATGCGTGCTCGTTGACATGCTCGTGCTCGTGCTCGTGTTCGGTCACGAGCGGCCCCCGTAGCGTCACGAGCAAGCAGCCAGCGCGGCCATCAACCGGGCGAGAACGGACCCGGCGGGCCGGTTCCATCCGTGGCGACGACGCAGGCGGTCACGAGCACGAGCACGAGCATGTCTACGAGCACGTTGACGCCTACGACCACGTCAACGCCTACGACCACGTCAAAGCCTGCGGCAACGACAACGCGGTGCGACACCCATCACCGCCCGTCGCTCACCGCTTCCGCTTCTTCGGCCCCACCTGCACGCGCAACACGGCCCGCGTCACCACCTCCCCCGCCGCGTTCTTCATCACCACGGGGATGTCGTAATTGCCCTGCGTGGACGACCGAATCGGCTCGAAGTCCGCCGTGCCCGTGATGGTCCCGCGTGCCTTCTTCACGTACTCGAGGTCCATGCCCGCCACGATGAAGCGCGCGTCGTCGGGGAGCCCGTAGGCCAGCGCCAAGTTGCCGGTCATCTCCGCGAGGTTGGCCAGCGTGATGGCGTGCACGCAGTCGAGGTGGTTGCGCAGCTCGGGGCGGTCCCGCAGCACCACCTGGCTGTGCCCCTCCGCGAGGTCGGTGACCACGGCGCGGATGCTGCCGGTGTAGGGCGCGGCGCGGCCGACCATGCGGCTGAACACCACGTTCCCGTAGGGCAGCGTGCGCATCCGGTCCCAGGCCATCCGCACCACGTTGACGGGGCCGTCCATGTCCAAGAAGGGCAGCGCCTTGTCGGCGCCGGGGACGCGCGAGAGCGCGCTGCGGAGTGCGGAATCGGCCATGGGTCGCACTGTGCCAGAATCCTCGACCCGCGTACCCCAAAGCCGGCTACGATGGCCCCGATGGAAGAGAGGCTCGGCCGCTACCAGCTCGGGCGTCGACTGAGCGACAACGACCTGTGCGACGCCTACAGCGCGCTCCAGCAGGGCGACGGCGGCTTCGTCCGCGAGGTGGTGGTGAAGCGCCTCAAGGACGCGCTGGTTTCCGACTCCATCTCGCTGCGTGCCTTCCAGAACGAGGCGCACCTGCTCGCGCGCCTTCGCCAACGCAGCATCCCGCACGTGTACGAGCTGCAGCGCGATGCCAAGTCGGGCGCGTGGTTCATCGCGCTCGAGTTCATCCCGGGGCCCACGCTCAAGTGGGTCATGGAGTCCGAGCGCGAGCGGGCCATGCCGCTTCCCATGGCGCTGGCGCTGAGCGTGGTCAGCCAGCTGTGCGCGGCGGTGCATCACCTGCACGAGCTCACCAACAAGTACGGCCAGCCCACCGAGCTGGTGCACCGCAACCTGGCGCCCGAGAACGTGGTGCTGGGGCGCGACGGCCTCGCGCGCATCACTGACTTCGGCTGCGCGCTGCCGCGTGAGCAGCTGGACGCCACGGGAAGCGATGGACGCGGCACCCCCGGGTACATGGCGCCCGAGCAGATCGTCGGGAGCGAGCCGCCCGACCGTCGTGCCGACGTGTTCGTGCTGGGTGTGCTGCTCTACGAGATGACCACGGGCGCGCGGCTCTACGACGGCCGCGGCGAGCGGCTGCGGCGCGCGCTCATGGACGCCGACGCACCGCCCGCAGGCGCGCAGCGGCCCAACTTCCCGCCGATGCTGGAGGAGATCCTGGCAGGCGCCCTCGCGCGCGACCCGGACGCGCGCCCCGCCAGCGCCGAGGTCTTGCAGCGCCAGATAGAAGGATTCGCCGCGGCGCAGCGCATCCAGCTCGGCACCGCGCGCGTGGCGGCCTACTTGGCAGAGGCCTTCCCGCCCGGTCAGGAGCGCGCGAAGGACGGCTCGGCGTCGTTCGCGCTGCCGGGCACGCGCACCAGCGTGCCGCCGGCGCCCAACATGGCGAGCGCGAGTCGTAGCAGCTCGGCGCCCCCGCCGCGGCGTAGCTCGGTGCCCCCGCTCGAAGAGAGCACCGACCTCGACGGCATCGCGCTGAACCCGGCTGACGCCGCCCATCCCGATCACGACGAGGACACGATGGTGGGGCAGAGCCAGCGGCCCACTTCCCAGCGGCCGTCGCTCAGCCCGCCGCGCCCCAGCACTGGCGTGTACATCCACGTGGGCGTGCCCACCGAGGACCTCAAGAAGAAGCCCTGACGCGAGGTGACGTCAGGGCTTCATCCGAGTCCGACGTAGGGAACCTCAGGCGAGCAGCGCGACCAGCTTCTGCTTCCACTCCGTGTACGGCGGGTACATGACCGGCGGGTCCATGCGCGTGCCCTTGCGCAAGACGGCCTTCTGATGGCTGAAGACGTCGAAGCTGCGCTTGCCGTGATAGGCGCCCATGCCGCTCTCGCCCACGCCGCCGAACGGCAGGTCGGGCACACCCAGGTGCAGCCAGCCGTGGTTGATGGTGACGCCCCCCGAGGTGGTGCGCTTCAGTACGCGCTCGTGCGTGCGCTCGTCGCTCGAGAAGAGGTAGAGCGCCAGCGGCTTCGGACGGCGGTTGATGAACGACATGGCCGCGTCCACGCTGGCCACCGAGAGCACGGGCAGGATGGGCCCGAAGATCTCGTCCTGCATGACGGGCGCGTCTTCCGGCACGTCCTTGATGATGGTGGGCGCGATGTAGCGGTCGGCCTCGTCGCCCTTGCCGCCGGCCACGATCTCACCGGCGCCCAGCAGCTTCATGAGGCGCTGGTGGTGCCGCGCGTTCACCACGCGAGCGAAGTCGGGGCTCTGCTGCGGGTCGTCACCGTAGAACTCGCGGATGCAGGCCACCATGCGGTGCACCAGCGCGTCGTGGACGCTGTCCTCCACCAACACGTAGTCGGGCGCCACGCAGGTCTGGCCGGCGTTCACGAACTTCGACCACACCAGGCGCTTGGCCGT
>CAZEAA010000298.1:0-7603 GCA_964510015.1 uncultured Sandaracinaceae bacterium
AAGGTGACACAGGCCCATGCAATCTTCGAGCAGCTCTGATGCGCTTGTTCGAACGCTACCTCCTCGCCGGCTTCGACCCATCCCAGCTGACGCTGTTGGAGCTTCATCGTGTGAGGTCCATCGCGGGCACCATCCTCGGCCTGGCCACCATCGCCCTCGTCTTCCTGGCCCACTCGCTCTACCTGGGCCTCGTTCCCCAGGCCGTGACGTTGGTGCTGGGCTTCGGAGTGGGCGTGGGTGGGTACCTCGCGATGGCCTTCTCCGGTCGCATCACCCTCGCGGGGCACGGCCTGGCGGGCGCGCTGACGTTGGTGCTGGTGGGGCAGGCGTTCGCCACGGGTGGGTTTCGCAACCCACAGTTCGCGTGGTTCCTGGTGGTGCCCCTCGTCGCGGGCTCCTCCCTGGGCCTCCGCCCAGGCATCTTCTGGGGCATCGTGAGCATCCTGGCGGTGACCCCCTTCTGGGTGCTCGACTTCCTCGGTATCGCGCTGCCGAACCTCATACCGCCCTCGCAACGGAACCTCGCCGAGGGCCTGACATTCTTGGGCGCACTGCTCGCAGCGCTCACCGTCATGGTGAGCTTCCTACGGAGCCAGCAGTATGCCGAGAGCGCGCTGCTCGAGACCAACGAGTTCCTGCGGCAGGAGATCGCGGTGCGCACGGCGGCCGAGCTCGAAGCCAAGCGGGCGGCGGCGTCGCGTTCGGACTTTCTGGCGACCATCAGCCACGAGATCCGCACCCCGTTGAACGGCTTGCTGGGGATGACCAGCTTGCTGCTCGACACCGAGCTCGACCAACTGCAGCGCCAGTATGCCGACACCGCGCGCCGCAGCGGGGACGCCTTGCTCACGTTGATCCAGGACGTCCTCGACTTCTCGAAGGTGGACGCGGGCAAGCTCGTCATCGAGCCCGTCGAGTTCCATCTCCGCGATGCCATCGAAGACGTGATCAGCTTGGTAGCGGAGAGCGCTCACGCGAAAGGGCTCGAGCTGATCGTGGACGTGGGGCCCATGGTGCCGAGCGTGGTGGTGGCCGACGTTGGCCGCATCCGCCAAGTGCTGCTGAACCTCGTCTCGAACGCCATCAAGTTCACGCCACGCGGCTGGGTTCGGCTGGACGTCACGTCCGACGCCACCCTGAGCGACAGCGCCACGCTGCGCTTCGAGGTTCAGGACACGGGTATCGGCGTCACGGAGGAGAGCATCGGGAGGCTGTTCGACCCGTTCGTGCAGGCCGACAGCGCCACCACGCGCGTGTTCGGCGGCACAGGCCTGGGGCTGGCCATCGTGAAGCGCCTGTCGAAGGCGCTCGGCGGCGACTGCGGGGTGCGCTCCGTCGCTGGCGAGGGGAGCTGCTTCTGGGCCTCCGCGCGGGTCGGGGTGAGCAGCCGTACCTCCACACACATGCCCCTCCACGACGGGACGAGGGTGGTGCTCCTGGCGGGTGACCCTGCGTTCGGCAGCTCCCTCGAGCGCGAGCTCCTGCGCTGGGGCTGCACCGTGCAGCGCGTGGCCTCCCGTGAGCAAGCGCTGCAGGCGAGTCGGGAGGGGCGGCCGCAGGCGGTCATCGTGGACGCCGACTTCCCCGACAGCGCCGCCGAACACCTCGTGAACGACAGCCTGTCGCCGGGTGGCACGCCCGTGGTGGTCCTCGCGCCCGTCGCCGGTCCCTTTGCCCGCATGCCGGCGTGGGGACAGGGAGCGGCGGGGTGGGTGAGCAAGCCGCCGCGACGCCGAGCGCTCGCCGAGGCGCTGGGCAAAGCGTCCCGACGCAGCGCCACGCGCACGACGCCACCGTATCGAGTCGCTCGGGCGACGCTCAGCGGGCGCGTGCTGGTGGCAGAGGACAACGTCGTGAACCAGCAGGTGCTGCGCATGATGCTGTCCAACCTCGGCCTCGATGCCGACGTCGCAGCCAACGGCCTCGAGGCGCTCGGAATGGTGTCACGAGGGGAGTACGCCGTCGTGCTGATGGACTGTCAGATGCCGGTGATGGATGGCTTCGAGGCCACTCGCAGGCTTCGTGCCGGGGGGGACCACACACCCATCATCGCCGTCACGGCGAACGCGATGATGGGTGACCGAGAACAAGCGCTCGCGGCTGGGATGTGCGACTTCCTGAGCAAGCCCATCTCGCTCGAGGCGCTCAACCGAGTGCTCGCGGCCTACTGTCGAGCGGCCCCCACGACATGATCGCCTGCCTCGTCAGGTGTGGGTCACGGTAGGGAAAATGCGCCGAATTCCCCAGTGATTTACGCGTCTGATACGCGAAATGACCGAACGGTGACAAATGCAATTGGCCACTCGGGCTAAATCGAGATGCGTGGTGTGGTGCGATGTGCGCCGCGCCCCGGAGCTCCATGACCGTCGCCGATTTGATCCCCCTCGGGGCCGTACGAACCGCTACCCCCCCAGCGTTCGAGGCCTCCGCGCTCGTCGCGGCTGCGCACGCGTTCCGTCGGCCTGCCTTCGTCGTCCGTGACCCGCAGACTGGCTCCGTGGGTGTCGCCCTCGAGGGTGACGCGCTGTCGACCCGCGAGCTGAACGGCCACCCCACGTTCCCGCTGCTGGGCTCGCTGCCTGCGCTGTACCCGGAGTGGCTCGGTGACCGCGGCTTCAACGAGGTGCACGGCACGCGCTTCGCGTACATCGCCGGCGCCATGGCCAACGGCATCGCCACCACGGACTTGGTCATCGCCATGGCCGAGAACGGGATGATCGGCTTCTTCGGCTCGGCCGGCCTCGTGCGTCCGCGCGTGGAGGAGGCGCTCGACACGCTGACCGCGCGCCTCGGCGACCGGCTGCCGTGGGGCATGAACCTGATCCACTCGCCCAACGAGCCGGACCTCGAGGAGTCCATCGCCGATCTGTACATCAAGCGCGGCGTGCGGCGCGTCTCCGCGTCGGCCTACATGGGCCTCACCGAGCCGATCGTGCGCTACGCGTGCACGGGCCTGCGGCGTGGGGAAGGCGGCCGCATCGAGCGCCAGAACTACGTGTTCGCCAAGATCAGCCGGCCCGAGACCGCGCGCCGCTTCTTGATGCCGGCGCCCAAGGCCATCCTGGACGCGCTCGTGAGCAAGGGGCACCTCACGCGCGAAGAGGCCGAGCTGGCGGCGCTCGTGCCCGTGGCCGAAGACGTCACCATGGAGGCCGACTCGGGCGGCCACACCGACAACCAGACGCTCACGGCGGTGTTCCCCGTGATCATGCGCCTGCGCGACGACCTCACGCGCGAGTACGGCTACACGCGGCCCATCCGCGTGGGGGCGGCCGGCGGCCTGGGCACGCCCTCGGCCATCGCGGCGGCCTTCTCGCTGGGTGCGGCCTACGTGCTCACCGGCAGCGTGAACCAGGGCACGCTGCAGGGCGGCCTGTGCGAGCACGGCAAGCAGCTCCTGGCGCAGGCGGCCATGGGCGACGTGATCATGGCGCCCTCGGCCGACATGTTCGAGCTGGGCGTGAAGGTGCAGGTGCTCAAGCGCGGCACCCTGTTCGGGCCGCGCGCGCTGAAGCTCTACGAGATCTACACGCGCTACGACAGCCTCGAGGCGCTGCCCGACGACGTGCGCGGGCCGCTCGAGAAGCAGATCCTGGGGCAGCCCTGGCAGACCGTGTGGCAGGGCACACGCGACTTCTTCCTCACGCGCAACCCCGCCGAGGTGGCGCGCGCCGAGCGCGAGCCCAAGCACAAGATGGCGCTGGTCTTCCGCTGGTACCTGGGCCTGTCGTCCAAGTGGGCCATCAGCGGCGACGAGACGCGCCGCATGGACTACCAGATCTGGTGTGGCCCAGCCCAAGGCGCCTTCAACGACTGGGTGCGCGGCAGCTTCTTGGAAGCGCCCGCCGCTCGTGACGCCGTCCAGATCGCCTTCAACTTGCTGGAGGGCGCCGCGGTCATCACGCGCGCTCAGCAGCTCCGCTCCTACGGCGTGCCCATGCCCGCGGCCGCCTTCGATTTCTCCCCTCGACCTCTCGCGTGAACGCCATGACCAAGAAGAACGACTGCCCCATCGCGATCGTCGGCATCAGCTCCCTGATGCCGGGCTCCATCCACGCCGACGGCTTCTGGCGCGACATCCTCAGCGGGAAGGACCTCATCACGGACGTGCCCGCGTCCCACTGGCTGATCGAGGACTACTACGATCCCGATCCCTCCGTGCCGGACAAGACGTACGCCAAGCGCGGCGCGTTCCTGCCGGACGTGGACTTCGACCCCATGGCGTGGGGCGTGCCGCCGAACATCGTGCCGGCCACCGACACCAACCAGCTGCTGGCGCTCATCGTGGCGAAGCAGGTGCTGGAGGACGCCGCGCGCGGGCAGTTCCAGGACATGGACCGCGAGAAGATGAGCATCATGCTCGGCGTCACGTCGGCGCAGGAGCTGCTGGGCTCCATGGTGAGCCGCCTGCAGAAGCCCATCTGGGTGAAGGCGCTGCGCGACGCGGGCCTGCCCGAGAGCGAAGTGCAGAACGTGTGCGCGCGCATCTCGGCGGAGTACACGCCCTGGCAAGAGAGCACCTTCCCGGGCGTGCTCGGTAACGTCGTCGCCGGCCGCATCGCCAACCGCCTCGACCTGCACGGCACCAACTGCGTCACCGACGCGGCGTGTGCGAGCACGTTCTCGGCGCTGAGCATGGCGGTGAACGAGCTTCGTCTCGGTGACAGCGACCTCGCCATCGCGGGCGGCGCCGACACCATGAACGACATCTTCATGTACATGTGCTTCAGCAAGACGCCCGCGCTGAGCCCGTCGGGCGACTGCCGCCCGTTCTCGGACCAGGCCGACGGCACCATGCTGGGCGAGGGCATCGCCATGGTGGCGCTCAAGCGCCTGAGCGACGCCGAGCGCGACGGCGACCGCGTGTACGCCGTGATCACGGGCGTGGGCACGTCCAGCGACGGCCGCAGCAAGAGCGTCTACGCGCCGGTCCCCGAGGGACAGGCCCGTGCGCTGCGCCGCGCCTATGACCTCGCGGGCTACGGCCCCGAGACGGTGGAGCTCGTGGAAGCGCACGGCACCGGCACCAAGGCGGGTGACGCGGCCGAGTTCGGCGGCCTCGACACCGTGTGGAACGAGTCCGGTCGCGAAGACCGTCAGTGGTGCGCGCTCGGCTCGGTGAAGTCGCAGATCGGCCACACCAAGGCGGCCGCCGGCGCCGCGGGTCTCATCAAGGCGGTCATGGCGCTGCACCACAAGGTGCTGCCGCCCACCACCAAGGTGGACGCGCCCAACCCCAAGCTGAAGCTCGAGCAGAGCGCGTTCTACCTGCCCACCAAGGCGCGCCCCTGGGTGCGCGGCAGTGACCACCCGCGCCGTGCGGCGGTCAGCTCGTTCGGCTTCGGCGGCAGCAACTTCCACATCGCCATGGAGGAGTACACGGGACCGAGCGCGCGGCAGGACCGCACGCGCGCCTACGTGAGCGAGCTGGTGGTGGTGACCGGTGGCAGCGCCGCCGACGTGGCCGCCAAGTGCCGCGCGCTCGCGACCGAGGTCGAGACCTGCACCGACGCGGGCATGCTCGCGTTCCTCGCGCAGAGCTCGCAGCTGGCCTTCGACGCCGCGGCGTCGCAGCACGGCGCGCGCGTGGCCGTGGTGGCCAAGAGCGAAGCGGACCTGGTGGCGAAGCTCCGTCAGGGTGCCGAGCTGGCCGACGAGGGCGTGGCCGGGGACCGTCCGGGCGGCGTGTCGTTCGGCGTGGGCGTCCACGACGGCGGTGTGGCGCTGCTCTTCCCGGGGCAGGGCAGCCAGTACGTGGAGATGGGCCGCGAGATCGCGGTGTCCTTCGAAGAGGTGCGCTCCGCGTGGGACAGCGCGGCCAGCCTGGCGCTCGCGAACGAGCAGCCGCACGACGTGGTCTTCCCGCGCTCGCAGTTCACGGCCGACGAGCAGAAGCGCGCGGCCGACAAGCTGACCGCCACCGAGTGGGCGCAGCCGGCCATCGGCACGCACAGCCTCGGGCTCCTGCGCCTGCTGCGCGCGCTGGGTGTCACGCCGGCGGCCGTGGGTGGTCACAGCTTTGGTGAGGTCATGGCGCTCGCTGCCGCGGGTGCGATCAGCGACACCGATGCCCTGCGCATCGCGCGCCGCCGTGGTGAGCTGATGCGCGACGCCGCGCAGACGCCGGGCTCCATGCTCGCCGTCACCGCCACCGTGGAAGTGCTTCGCCCCAAGCTCGAGAGCTACGGCGAGGACGTGGTCATCGCGAACCACAACGCGCCCGAGCAGGTGGTGCTGTCGGGTCCGATGGCGGCCATCGAGGCGGTCGAGGCCAAGCTCAAGGCCGATGGCCTGCGCGCCACGCGCCTGTCGGTGGCCACCGCGTTCCACAGCAAGGTGGTCTCGGCGTCCACCGTGCCGTTCAAGGAGTTCCTGAGCGGCATCGAGTTCAGCGCGCCCGGCACGCCCGTGTACGCCAACTCGGAAGCGGCTCCGTACCCCGCCGACACGGCGGCGGCGCGCGCCATCCTGGGCCAGCAGATCGCGGAGCCCGTGCGCTTCGTGGAGCAGGTCCGCGCCATGCACGCGGCGGGCTGCCGCACCTTCGTGGAAGTGGGCCCGGGCTCGGTGCTCACGGGGCTCGTCGGCCGCATCCTCGGTGACGTGCCGCACAGCGCCATCGCGCTCGACCGCAAGGGCAAGGACGGCGAAGAGGCGCTGGTGCAGTCGCTCGCCAAGCTGGTGGCCGCTGGCGTGTTCATGACGCTCGCGCCGTTGTCGGCGGGCCTGCGCGTGCTGGACGACCCGCGCTCGCGCGTGAAGCCGAAGATGGCGCTGAAGATCAACGGCTCCAACTACGACAAGCCGTACCCGCCGAAGGGCGGCGCCGCGGCGCTGCCGAAGCCCAACCCCGAGCGCGTGGTGGCGCCCGTGGTGGCTGTGCCTGCGAAGGTGGCAGCGCCGAGCGCGCCCGTGGCTCGCGCGGCTGCGCCCGTGGCTCATACGGAGCCCACGGTGGCTCGCGTGGCGCCCGCGCCGGTGGCTGCTCCCGTGGCACAGCCCGCGCCCGTGGCACAGCCCGCGCCCGTGGCACAGCCGGTTGCGGTCATGCAGCCCGCCGCCGTGGCCCACGTTCCCGTCGGGGCGAGCTCGGATTGGCTCGCGGCCTACGCGGCCATCCAGCAGCAGACCGCCCAGGCGCACTCGGCCTTCCAGTCGGCCATGGCCGCGTCGCACTCGGCGTTCTTGCAGAGCGCCCAGACCAGCGTGTTCGGTATGACCACGCTGGCCGGCGTTGGCCTCGCGGCGCCCGCGCCGGTGGCCTTCGCGGCGCCGGTGTTCGCGCCGGCGCCCGCGCCGGTGTTCGCGGCGCCTGCGGCTCCCGTTCAGGCTGCGCCTGCGGCTGCTCCAGTGGCGTACGCCCCGGCCGCGGCGCCTGTTGCAGCGGCCCCCGTTGCAGCGCCCGCAGCGGCACCCGTCGCTGCAGCACCCGCGCCCGTGCGCGCGGCGGCTCCCGCTCCCGTGAAGGCGGCGCCCGCGCCCGCGCCCGCCAAGGCGGTGGCGACGCCTGCGCCCGGTCGTGACCTGCGCAAGCTCATGCTCCAGGTGGTGGCCGAGAAGACCGGCTACCCCACGGAGATGCTGGGCCTCGAGATGGACCTCG
>CAZEAA010000299.1:0-7494 GCA_964510015.1 uncultured Sandaracinaceae bacterium
GGCCGGCGGGGCCTCCTCCGCAGCGACCAGCTCCGCAGGCACTTCGTCCGCATACGCTGCGGCGCTCGTGCCCCACACCATCGACAACGCCGCGAGTCGCAGCGTCCACCCAAAACCGCTGTGGCAATTCACGGGAGCGAGCCTACCAGAGAGTCCAGCGCGGTTCGATAGCCCCGATCGACGCTTCTTCCGAGTGGCCCTCGGCGGACGTGCGAGCGCTTGACGCCGCGCGGGCGGGGGGCGAAGGTCGTTGTGTGTCCAGCACCGATCCCCACGCCGAGCCACCCGAGGCATCCCACCAGGCCGCCCCGCTGAGCTTCGGCGGAGGGCACGTCGCGTACGTCCCCGCGCGGTCGTCCTCGTGGGTCTCGCGCGTGGGCTGGTTCTTCCTGTTCATCATCCCGCTCGCCGTGGTCATCACCGCCACGCAGGTCACGCCCGCCCCCGAGGGCATGGGCACGCATCAGCAGCTGGGCCTGCCGCCCTGTGGCTTCTTGGTGGTCACGGGCATCCCCTGCCCCGGCTGCGGCCTGACCACCAGCTTCGCGCACATGGTGCGGGGGCAGTTCAGCGGCGCCACCTTCGCGAACCCGTTCGGCGTGATGCTGTTCCTGGTCACCTTCTTCACCATCCCCGTCGCCGCCATCGGGCTCTACAAGGGCAGCCCCGTGCTGGACACGCTCGAGCGCCTGCACGCCGAGAAGTGGGCCATCCTGCTCTCCATCACCTCCATCCTGGTGTGGGTGGTGCGCGTCGCCCGTCAGCTGCTGAGCTGAACGCTCAGGTCGAGCGCGGGCTCGCTCCAGTCGTCCGCGCGCACGAAGCCCTCGCCCTCGGCGCGACGAACGGCGCACGGCGTCGGGCAACAGGCCGGCAGGGTCTGCTCGGCCACGCGCTGCCCCACCGGGTTCGCGTGACCGGCCAGGAAGTCGGCGGCGTGCGCATGCAGGCACTTCACGCCCGAGCGTCCGGCTTGGTCGGCGCGGATGCCGGCCACCCCGCCGAGCGGGGGATAGGCCACGTCAGCGGCTACCAGGGCGTCCCGCTCGGCCGCGTAGCGCGCGTGGGCCTCGCGCATCTGCTGCGCGAACTCCGGGTCGTCCTCGAGCAGCTGGTCCATGCGCCGCACCTCGCCCGCGCCCTCGAGGCGCGCGATGCGCCGGTGCATCAACGGGCAGGTCAGCCAGTAGCGCGTGGGAAACGGCTCCCCCGAGTCCAGCACGGGCGGCATGCGCACCACCACCGGCAAGCCGAGCGAGCAGCGCAGCGCCACCTCGGGCGCGCCCCGCGTGGGACGCCCCAGCTGGGCTGCGATCATGGCGTGGTCTTGTGCGGCCGAGTCGGCCGGAGACACGGGTGCCGTCACGCGGACCTCAAGCGATGGTGCGCGTAGAGGCGGTCGCGCCACTCGAGCAGGTCGGCGTATTCCCGCGCCAGCTCCGGGTCCTGCCACGCCCGCCGCAAGCGCGGGTCGAGCGCGATGAAGCGGTCGGCCACTGGCTCCACGAACTGCAGCATGACGGCCATGGAGATGTCCGCGAACGTGATGCCGTCGAACAGGTACGGCCGGCCGTTCAGCTCGCTGCGCAGCGCCTCGCACGTGTCGCGCAGCGCGGCACCGTCGCCAGGGCAGGCCCCCGCGTGCTTGCGCGCGAACCACGCCATCACCAGCGGCGAGCTCGGGTACATCAGGCCGCGCAGGGGACGCGGCACCCCGGCGTCGATCTGCGCGCGCATCGCGTCGCTGTCTTCACGGATGGTGTCCACCAGGCGGACCCGCGCGAGCGCGCACGCGTCCTGCCCGCGCTCGTGCCAGCGCCTCACGCCCTCGCGGTGGGCCGCCGGGAACAATGTGACCCCTCGCCCCACGGCCTCGGCGCGCTGCGCGATGTCCCAGCACTCCGAGAGCACCTCGCGCCCGTCGAAGAGCACCGGGACCGTGGCCTTTCCACGCACGTTCTTGGTGGCGAGGCGCAGCTTGGGCTCGCCCAGGAGGATCTTGTACTCCTCATAGCGATACGCGACCCCGTGGTGGTCCAGCGCCCAGCGCGCCTTCTCGGACCAGGGCGAGTAGTGAAGCGCCACCAGCTTTCTCATGGCGCGATGGTAGCCCGGCCCTCCGACGAAGCCCAGGCGGGCCCCGACGGGGGGTCTCCGGGTCATTTTGACACACTCGATGCGTTTTGCTGGAATGGGGCCCCGCTCGGGATGTTGACCGCCACCTGCTGCCCTCGGGTTCCGCCTCTTCGGAAATGCCCAACTAATTCAAGGAGTCCATGAAGTCCCTGACCCTCCCCCATGCCGGCCGCGACCTGATGGCCGGCCTTGTCGTGTACCTCGTCGCCTTACCCCTCTGTCTGGGGGTCGCCCTTGCTTCTGGCGCCCCCCTGGCTTCTGGAATCATCGCGGGAGTGGTCGGCGGCATCGTCGTCGGCCTCCTCAGCGGGTCGCACACCAGCGTGGCCGGCCCTGCCGCGGGCCTCACCGCGGTCGTCGCCGTCCAGATCACCCAGCTCGGCTCGTTCGAGGCGTTCCTCGCCTCCGTCGTCATCGCGGGTGCTCTGCAGGTCGGGCTCGGCCTCCTGCGCGCGGGCTTCATCAGCTCGTTCTTCCCCAACTCGGTCATCAAGGGGCTGCTCGCGGCCATCGGCGTCATCCTGATCCTCAAGCAGGTCCCGCACCTCCTGGGGCACGACAAGGACCCGGAGGGCGAGATGTCGTTCCGGCAGCCCGATGGCGAGAACTCCATCTCCGAGCTGCTCGCGGCGTTCTTCGACATCCAGCCCGGCGCGGTCTTGATCAGCGCGCTGTCGATCCTGATCTTGGTCTACTGGGACAAGGTGAAGTTCCTGAAGGCGAGCCCGCTGCCCGCCGCGCTGGTGGTGGTGCTCTTCGGCGTGGCGGCGAACGCCGTGCTCGGCGCCCTCGAGAGCACGTGGGTCATCACCGGGGACCATCTCGTGAAGGTGCCGGTCTCGGACAGCGCCGCCGACGCCGTGGGGCTCTTGGCCTTCCCCGACTGGTCCGTGCTGACCAACTCCGCCGTCTACGTGGCGGCCATCACGCTGGCCATCGTGGCCACGCTCGAGACCCTGCTCAACCTGGACGCCGTGGACCAGATCGACCCCGAGCAGCGCCGCTCGCCCCCCAACCGAGAGCTGGTGGCGCAGGGCGTGGGCAACATGGTCTCCGGTCTGATCGGCGGCATCCCGGTCACCAGCGTCATCGTGCGCAGCAGCGTGAACATCAACGCCGGCGTGAAGACCAAGATGAGCACCGTGGTGCACGGCATCCTGCTCGCGGGCTCGGTGCTGCTCATCCCCGCGCTGCTCAACACCATCCCGCTCGCGGCGCTGGCGGCCATCCTCTTGGTCACGGGCTTCAAGCTCGCGAAGCCGGCCCTGTTCAAGCAGATGTGGGCTGACGGGCCGCAGCAGTTCCTGCCCTTCGTGCTCACCGTGGTGGTCATCGTCTTCACCGACCTCTTGGTGGGCGTGATGATCGGCCTCGGCGTCGCCACCATGTTCATCCTGTGGAGCAACCTGCGGCGCCCCGTGCAGCGCGTGGTGGAGAAGCACCCGAGCGGTGAGGTGCTGCGCATCGAGCTGGCCAACCAGGTGAGCTTCTTGAACCGCGCCGCGCTCGAGAACGCGATGCGTGACGTGCCGCGTGGCGGCCACCTGCTGATCGACGCGCGCCAGACCGACTACATCGACCCGGACATCGTGGACCTGATCCGCGACTTCGTGGCCGAGACGGGCCCGGCGCTCGGGGTGGGGGTCAGCTGCCTGGGCTTCAAGGGCCAGTACGCGGCGCTCAACACCGGCATCAACTTCGAGGGCTACGCCACGCGCGCCGTGCAGCGCTCGGTCACGCCGGCCGACGTGCTCGAGCTGCTGAAGGTGGGCAACGAGCGCTTCCTGAAGGGCGCCCCGCTGACGCGCGACCTCAGCCACCAGATGGAGCGCACGGCGCAGGGTCAGGCGCCGCTTGCCGTGGTGCTCAGCTGCATCGACAGCCGCGCGCCCGTGGAGCAGCTCTTCGATGTGGGCATCGGCGACGTCTTCACCGTGCGCATCGCGGGCAACGTCACGAGCGGCAAGGTGCTGGGCAGCATCGAGTACGCCTGCAAGGTGGCGGGCGCGAAGCTGATCCTGGTCATGGGCCACACGCTGTGCGGCGCCGTCACGTCGGCCATCACGCTGAAGGCCAGCGGTCAGACGGCGGAAGAGGCCACCGGCTGCCAGCACATCGGCGCGCTGATGGGCGACATACAGGACTGCGTGGACCCCGTGCCGGACGCCGCCACGCTCGCCGACCCGGTGCGCAAGGCCGCGTTCGTGGACCAGGTCGCCGAGCTGAACGTGCAGCACACCATCGACATCATCCAGAAGGAGAGCGCCGCGCTGGCTGCGCTGCTGGCGGACGGCAGCATCGCCATCACCGGCGCGATGTACGACGTGAGCACCGGCAGCGTGCGGTTCTTGAGCGACGAGGCGTGATGCTCAGACGCGCATGTTCTTCGACACCACGTCGCGCCAGGCCTCGGCCTCGCCGACCACCTCGATGATGGTCAGGGCCTCGGCCGCCGCGCGCTCGGCGGTCACACCCTGCGCGCGAATCTCCTTCTCGCAGTGGCGCGCGATGGCGAGGCGCGTGGCCCAGTCGGCGCATGCCAGGTCGAAGGAGGTGAACTCCGTGAAGCGCAGCGACCAGATCGCGTCGGCGATGAAGTCGGCGTAGACCTGGCGCGGGAGGCGCTGCACGGTGGAGCGCGCTTGGGCCCGCTCGAAGGCCGCCGCCCACGGACGCCCCGGCGTGCGCGGGCGGGCACCTTCTTGGAGCACCAGGATGGCGTCGCCGAACCACGCGCTGGCCGTGCCGTAGCGGGTGCCGTCGCGCGCCTCGATGAGCTCGTGGGCCACGTCCTTCCACGTGTTGCGCTTGAGCCGCGGGAACGGCTCGGCGGTGATCACCGACCAGGGCGCCTTGCCCTTCTGGAGTTCCGCCAGCAGCGGACGCTCGATCTCGAGCCACTGGTCGAACGAGACCTTCTTGCCCTTCCGCGTGAGGCGCACGCGCTTCACCCGGCGGTCTTCGAACAGCTCTCCGTCGTCGTCGCACAGCGCGGGCGCGGCGCGCTCGGCCTCGAGCAGCGGACGGTCCCCCATGGTGCGGCAGGGGCAGCGGTGCTCGGTGGTCACGCGCCCGCCGTACGGCGTGGCGGTCAGGCCGATGGGGAAGCGCCGGCAGCCCTCGGGCTTCTGCTCGGGGCCGTGGTCGGCGTGGATGCGGCAGCGCATGTCCGCCTCGAGGAACACGCAGCCCCCGTCGGCGGCGGTGCAGAGGGCGTGCTCCTCATAGGCCTCGTCCCAGACCGCGGCGCCCTCCCGGAACCCCTCCACGCGGTCGACCTCGGCCTGGTCGATGGGCCCGATCATGTGGATGTCCATGCAGCAGAGGCCGTCGCCGAAGCAGGTGTAGCGGGCGCCCGGCCGCACGAGCAGGGGCTCGATTTGGGCGCGTTTGACGGGCTCCGCGCTCGCCCGAGGCAGCTTGAGATCCGGCGCAGGAGACTTGTCCGTGGAACGATCGGGGCTTTTCATGTTGGGGACGCCAAATTGTGTGATTGCGATTTGATGGAACTGGGCGAAATGGACTAGCATCGGCGGGATGGCACAGGGCCAAAGCCCCCTCGTCGGGTACAACACCAACGTTCGACACAAGGGGAAGCTGTACCACATCCAGACTGAGGACTCGGGTGTCAACCGTCCTCACATCATCACGCACCTGTTCGCAGACGGCGGTCGCATCGTCGCGTCCAAGAAGACCTCGTACTCGCACCTGATCGGGTCGGAGGAGCTGCCCACGCACGTGAAGCAGCTCATGAAGGACCAGCACAAGGCCATGTTCATCGGCCTGCGCGACGGGGCCTTCGACGAACAAGTGGAGGCCGTCAGCGGCGAGGGTGCGCCCTCGGCCCCGCCGCGCGCCATCACGAGCGCGCCGCCCGTGGACGTGGCCGCGCTGGACGCCGCCGCCGCCAAGCTGGCCGAGAGCAAGCGAGACTCGCGGCCCGCGCCGCAGAACCTGTACGCCGCCACTCGCAAGCCCGGGCTCACGTCGCCGGTGCCGCCGGCGCCCAGCCGCCCCCAGCCTTCGGGCTCCATCTTCGGCGGCGACTTGGTCAGCGAGAAGTCCCTCGACGAGGTGATCCTCAGCTACCTCGCCGACGATCTCGACGACGCCTAGCGCTGCGTGA
This sequence comes from uncultured Sandaracinaceae bacterium, assembly GCA_964510015.1. GTDB lineage: Bacteria > Myxococcota_A > Polyangia > Polyangiales > Houyiibacteriaceae > JADJJE01. The sequence continues at coordinate 6,263 of CAZEAA010000299.1, forward strand.
GTCCGTCACCTCGCCAGGTGGCGACGAGTACCTCGTCGCAGAGAAGCTGACGAGGTACTAGCGTTGACAGAGCGGGAGGTGCGCGGTAGGCGGTAACCCCTACCCCGGAGCGCCATTGCATGCCTGACGCCACCACCTCCTTCACGCGGGACATCCCGGAGCGCCTCGCCAAGAACCCAGAGCGCGCCAGGGGGATTGGGGCCACGTTCGTGTTCCGCATCACGGGAGACGGCGGCGGCACGTGGACGGTGCAGCTGAAGGAGCCCGTGGAGGTGCGCGAGGGCGACACCGAGGACGCGGACTGCACGCTCACCATGACGCACGACGCGTGGCGCGAGATCAGCGACCACCCCGCGCGGGCCATGAACCACTTCACGTCGGGCGTGGTGCACGTCACCGGCAACGCCATGCTGGCCATCAAGCTGCCGGCCATCCTCGGCTGACGCCTGCCCGCCGACCCACCCGACCCGCATTCCCCCAACCGTAGAGCAGAGAAGAACGCATGAACGACGAATCCCGCTCCCTCGAAGGCGTCAAGGTGCTCGACGTCTCGCGCCTGCTGCCCGGCCCCTACTGCTCCATGGTGCTGGCCGACCTCGGCGCCCAGGTGGACAAGCTCGAGGACCCGCGCGGCGGCGACTTCCTGCGCATCACGCAGCCGCTCGCCGACGACGGCATGGGCACGCTCTTCCACTGGGCCAACCGCGGCAAGCGCAGCCTGGTGCTGGACCTCAAGACCGACGCGGGGCGCGAGGCCTTCCTGCGCATCCTGCCGCGCTACGACATCGTGCTCGAGGGCAACCGCCCCGGCGTGATGGAGCGCTTGGGCCTCGGCTACGAGACGCTGCGCGCGGTGCACCCGGGCCTCATCTACTGCGCCATCACGGGCTACGGCCAGGACGGTCCGCTCTCGCAGCGCGCCGGCCACGACATCAACTACCTCGCGCGCGGTGGCGTGCTCGGCTACACGGGCCCGGCCGACCGTCCGCCGCAGCCGCCCGGCGTGCAGATGGCCGACATCGGGGGTGGCCTCTTCGCCGTGATCGGCATCCTGGCCGCACTGCACGCACGCCAGCGCACGGGACAGGGGCGCTTCGTGGACATCGCCATGGCAGAGGCCGCGCTGTGTCTTGCGCACACGGGCTTCGGCTCCACCGTGGGCGGCTGCCCGCTGCCGCGCGGCGAAGACATGCTGCTGGGCGGCCTCGGCTCCTACCACACGTCCGCCGCCG